>JAIOPU010000040.1 GCA_021413725.1 Armatimonadota bacterium | reverse complement strand
GCTTCCAGCGCAAAGTCTGCCTCAAAGCAGCAAAGGATGCGGAACTTTTCTCTCCGTTCCTTTCCCAGTAGTTCAATCGATCGACCCAGCAGCGCACTTAGTTGAGAAGTTTCTCGCCCCGATTCAAAGGTGAGTCCGAGAGCTTTTGAGAGTCGAACTCGAATTTGCTCTGGCGACAGAAGTCTCGCCCATCCTGCCGCCATCTCGATGGCGATAGGAAGACCTTGCAAGTTTTCGCAGATTTGGCGAACAGCCACGTAATCTTCCTCGCGAAATTCAAAGTTCTCTCTTAAGCGTGAATATCGTCGGCAGAACAGTTGCACTGCGGGGCTGTCTGCACCGCCTTCCAAAGGCGTAACCGCAAGAACCTGCTCCGTGGCGAGTCCCAAGGGGCGTCGTGATGTCACCAAAATATACAAGCCCGTTGCCTTCACAAGTAACTCTTGGAGTTTGAATAGGGGTTCTATCAAGTGCTCTACCGAATCCAGAACCACGAGAAACGGCTGGGCACCGTCCAAGCGGTGTACGACTTCGTCGAAGTTTGCGGGATCTGAATTGCCGGCGGAGGATAAAACTTTGATGACGGCACGCTTGAGTTCATCCAAGTTTGTCGCGCCTACCCCTGAGACAAATGCCACTCGGCCCTTGAACCGATCAATTTGGGAGGCGGCGAACTTGACAGCAAGCCTCGTTTTGCCAACACCGCCTGTCCCATGCAAAGTGATCAGTCGGCACCCAGCCGATACCAGCGCATCCAATTCGGCAATTTCTGCTTCTCGACCAAAAAATGAGTCTATAAATCGGGGTAGTTTTGGAACGAATGTTCGCTCACCGGCGAGATTGCCGGTCGTCAGCATTGCGTGGGCCTTTTCAACCAAAGCGTCAATCTCGCGAGCAGGAACGAAATCTGGCGGCAGCGACTTGAGGAGTTCATCGTATTGCCTCAGAACTGCCTGCGGACGTTGCTGAGCCAAATGTAGCTTCATGAGAGCGGAGTGAGCTTCCACATCCAGCGGATCATGGACCGCCAGTCTTTGTGCAAAGAGCAGTATTTTTGCGGTGTCGCCGCTCTTGACTCCGAAGCGGACCAGAGTTCGCAAGTAAGTTCCGTAAGTTTCCTCCAAAAGGGATCGCTCGCGATTGAGCCAAGGCTCATTGACCCCTTCTAGCAGTGGACCCCGGTACAACTCGACCAATTTTATGAGAGAGTTAGCCTGGGTGTCCGATCTCAGGTCGGTGGCAAAGTCCTCTTCGGTTCTAAATTCATTGACGTCCGTGGAAACGAGTTCCGCATCAAGCCAAAGGCTTCCGGAGTCCGAGCATAGTGCCTCACCAAGGACCTTCCGAAGCGTAGAAACTGCCTGGTTCAGCCGGTTTCGACCAGGAATTTCGTCAGCATCGGGCCAAAGTTGGGTAATAAGGGTGTCGCGAAGATTTTTGCGACCGGGTTCTAAAGCAAGTGCTCCAAGTAGTGCAGCGTTCTTTTGCGTTGTAAAACGCTCAACGACGCCCTCCGCCTGGACTACCCTTAGCCTCCCTAAAAGCTCAATTCGCAAATGACCCGTTGACATAAATTCCAAAACCAATCGCAACTCTCATCGAGGCAATTCCCGAGGAGTTCTCTTAATCATATCAAATAGAACGTTCTTCCAACGTGTTTTTACAAAAAATTCTGCAATTTTCGTGATTTTCATCGCAATTCGAGCACCGGTTGCCCCGTTTTTTAGCTTCTGCTAAGCATGAGTCATGCTGCTACGATGCGCGCTCATAAAAATTACCCTAAGGATTTTGAGCCCTGATGCCGAACATTGATAGGTGGACTCGAACTCGGGGCGCTCAAACGATGCATGGCAACTCAAGAAACTGGGTTGGACGGTCGCAGGTGCTTCGTGCCTATTAGCGACAATTCTCACGTTCTCGCAATTTGGTTCTCAGAAACTCATCAAGGAACTGACGCGACAGGAACACGTGCGGCAGCTACTCACTGACGAGCGGCTCGTAAGCCTCGACATTGTCCGATCCTGTCAAATCATCGGATCTGAATGGGAGGGCAAGCCAGGACAGAGGACGAACAATCCGACAGCCGATATTCGGGAAGAGCAGGTTCATCTGAAAAGCCTAATCGCCCGACAGGGCCAGATTGTCGAATCTCTGAGGCGGGAAAGTCTAACGAGTGGCGAATCGGTAAGTTCCGAACCGCTCAAAGCGTACGCGAAATCATCCGCAGATCTCGCGGCATTTGCGGGAGGCTCATTCGGGCTCTCAACGGAAACCGATAATTCGATCTACAAGCTCGCCATTCTCTCAAAGCACTTGAATACTGGTGCAACTAATCTGGAGAATGCCCGCCTCGCCCTCATTACCGAAACCGAGCGGAGCATCGCAATCTTGAAGGCTGGGTTGACCATTGCCTACGGAAGTATCATCAGCCTGATGCTACTGAGTTCCTTACTAATTTTTGGGCCGCTTTTCCGACGAGCCCGGGCGGCGGTTGATCATATCGCTGACCAAAATGGGGCATTGGAAGGATTGAATGAGCAGCTCACCAAACAAGCGGTTGACCTATCTGCCCAACATCATGAACTGGTCGAGATGCACGACAAATTGGAGCTTCACACAGTGGAGTTGCAGGAGACCGCGGCGAGTCTTCAGCGCGCTTTGGATCACGCTCAGCAAGCAAGCGAAATCGCGCGATTCTCGGCATCAAGATTCCAGGAATTGTTCCAAGGAATTCCGGTTCCAGCTTTCACTTTTGATCCGAGCGGAACAATTTTTGAGTGGAATCATGCGGCAGGAACTCTTTATGGAAAGCAAGGCTACGAGGTCTTCCAACAATCCATTTATTATGCGGTGTTCAGGGAGGAAGAGCACAGCGAAATTCGGTCCATTACGGAACGGGTGTTCCGTGGTGAAACTATCCAGAATTACGAACGGGAGGATAGCCTAGGCGGTGAAAAGAGGTTCTTGCTTTGCGCATTTTTCCCTTTGCGCAATCCGCTCGAGGAGGTTGTGGGTGGGGTGTGCGCTGCCTTGGACATTACAGAGCGCAAACTGACCGAAGTTCAACTGCTGAACTACCAAGAACAGATTCAAACCCAGATGGGATTTATCACGGAGCAGAACATTTTGCTACAGGTCAAGCAAGAAGAACTTGAAAATGCGAACTGCCTCCTCCAAAAGTTGGCTACAACTGACGGCCTCACTGGGCTGACCAACCACCGCACCTTCCAAGAAAAGTTGGAGTCAGAGTATCGCAAGCACCAAAAGACTGGCGCGCCGCTTTCTCTGATTCTCTTTGACGTGGACAAGTTCAAGACCTTCAACGATGAATATGGTCACCAGGCCGGCGACGACGTACTCATCGGAGTAGCGAGGCTGATTGAAGAGGTTTCGCTCAAACGTGAATTCACGGCACGTTACGGTGGCGAAGAGTTTGCCATTATTCTTCCGAACTGCACGGCAGATGCGGCTATGATTGCGGCCGAGAGATTCAGGGCCGCATTTGAATCCAAGACTTGGCCCAATCGACCTGTGACCGCGAGTTTTGGAGTTTCAACTCTGACCTCGTCGATGACCAGTCGCGCAGAATTGATCTCATGTTCGGATCAAGCTTTGTATGTCGCAAAGAACCGGGGACGAAATTGTGCTGCGCACTATGACGAATGCGCCGCGAACCAAAAGGACGTCGCCTAAGGCTTCCAGGCTCTTCTCAGGGTTAGCCCAAGGACGACTGCGCTAAAAATGCCCCAAATCGTTGCCCATACGAGGGCAGGAATTCCGGTTGCATTTTGCATGAGAACTGCATCGGTAGGCTGGCTTCCCCGTGCACTAATTTGAATGAGGGCTGAGAACGCCTGAAATGAATTGAGACATTGTAGTGCCCCGAGGAACTGCGCCCCAAGAGTGGACTTTTCGCCGGACAATTTTTGCCATGCGAGCCACATCACCGCACACCAACCCCAACCGGAAATCAGGCCTACCAGGTCACCACGGACGTAAAGCAGACAAGATAAAGTGAGCAGGATCGCTGTCACGAAAAAAACATTCTTCGCTCCTTTACCGGTCCTTGCGGCTAATATCATGGCGCCTCCAATGAGGGTGCACCCGACATATCCTGCCGGAGCGAAGACGGTTAGCCAACCTCCTGTGATCGGGGTGACTCCACTTCCGTCTGCGAAAACGACTATTTTTTCAGGCGTGCCTCCCGTCGCAACCGCGGCAAGCGCGTGGCAAAGCTCGTGCAGATGCGTGTTGAGATAAACAAATGGAAGCGCAACGATGCCGCCGAAGGGTAGCACTTGAAGGATCAGCACCGCGAAGATTGCGATGAGAAGTTGCTTTTGATGAAGTTTCATAGCGGCTTTACAAAGTTGAGTTTACAAGGTTTAACCAATCGCCACGCCCAAAGAGTTAAATTCCATCCAGATGAGTCTGCTGGAAGGCGAGGTAATCGAGTCGATGAGGCTTGTTTATGATCCAGAACTTCCGGTTAATATTTATGACTTGGGCTTGATCTACGACATCCAGGTTCACCCCGACGCGTCCGTAGATATCAAGATGACCCTGACTTCGCCTGCCTGTCCGGTTGCAGAGAGTCTGCCCGGTGAAGTGAAAGCGCAGGTGATGGAAACGCAGGGAATTGGTGCGGTGAGGCTCGAAATGGTCTGGGAGCCGCCGTTTTCTATTGATCGAATTCCCGAGCATATTCAGCTCGAATTAGGTTTACTTTAAGAAACCTGGTAATTATCCCGTTTTTTGTCCCCACTGAGTTCGCGATGTGCACGGCGATGGGCCCAGTATTCTGCAGAAATGAGTTAGAATAGAGTCTCAACTCACTCCCATGTTTTACACAAAATCGCCTCACCCCATCAATTTTGAGTACATCACTCGCATCGATCCAAAAACAGGGGAAGGAGCGATCGGTCAGCAGCCGCTTGTTGTTCAGATTGAAGCTCACGCGGACGATGTTTATCAGGTCAGTGTGCAAGCCGCCAGACTCTGGGTTGAGGATATGAACCTAGTTCCCTTGATTTCACCTACTTCGGGCGATGATCGTTCTAAGTTGGTGATGGACAGTCGCGGGCACCTCAGTCTCAGTGTCGATGGCGAAGTCGTCATGAAGAGCCAACCGGACATGGGGTTTGGAATTTGTGGAAAGTCCTCTGTCTTTTGCTTCGTTTATGATGGCGCGGACCAATACTTTGGTCTTGGTGAAAAGGCGTTCCCTCAACTTGAAGTCTCGCGGATGCGGACCAAGTTCTTCAATACCGATGTTCTCGGCGACTTCCCTTACGAGCAGTGGCACTCCCATCCGGTCGATCCCTATTACGTTTCCATCCCCTATGTGATCCTGCGACGGGGCGACCACTGGATCGGATTGTTGATGCACAATCCATTCGCGCCTTTTATCGACACAGGGTCAGATGCGACCTTTTTTGGCGACCAAGATGAGAATCGAAGGCTGGTCTTGGGTGCCGAGGATGGGATGCCCTCGCTTTGGATTGTCGTCGCCGATTCGTTGGCCAATTTGACTTCAAAGTTCGCAAAACTCTGTGGAACCGCGCCGGTCCCCCCGCTTTGGTCATTGGGATATCATCAGTGTCGCTGGGGATACAAGGGTGAAAAGGATATTCTGGAGATTGATGAGAAACTTACCCAGCACCAGATTCCGAACGACGGCATTTGGCTCGATATTGACTATATGACCGGCTACCGGGTTTTCACATACGACAAAAACGAGTTCCCGCTGGGTGTCGCTAAAACTCTTGCAAAGGTGAAAGGACGACGAATCATCCCAATCATCGACCCAGGTGTGAAACTTGACAAGGGCTATGAAGTGTACGACTCCGGCGTCCAGGCCGATGTATTTTGCAAGACGCCGCAAGGAAAAGACTATGTCGGTTTCGTCTGGCCCGGACTGACGGTTTACCCGGACTTTTCTCTCGCCAAGGCCCGAGAATGGTGGGCCGGATACGCAGAAAAGTTTATGGAACAGGGTTTCCAGGGCGCATGGCTGGACATGAACGACCCTTCGACGGGGGCGGTCGATCCGAGCGCAATGCTGTTTAAAAGTGGTCAGCAGTCGCATCTGATGTTTCGAAATCAGTACGCTCTCGGAATGCAGATGGCGACTCGGGCCGGATTCGAAAAGGCCCAGCCGAATCTGCGGCCCTTTCTTCTCTCTCGTTCCGGCTACGTAGGGACTTCGCGGTATTCGGCGGTTTGGACGGGTGATAATGTCTCCACCCGATTCTACTTAAAGGCTCATATTCCCCAGACTCTCAATCTAGGTTTGAGCGGTGTGGCGTTTTCGGGCAATGACATTGGCGGCTTTGCCGACAACACGACCGAGCCACTCATGCTCGATTGGACAAGGGCGTACTTCCTGCTTCCATTTTTCCGTATCCACTCCATGCACGCGAATCGGGTTCAGGAACCGTGGACATTTTCTCGGGAAGCACTCGGTATTATTCGTCGCTACATCCGACTTCGATACACGTTGCTACCCTATCTGTATCAACTCTTCATTGAGCACGCAGAAAACGGTCACCCAATATGGCGTCCGACGCTCTATCATTACGACGCCAAGCGTCCGATTGACGACCAGTTCATGGTTGGTCCGAACATTCTGCAAGCACCATTCCTGGAGGAAGGGAAGTCGCGCTATGTCATTCTTCCTGGCAGGAAGCCATGGTTCGATGCTCGGAATGGGGAGTGGATGAAGCCTGGGCGAGCGACTGTGGAATACAATTCCAGCGAAAGTCCCCTGTACTTCCGCGACGGGGCGATTATCCCCGCACTTCCTGGGAAGAGGGAGACTTCCGAGAAGGATCTCACGAAGGTGGACATGCACTTCTTCTTCGCAACCGGCGCCGGGGAGACAGTCTACACATTTGATGACGGCGAGACTCTGGACTATCAAATCGGCAAGCGAAGTCAGATTTCTATCCGCGCATTACGAAGGGGAACGCGGTTGTCCATCACGACCGAGGTACTCTCAGAGGGCTTCGGAGCAGCGGAAATTGTCGGCTACATTTACGGAGAT
This sequence comes from Armatimonadota bacterium, assembly GCA_021413725.1. Taxonomy (GTDB): domain Bacteria; phylum Armatimonadota; class Fimbriimonadia; order Fimbriimonadales; family Fimbriimonadaceae; genus JAEURQ01. The sequence continues at coordinate 1,243 of JAIOPU010000040.1, read as the reverse complement.
ATCGAAGAAGTTTTTGTCAACGGTCGGCGCGTTAGGTTGGCTAAGACCGAAAAAACTTGGACGGGTGACAACTTGCCTGCCAAGCGATTTAGTTTAATCGGGTAAACCGTAGCCATGAAATCGGGGCAGGACGTTGTCGAGACCGGAGCGCGCCTTTCCCTCGGTGTGACGACGGTGAACGTGGTCGTCAAACTCGCAGCGGGCTTTGTCACGGGCAGCGTCAGCGTTCTCGCAGAAGGTCTCCAGTCGGGGGTTGATATCCTTATATCGTACGGTGTACTCAAAACCGTGCGCATGAGTTCAAAGCCGCCCGATGCGGAGCATCCTTACGGTCACGGCAAGGCAGAGTTTCTACTCGGGGCGGGCCAGATGCTCGTGATTATTCTGACTGCGCTTGTGATTATCTGGCAGGCCTCGCGGCGTTTTTTACACCCCGAGCCAATCGAAGTGGCGTGGGGTGTTGCTGCGATGGTCTTTAGCGCGATCGCAAACTACGCGGTCTCCCGCAGGCTAGATGCGGTCGGGACATTACACAAATCCAATGCGCTTAAAGGGGAGGCGGCCCACCTTCGCGGAGATTTGATGGCCTCGCTGGGAGTGCTGGTGGGGCTGATACTTGTGCGGTTGACGGGCCTAACGATCCTCGACCCCATTGTGGCGATCGTCTTCATGATCGTGGTGATCCACAGCGCGATCAGGCAACTTCGCGAATTCTTACACCCGCTGATGGATGGCGCAATTCCGCACGAGGATCGCGAAAAGATCGAGAAAGTGTTGACCGATCACCCTGACGCGAAGGGCTTCCACGCCTTGCGGACTCGAACAGTGGGAGCGACCCAGTATGTTGAGTTCCACCTGCTCCTTGACGACAATTTAACCTTTGTCGCGGCCCACGAGCAGGCAGAGGAGATTGAGGAGGAGATCGGCGCGGCCCTCGGTGGCGCGATTGTCAATGTCCACTACGAACCTTATTTAGCGGAGTTAGAACACCAAAAGCGCAATCACCCGGATGGGATTTGATCGAAATCGGGCGAATTGAGGGGGGAGATTACGCCTTTCTCCACGGAAAAACATCGACTCTTCACCGTGAAGATCGAAGTAATCTCGGTGAAGAGAGGCTTCTGCACGGTGAAGATCGAAGTAATCACGGTGAAGAGAGGCTTCTGCACGGTGAAGATCGAGGTATTCACGGTGAAGATTGGCTTCTGCACGGTGAAGATTGAGGTATTCACCGTGAAGAGAG
>JAIOPU010000025.1 GCA_021413725.1 Armatimonadota bacterium | reverse complement strand
AAGGAGTTCCCCAATAGACACGCCCGCGACCGGCAGTTCGGCTGCCAGACCTGTCTTCCGGCTCGCCCCAAACTGAGTCGGCGAGCGACTGGATCGTTCCATTACCCCCTTGAGAAGCCTCTCTCAAACTTGGCGTGAAAACAGGCTTCGGGCCGACCACCGTTGCACCCGCCTCGACCAAAGACTTGATTTTCGTGGCGAGAGCGACCGTCATTCGGTCCGTATTCGGAAGCACAAGGACGGCAAATGAAACCCCGTTGGGCGTGGACATGTAGGGCCAAATCGTGTTCGTTCGGTCCACGTGCGAGCCCCAGGGGCCCATGGTCATTCCGGGGTTCACGCCCGAAACCCAGGGCTGATGAGCAAACCGGTGATAAATAATGCGGTTGATTCCCTTGGTCATGCCATGATCGGCGAAGGGCTTCCACTGGCGCGGTTGGTTTCGCCAGCCCGCTTGTTCGGGGGAAGCGGTGAGTGCTTCGGCACCGACAACCGAGTGATCGTAGACGTGCGCGACCGAGGAGGCGACCTTGACGCTCGGGTTAATGAACGTCTCCCCCACCCAATACTCGCCCATGATCAGGCTGCCCGGCTTTCCGTAGGTGAAGGGGTCAAAGTTCCCGTTGCCGTAGGGTTCGATGGCCAGACCAAGGCCCTTTTTGGCGAGCTTTTGGGCGAAGTAACCGCTGTAGTTTTGCGCCCAAAGTTCGGCGAGGGTCTTGCGATAGTCGAAGAGAAAACCGAGAGTCTGAGTCTGGTCGCCCACCGCGAAACCCGCCAGCGCAGGAAGGAATGGAGTGGCGTCATAGCCGCGACGAGTCCGAAACTCGCGCAGGATGTCCGGCGTCCAGTTGTTGTAGCCCGTCTCATAGCTGTCGATCAGAACCGTGTGGAGCGCGCTGTCATCTCCGATTTCCCTAAAGAGCGGGTCAAGCCCGCCCGCAAAGAACCGGTCGAGCGAGGCGCGGCTCAGCTTGTCGACCTCGAGTCCTTCGCCTGATTCCCGGCTCGCGACGTTGAGCGCGCCCGTGAGAGTCACGCCCATCCGAAGAAGCGTCCACTTACCCTCAGGGAGTTCGAAATTCAGCGTGCCGTCGGCGCGCACGCGATCAAGAGGAATATTGATAACCTTCGTCTGATCCACCAAAGGCCAGTCCAAGGTGCGGACCATCCCCGGATTCGAGCTGAGGCCGGTCAGTTGAGCGAAGAATGTTGTTCCAACCCCGGAAGTGGCGGGAAACGCCATGATCGCGATGTCTTTGTAGTAATCGCGGACTGTTTTCGGAATCGGAAGCTTAGGGTTTGCGCCGCCCGAAACTTCGGCGGTCGCCGAGGTGACTTTCTTCATCGCGTCGTCCGGCTTCACCCACGGGCCACCGCTCGAAGACCACCCCGAAGAGTTGTGCATCGTCATATCAAGCCCAAGGCGCTGAGCCTCATGCAAGGCAAAAGACATCAACCGCCGCCATTCGGGGGAGTTGTACTTAATCGGCCCATCCGGAATCCCCTGGCCCGCGTCAAAGATGTGCGCGCCGCCGATTCCGGCTTGCTTCATCGCCTCCAGGTCGGCGGTGATCCCTTCCTTTGTGATGTTCCCACCCATCCAATGCCACCAGGTGTGCGGCTTAGCCGACGCGGGCGGATTCTTGAATCCAGCGGCTAAGTCCACCTGACCGGGAGCGAGTTGAAGGGAAGCGCAGATGACGGCGAGAAACAGCATGTTTCCCATGTTACACCGATTGGGTAGGACTCTGGGGGGTGAGGCAAAAAAGAAGCCCCGGTGCAGGCGGCACCGGGGCAGTCCTTACTTCAAGAGCAAAGCCTTAGGCGGCTTTCTTCTTGCCTTCGGTTCCTTCGACCCCAAAGGTAACGGGGCCAATCGTTCCGCTCCGAGAACCGACCTCCCCCTTTCAGGGGCGAGGTATTTGTTGCGCGCGGGCAGGCGAAACAGACTCCTGGGGGTTCGACCAGGCTTTGACCAAACCCCCATATTCGCGGTAATATGTGCATAACTTCTATTCAAATGAAGGGGAGAGGCAAGGCGGACCCTGTTATGGGGTCCGTCCTTGTTTGGTTCAGGCATGAGGCTCATTTTCCTTAGTCCCGGTGGGGGCCCGACAGCCCCACACCCGGGGTCTGAGACAAGGGGAGAGCGATGTCCAGACTTAGAGTAGAACGCACCGATTTCCCAAATCTAACAGGTGTCCTGAAGAAATTGCGAGAAAATTCCGCGTACCTGTTAGCTCGGCTCGTTTTTCCCGTTTACTTCAGTACGGCAAGGTCTTGAGCCTTGCCGCCGAAACACCGACATGAGCACAAAATACATCACCATGGCCGCAGATGAAACCCTTTGGGTCTGCACAACGACCGGGAACCAACTCGGCGAACTCATCAAAGACCCCGCCGCTTGGGTTCAACTGAATGCCCCCCTCGCCCAGCCTTCCGTAACGGGCCACTACTTTATCGAATTCTCAACCTCCACCCCCGACGACGGTAGCCTCGTCATTCGAGGCATGAGCGGCACCGCTCTGATCATCGTTTCGGGCCACGAAACCGCCCTCCCCGCTTTTGCCGCAAACCTCGGCATCTCCACGAACCCCGCGCAATTTTGGAGCACCCTCGACTCTGTGCTCGCCTCCAAACTGGAGTTCCCCAAGATCGAGTTCTTCCTTTTGCGAGAGTTCAATCGGCTGTTTGTCCACCTGCAATTGAACCCGGACAAGCAGTTCATAGCCGTGTTCATGTCTGCCATCGCGCAAGACCAGGCGGGCTATCTCGCTTGGCTGCAAAATACGACTGGGATCGTGCCGCGCGAGTTGAAGGAAGTGCTCCCCAACGGTGCCATCAATATCATGCCGATGAGCAAGCTCACGATCATCCCGAAGGGAACCTATAAGGGCGGGGCGATGCAGGACGCGCGGATGTTCTTTGAGAACCTTTCCGCGGTGCTCTGTCCCGAGGAGTTTCCCAATCTTGTAGCCTGCGGCGGTGCGGATGGGCCCATCATCGAGGACACTACCAGCGGCACGACCGCGGAGCCGGAGTTGATCTTCATTAAGATGTATTGCGAGGAAGAGCCAATTCAGCCTGGGCCTTAGAGCTGCGAGGGCTCTGTTCGTCGATCTCGCTCCGAGCGAAAACCCTCATCCGGTTCGTGCCTCACCGACTTCTGCCTCAGATGGTGTTGCATTGTATCTATTTTGGAGTGCGCGAATATTATTGGCGCTTTTGGGTCAGGGCGATCTTATCGCCCGTGGAGTTGCAGTCCACCGATAGACCGCGTCCCCGTTTTAGAGCGGCGATAAGATCGCCGCACGGGGAAAGCGCGAATAAGATTCGCGCACTCCAAAGGTTTGCCATGGAGCAGCCTCCTCGCGGAGAAGTAACGTGTTCGCTTGTTTTCTTGGTTCTTTTCCCCGAACGTGGTCTGAGGTGGCTGGACCGGAACCGGTTGGGGGGAAAGTCTCTCGCAGAGACGCAGAGATCGGGGAGAGTTGGGCACTAAATCCCTTCTCTGCGCTCCTCTGCGCCTCTGCGTGAAATCCTCTCCGCTAACTTAAGCCGGAGTCTCGGACAACACCAGTTCCACTAACTCTAGCCAAGGTTGCTCCATGGCGAGGACGATTTGCGTGGATGAGGTGAGGCCGTTCTTGTCCTCGTACGCGTGGAGGGCTTTGATCGCGTTGGCTCGGTGCTTGGTCATGTATTCCTGGTGGACTTGCACCGCCGCGACGAGGCAGGCTACCGCCCGATTCGAGTCCAGCCGTCGCTCAAAGATCGGAGCGAGGTTCCTTAGAGACCAGCCCAACATGATCGCGAGTTGGCCTTCGGAGGCTTGGCGCAGCAGAGTCTTGAGCCAACGTTCGGCGGTGGGGAAGTCTTCGCGTTGGAGACTTGCCCCGGCGAGTGAGTAGTACACGAAAGAAGTGAGGTCGCGGTTCTTGCATTCGGGCAGGAGCGCCTCTACCGCGGCAATCGCGCTGTCCGCCTCTTCGGGTTTCGCGGTCGCGAGGAACACACGAGCGCGCATGACGAGCCCGGTGGCGAGGAGTTCGAGGTGGCGGTCTTCGGTGGCAATCTGGATCGACTCATCCAAGTGCCGGTTGGCGGCGGCAAAATCGCTTAGTTCAAACGCTTGCCAAGCGAGGTCCGAAAGAGCATCCGCCTCGGAGGTGCGATCGCCGACCGTTCGGGCGAGAGCAAGACGTTCCTGCCAGATCTCCGTACACTTCGCCTCATTGCCTTCCCGGCCTGCTATCGCGCCTGCCAATCCGAGTAGTTCAATGAGCGCGGTTTGGTCCTGGTTGCGCCTTGCGGAGGCGATCCCGCTCGCTGAGATGAGTTTGAAGTCGGGAATGAATCCCAGCTCAAAAAGTGTCCTTCCCACTCCCGTGGCAACCGCGATTGTCGTGGAGGAGTCTTCGAGGCTCTCCGCGTTCTGGATGGCTTTGCGGCAATCGGGGCGAATCGCATGGAAGAGCGCAATCCCATCCGACCAGCGATCTTCCTTCATCTGCTCGCCGACGGTGAGGGCGAGTTCGCGGATGACGGTGGCGTGAACCTGATGGCTTACTTTTTGCTGGTCCGCCAATCCGCGCGAACGGGCGAATGACCGAACTTGTTCTCGGATCAGGTCGTGGACGCGCAGTTGTCTGATGGAACCAAGATCGGCGTCTACGAATGCCGCCGATTGCAATTTCTGAAGGTCTAACTCGGTGCATCCGACCAACTCCGTCACGCGAATCGCGGCTTGAGGCAACACGGACGACTCAAACTCGGCGAGGGCGTGGAGGAGCGTGAGTTGGGGGGAAGTCAATCGGTTCATGGATTCCACCAAGATGCGATTGTCGGCGGCGGCACTGCTGGTTGCGGGAGAAAGCTTAGCCAGGTTCGTCGCCGACGCTGGCTCCGCGACAAGCAGGGAAGCGGCAATGATGAGGGCAAGGGGCGCGCGGGAGAGCCGAGGGAGGACGTTCATCAGCCCATCGGGGACACCGCTCCCGAGCAGGCTCCGCGCGAATTCGCGAGCATGGTGCAGGCTCAAAGACTGCAATTCGATTCGGCACTCTGCGAGCGCGGCAACGGGCTTGCGCGATAGAACCAGAAGCCTGACTCGGGGCGCGGTCGCAAGAGATTCCATCAGCCCTGCGAGCAGAGCACCTCGCTCCAGGTTATCCAAAATCAGGAGGCAGGACTCATCCCGCAGCTCAGCCTCGAACTCATCCGAAGGGGCAAGCCCGATCTGGGCACCGATACGCAGGCGAAGTTCCTCGCCGCTCTCGACGCCGTGGCAGGAAATCACCCACGCCGAAGCCCCGAACCGGCGACCGATCTCGCGCGCGATTCGGGACTTGCCCATGCCTCCACGTCCGGTGAGATTCACGACGCGAAGCCCGCGTTGAAACTGGCTTTCGATGAGCTTGACTTCGAAGTCGCGCCCGACAAGGGGCCAGCGGTCTTCGCCGATGTTGGAGGGATGAAATCGGGAGTCGCTCCTCGACTCATAGAATGCCAATCGCGCCACCGAGTCTCCGAGCAAGGCTCGCACGTAGCCAAGGTCACTCAGGTTCTCCTCAAAGTCGAAGGAGGCGTCGTCGGCAGGGAACACCTGCTCCAGCGCATGCAGAAAAAGGACTTCCGATTCAGTCAAGGTCGCCATCCAGACTCCACCTCCTCTTGATTTCGCTCGCGAGTTGACCGGCGAGTCTTTTGTTGCTGATCCAGGCGTGTAGAGTCAGCGGCTTGATCTCGAACCCGACGGTCGCGGCGGGGCGGGTAAACCAATCTTGGAAGTCCAGATGCGAGAGCCCATCCATCGTGTATTGGAAGGCGAGACGCCGCCAAACACCCGACTCCTTCCAAGGCTCGGTCGGGATCCCCAATGCTAGACCCGCATCATGAATTTGCACTACAACCTTCATAAACGGAAGTGACTGGCTGATTCTAACAATCACGTCGTCAATATTTACACGAGGCTTGGTGAAATTCATCTTGCGGATGGCGCTCGTGGGATCATAGTCGCAGCACTTTCGGAGGACAATTCGCAATTCGTCCGGCGTCCAAAGGACTCCCGCCTCTTCAAAGCTTTGGTTGGCACTGATCGCCTCTACGACGGCGGGCAACCGGTCGGGTTTGATCCCGAGCACCCGCGCCGCGAGTTCATTCGGCTTCAGGTAGATGCCTCGATAGAGTACTTCATTGAGGGTGCGGTCGGCGGAAAGGATCGCGATGACGTCTCGCGGAAGCTCCTTGGATTCTCGGGCAAGCAAGCGCAGAACGCTCGACGCGCGCCGGCCGTCGATCAGGATGAGAACGCCCGCGAGCAGTTTGATCTCATGTTGCGCGGGGCGGGTTCCTAGCCACAGGTCATCCGCGACTTGCGCGATTGAATCGAGTTCCAACGTTCGGGCAAGGGCGTCTTCAAACCCAGGCGACTCATCAGGCGTCGTTTCCAAAAACTCTTGCCCGTCAAGTGTTCCGCCGTGGCTCCGCGCGCGGTCAATGACGAGATGGTCCACGGTGCGCTTGCAGTACTGAAACCAACTGGGCAAACCCTTGAATTCAATCTGGCTGCGCAGTGCCCAAATTCGCTGGAACGCGTCTTGGATGAGGTCTTGGCGGGTGTGGAGTTCAAATTTGCGAGCGCGGAGATAGGCGTTGAGCACCCGTGACGTCTTTTCCCAAAGGGCTTCGAACTGCGCCGCGCTTAGGGATTCGACCTTGCCAAACTGGACCTGAATATCTCCCACGGGACTCCTCTTACGCAGCGACGGCTTCTCGTGCCTTACGCGGATTCTACCTTTGCTTTACGTTTCGTCTTGTATCGTTCGCATTTGCGCTTTGGAGTGCGCGAATCTTTTTCGCGCTTTTCCCGTGTCCCGATCTTATCGGGACTCTAAAAACCTTCCGAATAGCAAAAGCGTTTCGTAGCGCGAAAGCTCAAAAAAGCACCTTGGAGTGCGGGAATCTTATTCCCGCTTTACTCGTGCACCGATCTTATCAGTGCTCTAAACGTTCCGAACCTGCCGCCAACCTAAAAGGCCGTTGGCACCTCCACGGGCGATAAGATCGCCCTGCCTCAAAGCGCGAATAAGATTCGCGCACTCCAAGGAGGTTGCCCTAGAAATCGTCCACAACGTTTACTCGATCCGTGCTGAACGAAAGCACGCTTTTCACAAAGGGAGCATCGCCATGCTCCAAAAGCCATGCCGCACTGCAGAACGGGTAGTCCTCCGGTTTCGCGGCGAGCCCGTGCTTTACTGCATTGTTATGGACGTAGGCAAGACGAGCCATGACTGATTTTTCGAATGTCAAGTGTGTATCCCAGCATTGATACCAAACTTGTCGTCCTGGAGTGCCGTCCAATTCATTCACGGCACGCGAGGTGATAGCGTGAACTCGGCTTGTTAACTTTTGGACTGCCTTCGGTCTCTCGGGAGCAATTGCGACTAGGTGATAATGGTTCGAGAACACCGCCCAAGCCATCACTTCCCAACCGTCGCGATCCAGAAAGTCGAGTAGCGTTTTTTGCAAAATAAGGAGGCGTTGCTCATCGTGAAAAAAGTGCGCCTTGCCGTAGGTCCCGGCGGTCACGATGTAAATCCCCGGTTCCGTGACTCTTTTTGAAGGAGCGTGGGGCCAAGACTGCATCGCGAAAGATTACCCCCTTGGAGTGCGCGAATCTTATTCTCGCCTTACTCGTGCACCGATCTTATCGGTGCTCTAAACGTACCACACCTGCCGCCAACCCCAGAGGCCGCTGGCAACTCCACGGGCGATAAGATCGCCCTGCCTCAAAGCGCGAATAACATTCGCGCACTCCAAATGAGTGCCGTAATCAAAGCTAGATTCAAGGGGGATTCGAGCGTAGTCCATGCGATTTTGCGTAAAGATCGCCTAAAGATTCCGTCGAGAAACGCCGAAAATTACCAGCATGGCTAAGGTGCGTGAATCAGCAATCATTGGTGGGATTTCGGGGCGAACAGGGAATGCGGTGTTTGTGAAGGGCAAATACGGGACGATCTTGCGGGAACGGCCCTTGCCCTCGGACTCTAAGACCCCCAAGCAGATGGAGTCGCGAAATCGAATGCGAATCGTCGGGCAAGCGTGGCGGAATATGACCTTGGCCCATGCGGCGGCTTGGCGCGCATTTGCGGAAGCCGAAGCCGGATACGGAAGCGATCAGGCGGTTTCCGCGCAGCTCATTTTCACTCGGCTGGGCACGAAGTTTTTGCAGGCCAACCCAGGGTTGCCCGTGCCTGTAGTGCCGCCGGTTGGGGCTTTTCCGGGCGACTCGGTTCGGTTTTCTTGTGTTTCTGTTTCTGGTGCCGTTCGGGTGAGCGGGTCGGTGGCGAATGCGGCGGGAGTAGTGACCGAAGTCCTGCTCCAAAAGCTCCCTTCGGTGCACTGCCGAACCTATCTTCAGCGCTATCGCACGACGGCCTTTCACGCTTTTTCAGCGGGAGAATCGCTCGACCTTCCGGTCTCGCCCGGGGTTTACGCGGTCGCGACTCGGTTTGTTTACGCGGCGACGGGGCAGGCAACGGATTTGATCGAGACGGGGGTTGTGGCAGTTTAGGGCGTAAGTCTGGGGTTTTGCACAGAATAGTGTGTACAATGGGCTAAGTATAGGAAAGTCCATGAAATATCGAGGGTTAGTCGTTGCTTTATCTTTCGTAACCGGAACTTGCTTTGCATCTCCGCCGAAGGATGAGGTTGAGACGTTGCTTGATCGACTAGTAACCGTGGGTGGTGGGGAGGCTGACGGCTATGACCTTTTGCAGAAACCGGGCTTTATCGCGCCAGTAGACCAGCCCAGCATTCGATTCGGTATACCTAAGGAAAAAGACTGGACTATCGAACCGACGATGCAAAAGTTGATGCAACTCGGGGTTCTTGCTTTGCCCCAACTCCTGGCCCATGTTGACGACCCGCGGCCGACGGCATTGACGCAGGTCTTTGGGCATCGAATGGCCCGTGTCTATTCAAATCAGTATGATTCTCGGTACTTCGACCCTAGCATGCAGCCGGCCGGGACGGTTGGAGGGCTTCGATGGGGAGATGAGTATTTTACTGGCGACCGCTATCAATTTAGAGTTGGCGACCTGTGTTATCACATCATTGGCCAAATTGTGAACCGGCAGATAGGGCCAATGTATTGCGGTGGGAATTACACGGTGATCACTTCTCCGATTCGAGATGCAGTGTTCGCCAAAGCCGTGAGAAAGGAATGGAGCGGACTGACGGCAAAAGCGCATGAGCAACAACTCGAAGAAGACCTATACGCGCTAACCGATAGGCGAGCATCCGATACGCTGAAACACTTGCTGTGGTACTACCCGCAAACCGGAGAGCGACTTGTTGTCAAGATGCTCTCTCGCAGGGTTTATAACGATGAGGCCATCGACGAAGTCATTACAAAGTTGGCAAAGCAAGACAAGCCCGCTCAATGGCGCCGTACAGTAAATGAACTTGAACGAGAAGTCGGCAAAGATATGGCGACTTTACTTCCGATAGCAATTGCGGACAACCCTCGCGGAGAAATTGAAGAGGACCGCTCAAAGAAAATTCTAAAGGAGGTCTATCCACTCTACGATCCCTGCAAGCCAACTTTTTCCCCTTGGGCGCGAGTGCACGAGCAAACGGATTTACTGGATGCTCTCGAGTACGTTCAAAGTAACAAAGTTGATGATGCCGCCCACAAACTCTTTTTGAGAGCGCAAAAGGAGGGGGTGCCGACGATGGCTTGGTCGTTACGATATTGGGGACCAGCTCACGCGAAAGACATGAGTGAAGGTTACCAAGGCTGGGTGGATGACTTGGCAATCGCTTGCGCGAAAAGGAATCTCTCAAAAGGAGCCAACGCGGCCTATCACGCCTACTTTCAAAAGCGAGTTCAGGAGACCGAAAATGAAGCCAATCATTATTCGGAAATTCGAGAGTGGTTATTGAAAACGGGCAACTGAGCAGGGTCTCACCCTAACCCAGTAACCCTTCTGGTTCTCAATCAGAAGGGATTTGAACTTCTCTTGCGAACTAGTGGGGCATAGCGCCGGAGGGCGAAGGCCAGGTCCAGCTGGGGCTTTGCCCTTGACGAGGCAGTAACAACGACAAACCGCACACGTCTGAAAGGCGGATGTTGCGAATATTTCGAGGGATTTTTGTTTGTTTGGTTGCTTTCTCATCGGCTAGCCTTGGCTTAGCGCAGGATGGAGTTTCAACCGCCGGCGCGGCGCGGACGCGGGCTTTGGGGAATGCGGGGCTTTTGCCTAAGGCGCGAGATGTGGTGGTGGAGGACATTGTCAACTACCACCGCCATGAGATTGGGCGGCCGAAGGCGGGGGAGTCGGTGGCGCTGGATGTTCGCTGGAGTAGCGATTTGGTCTCCGGGGATGAGGCGGTTTTGCAAGTCGGACTCGGGACTGCGCTTGCCCACGACCGACAGAAATTGCGCCCTTTGAATCTGTCGCTGGTGATCGATAAGAGTGGATCGATGTCTTCCTCCGACAAACTTTCGAGGGTCAAGACCTCGCTTTTGAACCTTGTCTCACGGCTGCGACCTACGGACATTCTCTCGATCATCCTCTTCGACTCGGAAGCGCAGGTGCTTTTCCCCGCGCAAAAAGTCCGCGACGGACAGAGTGCAATGGACCTTATTCGCGCGATTGAGCCGGGAAGTTCTACCAATATCTATGCCGGTTTGATGCTGGGATACAAGGAGGCGCTGAAGAATTTCAGCCGAGAATCGACGAATCGCGTGATCCTGCTTACCGACGGCATTGCCAACCAAGGGGTCACCGATCCCGAGGTCATTGCGCACGATTCGAAGGAGTACAACAATCAGGGGGTTGACCTTTCTACCATTGGCGTAGGACTCGACCTCAACCGCGAACTCCTGCAAGATTTGTCGAAGAGCGGGCGCGGGCTTTTCCACTTTGTCGCGGACTCGGAAGACATTGAGAAGGTGTTTGTGAACGAGCTTCAGAGCCTGCTTTCGCCGGTTGCGACCGAGCCGAGTCTTGAGATCGAATTTGGTGGCGGGCTGGAGTTGGATAAGGTTTACGGCTACGATCCGAAGCGATCGCGGGGGTCGGTTAAGATCAAACTCGACAACTTGAACAGCGGCGCGACCGAAGTTGTTTTGATGCGATTCAAGGTTTCGGGGCGGGATAGCATGCCCGTTAAAGTTCGCCTGAGCTACTTTGATATCGACCAGAATCGAAGGGTTGAGACGGTGCAGAGTGCGCCGGTTTCGCGATCGGGTTCGGACGAGTCGGTGGCGAAGAATTACACGATTGCGCTGCTGGCGCAGTCCATTCGAGACATGGCGGCGGCTTGCGAAGGGAAGCACTATCGCGAGGGTGAGAACTTGTTGGTCGCTTCAATTAAAACAGCGAACACCCGATATCCGAATATGGAGGACGCCGACGTCAAGCGAGTCTATGCGTCCGCCGTGAAATACCGTGACTTGCTTCGCGAGAAGTTCCGCGGCGAACTGGGAGACGATTCGCGGGGGGATACGGGAGGCAAGTCGATCATTGCTAATGGCGACTTCACGCAGGGGAACACCGGTTTCACTTCCGACCGGCCCTACATCAAGCCGAGCACGAACTGCCTTTGGGACGGCTATTACACGATCACGAGCGGCTTCAACACTCCAGTTCGGTTGCACACGAACGTGGTCGACCAGCCGTTTTCACCGCCGAAGGGCGGCAACGGCCTTTACATGAACACCGGGGGCCACGACCAGTTCACGGTTTGGTCAAGCAAAGTAAGTTGCAAGCCGCGTACGACTTACCGCGTGAGCTTCGATGAAATCGGCCTATCCGGCGGAGCCGAGTGGCGCAACACTTACGAGATTCGCATCAACGGGGAGCGAAGCGAACCGCAGTTGGGTGGAGACGGGCAATATGTCACGGTGAGCTATGAGTGGAAGTCGGGTTCGTCGAAGACGGCAACAGTCTCGATTGTCCGGATGCCGAACGCGCATTCAGGCGGGGTAATCGGAATCGGGAGTATTCAGATGGTGCCGGTTGGCGTTTCAAAAGGGCTATAATTCGCTTAATTAAAGTCATGAAAACCATTCAAGCCCTTGTCCTTCTCATCGCCGCCGCCGTCCAAACAGGTTCAGCTTTTGCCGAAGACTTGACAATTGGCTCACCCGCCCCCGCCCTATCTGTAGCCAAGTGGTTCAAGGGCAAGCCGGTTACCGCGCTTGCTAAGAACAAGACCTACGTTGTCGAATTCTGGGCGACTTGGTGCGGCCCTTGCATAGACAGCATTCCGCACTTGACGGATATGGCGAAGAAGAATGCCGACGTCACGTTTATCGGCGTGAGCATTTGGGAGGAGAACGAGGGGACCAAGATTCCTGATTTTGTGAAGAAGATGGGCGCAAAGATGGATTACAACGTGGGTTGGTCCAGCAACAAAGGCGGCATGGCGAAGAGCTGGATGGTCGCCGCGAGCCAAAACGGCATCCCCACTGCCTTTGTGGTGAAGGGGGGAAAGATCGCCTGGATCGGGCACCCGATGGACATGGAAAAGCCGCTTGAGGAGATCAAAGCCGGGAAGTTTGACGGAGCCGCGTTCAAGAAGAAGTTTGATAAAGACAACGCCGAAGCACGGGAGGAAATGGCGGTACGAACGGCCATCCAGGATTGCGTGAAGCTCTACGACAGCGGTAAGCGCGACACCGCGAAGGCCAACCTCACGGCGCTCGTGACGAAGCATCCCACAATTGCTTCGGAGGCCGAACTAGTCCGATTCGGCTGGCTGGCCGTCGAGGACACTACGGCTTGGGAAGCCAAAGCCAAAGCTCTCGCCGAGAGCAAGGACGAAAACGAAGCGATGAACTTGGATATGTTTGCCGTTCAGCAAGCTACCGGAGCAAAAGGAAATAAGGCGTTGGCGAGCAAGGCGATGACGATGCTACTCGCAGGGCCGCAGGGAAAGAATGTGCGCGTACTCTATGACGCGACCGTGGTTTACCAAGCGACGAAGGAATACCAAAAGGCTTTGGACGCGACAAATATCCTTTTGGTCGAGATCAAGACGAGTCCGTACAAGGATAACGCAGACTTGATCAAGAGCATGGAGAAGCAGAAGGCTGATCTGGAAGCCAAGGTTAAGAATAATTAACTTGACGAAAACAACCAGCCTTATTTATATGGGCGCCAGGACTGCTGTCCACCGAGGTACTTATACATCTCACTCATGTACTGTTCGTGCCTCCTCGACTGATCGGCGTAGCTTGGCTGGGCATACACATCGCGGAACGGTGAGACGAAGCCGGGGCCAGAGGCAGGAGCCCGTGCGTTGAATTTTCCGGCATCACCATATCCCATGGCGGCCTGCTTCTTCGCTTCCGCAACTCGCCTGGCGTCTTCGGCAATTTGGTTCTTGATCGAGTTCGCAATCGATGTGAAGGTCGCCTTGATTCCAGGATTGACGGCCATGCCCGCGTACGACCGTGCGTTCTCCTCGCTCAGCGAAATCCGCCGGAGCTGGTAGGCGATCGCCATATACTTCAGCCGGTAGTCACCCGGTAACTTGGGCCACGCTTGATCGAAATCACTGTAGAGCCTCGAATTCAGAGACGTCACTGTTGCGTACAAGAGGCTAGACAGGTCACCGACGGCAACCCCCCCTGGGTCCATTGTCTTGTCCACCCCTAAGTATTCTAGATACTCATTCCATTTCTTAGTTTGAATTTTGAAATCTTCGCGCTGCTTGGCGAGGGCGGGTTCGGCGACTTCCTTTTGGTACACCGGCACGAAGGCAGCTATCGCCGCTTCGCGAGTAGGAAACGCTTTGTTGATATAGGGCCGATGGGGGGAATCGCCTCCCTTTCCCGGAACAGAGGAATAAACCGTCCATGTCCCGTCCAAGAACTGGGCGACAATCTCACTGCCACCTCCGCCCGGATAATAGGGATGCTTCCACCAAGTGATCGAACGCCACAGTGGCCCAGATTCCTGGGATAAGTCTAGATTGGCGTATCCGAAGCGCGGTCCATCTGGAGTCGTGTATTCCTTGATCCAATGTTGAACGTTCCAGAAGAAGGGGACGGAGTCTTCATATATTGCAAGGCTCGGGTAATAGCCTGCCGTTGGCAGTGGCTCTGGCTTAAACTGCCCATCCGGCATTATCGGAATAAAACGGTCAAATTTAAGCGAAGTAGGGATGGCTAGAATGACTTTGCTTTCATCGTAGTCAGTAATGAATTGCTTAACGAGCGGCATATCTGGAGCAACCGGTTCTCCCTCGTCATTGAGTAAAGCCGTAAGCGGGGCAACCGAGTTCGTGTCGTATTCAATCTTCCAGACTTTGCCGTATCGGCGAGGAACGTTCCGCACATTGTTCAAAGTGAATTTTACGTTCAGGTCAGGATCTAAAATGTCCATGTCAAAGACCTGAGTGCCCTGATACGGCAGTTGCAAACGTTTCCTCAGTTCTTCTGAATAGCCGTGATCTGGGTTCATTCTGCTACGTATTCCCATCACGAAATCCGCTGTCTCCAGTGTATTGAAGTGGTTTATGTTTAGGCCACCCGTTTCATAGGAAAGGGCTCCAACTTCGAGGGATAGATAGGGGGTGATGACCGGCTTCTCTTGCTTCAGCTTTCCCTTGTCAAGATGAGTGGGAATCGTGTACAGTGGTTTAAACCACTCTCCCGTTTTGCGGACAAATACCACTTTGCCTCGCACGACAAAGAGGCTTTCCCATTCGGGTTTAATGAAGTTTTCGTACTTGATATTGTAGACATCCTTCATCTGGACAATTCGGCGAAGGCCAGTTCCCAGCTTTTTGTCGCCTTTCATCCGGTCGTAGATTTCGACCTGCTGACCATTGAGATTGACCCTCCATCGCCAGACATCCGTTTCCTTCTGCCCCCCTAAGACAATTACGGCAAAGACTCCGATGGACAACATATTTGTATTATACAACCACTTGCAGGCGCAAACTACACCTTGAGCGCGCCTCGAAAGCCCCGTGACGCATAATACGACTCCGCCCCGTTGTGATAAACGAAAACTCTCCCGAATCGGCGATCTGCAAAGATCGAGCCTCCAAGCTTTCTGATTGCGGCAGGAGTTCTTAGCCAGCTTGAAGTCTTAAGATCAAACTCTCCCACCGACTGCAAGTGTTGGTATTGCTCTTCAGTGAGAAGCTCAATTCCCATTTCTGCAGCGGCATGAACTGCGGAATCTTTAGGCTTATTCTCTTTGCGGGATTCTAGTGCTTCGTTATCGTAGCAAAGGCTTCTACGTTCCTTAGGACTTTCTGGAGAGCAGTCGCAGAAGCAAACCTGCCCATCAAAACTCACGACATCCGGCTCCCCGCCTGTTCTCTCCATCTCAGAGAGAGACCAAAGTTTCTCGGGACTGGCCACCAGTTTGGCTTCGATCTCAGCCCACACAAGACCGTCGTGACGCCCCATGTTCTTCTCGAACCGATTCTTTACCGACTTGAGAAGTTCTTCGCGCTGTTCTTGAGCTAAATTCATATTGGTTTGCCTCAGTTGTCCGGTGTCTCTTCCCCGAGAAGGTGTCTTACCGAGTACATTTGCCCCGTGTGGTAGGCGATATGAAAAACCAAGTACTTCATCAGCTCACGATAGCTTCCGCCCCAATGAGGGGCTTTGGCCTCCATATCTGGGTTCAATTCCCTGAGGTACGCCATGGACTCTCGGTGCACGCGTAGCAATTCTGATTCAACTTGTGCGGCCGTCATCGTAAGTTGTTCGTTTGTCGGAGTAATTTCGATATTCTTCGTATAGTAGCTGAACCGCTCATCCAGTAACGGGCTTTTGATCTTGCAGTCCGAAAGGTCAGTCAACGAACTTCCGTCTACAGCCTCGCCGGCGAACCGAGAGGCATCGGCATATGCGGCGTGTCCGGCGAGTTCGCCGATGGAAAGGAGACCCGGCGCGGGACGTTTCCAGACATTCTCGTCCGCAAGCCCCTTGAAGGCTTCGGTGACTTCGAAGTAGCAGAGGTCGAGTAGATCAAGATAAGTTTCCAGCATGTGCCGCCGATTCTACCATGAGTCATGTCCAGCGACGGTTGTCATGCGTCCAAGGCGAGGTCAATGGCTTGTTCCATCGAGAACTTTCTTCCTTCCGCCCAAGCGGAATCGAAGGCGGCAACGTCTCCGATTGCTTCACGGGCAGAGGTGATTTGAGCCTCATATTTCGGCAGACTATTCGCTGGCATCGGCGCACCCATCTCTTCCCGGAGCTGCTCTGCAGCGCCCCAAAGTCGAGCCGCTTGGTGTATTTTGCTGAGGCTGAGATTCAGTCGGGCATGAAGCTCAAGCGACACAGCGATTCCTTGGCGGTCTCCGAGTTCCCGCCGTATGGATAGGCTCTCCGTCAAAAGAGTTTGCGCGGCTAAATCCTCTCCGCGCTCCAAGTCCACCATACCAAGAATATCCATGGCCTGAGCCATACACCACTGATCACCGCTTTCCCGGCTGAGGCTCAGGCTTTCTTCAACAAGAACCTTGGCTTCCGCAAAGTCGCCGCGGTCGTGTGCCATTTCACCTAAATTCACGAGCACGATTGCCGAGCCCATTCGGTCACCCAGTTCCCGAAGGACGGCAAGGCTCTCTTCTTGAAGAGTGCGCGCTGCCTCGTTGTCACCCATCATCACGGCGAGTGCCCCTAAATTGCCGAGAGCCAAGGCGACCCGACGCCGATCGCCAAGAGCCCGATAGATCGCTAGACTCTCTTCCATAATCACCCGCCCGCCGTCACTGTCGCCCTGCAGGACGGTGAGGGGACCCAGAACGCTGAGCGCACGGGCGATTCCTCCTTGATCTTCGAGCCTTCGATAAATATCCAGGCTCTCCTCCAGATGCACCCGAGTTTCGGCGTAGTCACCTTGATTCCACGCGAGAGTTCCTGCTCCTGCAAGTGCCTTCGCTCGAGCGGCGGTATCCGCGCGAGGCGCACGGGCTAATGAGCGGGCCAATCGGGTGCGGCCTTCAAACAAGTGTGACCGTGTCAGCCAGAACGGACTGAGCGCGCCGGCAATTCGCACCGCGGCTTCTGGAACTTCTTGCGTCCCGCAACTCCAGTCGTGGGCCGCGCGCAGATTGTCGTGCTCAGCTTCGAGACGCGTGAGCCACGCCTGCTGTTGGGGACCAGATAGTTCCGGTTCTGCCTCTTCTGCCAACGTTAGGAAGTGCTTCAGATGGCGCGTTCTCCACGCTTCCGCTTCGTCCCCCTCTGCTAGGCGGTCTCGGGAGTACTGCCGAACGGTCTCCAAGAGATGGAATCGGGTCGCATTCTCTTTCGTTGTCGCCACGACAAGCGACTTGTCTTCAAGGCTTGTCATCAGATTCATGATGTCGAACTCGTCAATCAATCCTCCCTCACAGACTTGCTCCGCAGACTCGAGAGTCCATCCTCCCGCAAACACGGAAAGGCGGCAAAGCAGAGCCTGCTCTGTCTCATTCAGAAGGTCGTAGCTCCAATCAATGAGCGAACGAAGCGTTTGTTGCCGAGGCAAAGCGGTCCGAGACCCTCCAGTCAGAAGGCGAAATCGCTGGTCAAGCTTATCGTCGATTTCCTCAACCGCGAGTCCGCGCACACGGGCGGCGGCGAGTTCGATAGCAAGGGGAATTCCGTCGAGGTGGAAGCATACTGAGGCGACCGACGCAGCGTTCTGGTTGGTGACCGCAAAGCCGGGTTTGGCGAGAACGGCACGATCAACGAAGAGGCGAACCGACTCGAAGAGCGAGAGTGACTCTGCCGTTTGCCGTTTTCCAGGATCGGGCAAGGAGAGCGACGGAACACGATAGGTCTGCTCTCCCGCGACGCCGATCTGTTCGCGACTGCTTGCCAGAATACGAACGCCTGGACAGTTTCTCAGGAGCGCATCCGCAACCTTGGCGCAGGCGTCAAGAAGGTGCTCGCAGTTATCCAGCACAAGGAGTAGCTTTTTTGGCTTGAGTTGTTCGGTGATGGAGTTAATGACCGGGGTGCCGACCTCTTCTTTTACGCTCAGAACACTCGCGACCGCCGATGCTACGAGACTTGGGTTTGAAAGCGGCGCGAGTTCGACTAGCCAAGCGCCATCTGGAAACTCTTCCAAGACATTCGCCGCGATCTGGAGACTGAGCCTCGACTTGCCCGTTCCGCCTGAGCCGCTGAGAGTTAGTAATCTATTTTTTTTGAGGAGCGCTTGGAGGTCTTCGACTTCCTTTTCTCGCCCGATAAAGGTTGTCAGCTGCTGAGGAAGGTTGTTGGGCTGGTTGGAGAGTGACCGAAGCGGCGGGAATTCTGCAGGCAGGGCAGGGTGCAAGAGTTGAAAGACCTGCTCGGGTCGGGCAAGATCCTTGAGCTGATGAATACCCAAATCCAGTATGGAAGCGTCCTGGGGCAGGAAATCTCGGACGAGGTCAAAGGTCGTTTGGGAAAGAAGAGTTTGTCCGCCGTGGGCAGTGCTCAACAGCCGTACTACTCGGTTGAGGGGAGGCCCGAAGTAGTCCTCATCACGATTTTCGACCGCCCCCGTGTGGATCGCCATACGCACCCTGACAGGGGTTGCACCGGGCCAAGACTCTGACTTTAGGGCGATCTGAGCGTTGAGGGCTGCATCAAGCGCTGCGGGAGCGGTTGCAAAAGCGGCGCAGAAGGCATCGCCGATGGTCTTGAACACATGCCCATTTGAACTCTGGATCGCGTGTCGAACAATTGCATCATGGCGTGCTAAGCTGGTGCGCATTAATTCTGGGTGCGATTCCCAGAGCTTCGTGCTTCCCTCAATGTCGGTGAACAAGAAGGTGACGGTCCCTGACGGAATCGAATCTTGGCGCATGCTCCATTTTACATGGTCACGATCGTGCTCCACTTAGGAAACAATCGCATGGGCGAAACAAGAGAGGGTGCACCGGCCATGGGTTACTACCAGGGCGATACGCCGGAATTCGGAGCGGACATCATTTTGCAATCCATTCGCGAAGGCGGAGGGGAGTACTTCGCGAACGATCGATTGAAGGCAATGGCCAGGCGTTAGTTACGCTTTCGTCGTGAGATTAGCAAAAGCCCGGCGCTGATGACCGCGAATGAAGTTGGTTCTGGGACAGGACAGGCGGTGATCGTGTTGGCGTCTAGGGTAACCGCGCCGTTGCGGGCGAGGGCGCTACCATCGGTAATGGTGGCTCCGGTTGTCATCGTAATGCTGGTCATCGCCAAGATGTGACCTGTCAGGGCGGTGCCGGTTCCGAGGGTAGCTGAGCTTCCGACCTGCCAATAGAGGTTACAACCATTGCCACCATTGATCATTTGAACGCGAGCATTTGATGCCGAGGTCAACGTACTGCCAATCTGGAAATTGAAGCGGGCGTTGGAGTCTCCGCGGGCGTCCAGCACCAGCACTCCAGTTAGCTGGGCGGAACTTGAAAAGCGATAAACACCGGCAAAGAGAGTTCGTGCCCCGAGATCCTCTCCGGTGAGGTCTTGCGTGTACGCCTCGGCTACGAGCGCGTTATACGCGGTGGTTACGTCCTCCTGTGCTTGCTGGGCCACGGCGTCGGCAATGTGATAGGTTCCGTTGACAATTCCAGGCCCGAATCCGGTGATCGCTGTCCCCGGCCAAAGTCCAAGGTCGCCATTCAAAACTGTGGCACCCGTGCTCGTCACGGTTGAACCAGCTAACACAGCAAATTTCCCAGCCGAACCGAGGAGTTGTGCATTGGATTGGGCAACAAGATTAATAACGGACAGGGTGACCAAGGTGAGAGTAATTTTGTGTTTCATGGTGTTCTCTATTTCGTAGCACTCCAAATCCTGATTTTGGATTTCTCTCGATCCCTCGGGTTATAATGAGCAAATGGACATCACCCAAGACCTTCTCGATTCCTGGGATAGGCAGTGTAAAATCGTTGACTCGGTCGCCTCGCTCATTGACGAAAAGAACCGCCACGTCACTCCGTCGGAAGATGGTTTTTCGCTGGACCGCCAACTCTCCCACATGCACGGTGTGCGAAAATTCTTTCTGTCTCAGGTCGCGCCGGACCATGCGGCGGGTTTGGTGAGTGCTTCGGCGGACGAACTGGGAACTCCGTTGGAGGATTTGGAAGCGATCAAGGCCTGTTTGCGCGCCAGTGGATTGGCCGTTCGAGCAGGTGTCGAAGCGGCAATCGCTAAGGGTGGCCCAATGGCGAGCGAGCATGTTGTCTACGATAATCCGGTGTTGTTCCTTCAGCACATGGTGTGGCACGATGGCTGGCACATTGGCCTGATTTTCCTCGCCCTTCGCCTCAACGGACAGGAACCGCCGGAGGAGTGGGAAGAGCCGAATGTTTGGGGCCAATGGCGCACCGAGACTTGGTAGGGAAC
>JAIOPU010000039.1:35633-51046 GCA_021413725.1 Armatimonadota bacterium | reverse complement strand
AAGCCCGCGCCTAAGCAAGATCCCGCCATGGGCAGTGGTCAGAGAGTTGGAAATCCAATCCTTGATGAAGAAGGCAAAGCGACCAACCTCAAGTTTCCGCTTGAAGGAATTCCTGGGCCTGCCGCAAGCTTCAGAGCATTAAGTTTGCTCAAGTTTCAAATCCTGGTCCCCGGCGCAAACCGCATGCCTGGTGAAATCAAGCTCGACAGCCGTCTCATTGAAGAAATCACGGTCGACCGCGATCCTGTGAACAATCTGATTTTGCTCATCACGCTCAAACGCCCCGCAACGGTGCAGTTCACGAGTAAGCCCCAAGGGATAATCCTTTCCTTTACCCAACCGGCAAAGAGTGATGGAACGCTGCTAGGGAAGACCATTTGCCTTGATGCCGGACACGGTGGCAAGGATAGCGGAACCGGTTCCGTTAAACACGGTACTTTCGAGAAGAATCTCACCCTGCCGACCACTTTGATGCTCGCGAAAAAGCTTACGGACGCAGGGGCGAACGTGGTTCTTTGTCGAAACGACGACTCCTATCCATCGTTGACGGAGCGGGCAGCGATCGCCAACCGCAACAATGCCGACGTGTTTGTCAGTATTCACTACAATTCCAATAGTGTCGCGAACACCGCGAGCGGAATCATGGTTTTTTATCATGGAAAGTCCGAACTTGGCAAGTTGCTCGCAGAATGCATCAATACTCGGATCAAGATGAAGGGGCTTTTGCCCGATCGCGGCGTAAAGTCTGACCTTACCATCGCAAAGAATTCAGGTTTCTCAGTCCTCCGAAACACAACGATGACAGGCGTTCTTTGTGAACTCGGATTCCTTAGCCATTCCCACGACCTTTCCGTAGTCAAAACAACCGAATTCCGAGAAAGCGTCACCGATGCCCTGGTGGAAGGGCTGCGAGCCTATTTTGGAGACACAAAAGACCTTGAAACGAAATAAAAAATCCCGAACCCTTCCCGTCATATTGGCAGGCGTTGTTGCCTTTGGCGGCCTTCTGGTCTATGCGAAAACCGTCGGAAATAAGATTCCAGACGATCAGAGATCCGTGCAACAAACGAGTGGCACCAGTCCTAATGTTGGCGTCGAATCGGTTCAGAGCGCCAAGCCTACCGAGAACACCAAAGTCACGATTGCGACTCCCCGCTATGACGGTTCCGAACTCAAAGTCGACAAGCATGAGCGAGTTCTCGCCAAGGGCGAAGACCCGTACTTGGTCGCGATCAACGAGTCCCTCAAGACGATCAAAGCCGTTCCTGAGTCGGCACGAGCCTTCAGTGCGAAGTTGGCTGGCGACACGCTTTCCGTCGAATTTACACCTGAAATGGACAAAACCTACGGGACCGAGGACGAAAGTGCGCTGGTGAACACGCTGATCGCGTCATGTGAGCAGTTCCCTACCGTCAAGAAGTTGAAGTTGCTGGTCAACGGAAAGTCCATCGAAACATTCGGCAATGTTTCGCTTTCGGAAGGTCTGGATATCACGCACTAAAGAACTCCTGAGAAAAAGCCAATACTAGGGTAGGAGCAACTATTGGAATTCTCGCCCAAGCTACCCATACTGAAGAACCTTCGTGCACGGCTTACGTGCAAGGGTTCTCTCAAAGGTTTTCCCGTTTGGGTTGTCGACGCAACGGATTCCCTTTTTATTACCACGATCCCTCCTAGCCGGGACTTTCCCGCTGAAGGTGAACTGACCGTGGAGGTCTTTGGCGAGAAGGCGAATCATTTCGGGCATCTCCGAATTCAAGAAGTGCTTTCCGAGTCCGTTATTTTCGACTACGTGGGGGAGATGGTCAAACATCCGCCGACCGAACGCGGACGTGCGAAAGTTAAAGGGGTCAAGGCTACTATTCTCCACGAGAATACATCCCTGATTTGCAGGATTGTTGACGTCACCTGCGATGGTTGTGGCATTATCGGTCCTTTTGAGTCCAAGCGCGGCGAGGAAGTCGACATCATCTTGCATTCTCCTTTCGGAGACATCTGCGCAGTTTTCCACGTCAAGCACTCCGCGCCGGCGGATTTTACGGGCGCGGCGTATCGGTCCGGCGGATTGATTACGGTTAAGGGCAGGGTTGCGATTTCTCGCTGGAATCAGTTCAGCGAATCAGAGATCGCGGCCTAGTTCCTTCTTTACGGTCCCCGTCACAAGCGGCTCTTTCGGTCCCACCTCATCCTCGATCATCGAGCGGGGTCGAGAATATTTGAGATCGATGCGGCCGGTCTCCTTCACGCCATCGCTATACACCTCATAAGTCGTGGGACTCAGCGAATGATAGACAAAATCCTTGCCCGAGAGCGGGTCCGTGCGGTCTAATTTTGACAAACCTTCGATCTCCGCGAGCGAATTTGGCAACTGATTGTGGGTCCAACGGTGAGTTTGGATAGCGGCGTGAAGCTTGAGCAGGCGCATGCTCGTTCTCTCGCGCAGGGCTGTGACCCCGACTTGAGAAAAGACAGGAAAGAACTCATTGAGGATCGGATTGCTCGTCGAAAATTCAGGCGGAACACTCCATTCTGCCTCAGGCCGCGCGAACTGCCCAAGCAATTGCGTGTAGAAGGTATCCATTTCCTTCTTGGTACGATCAAAATACGCTTGTCGCTGTTGAACAGTCATACCGCGAAGCATAATGTACTCGCGATTCGTTTCCTCGCTTAAGGCATCGAGGCTTTCACCGTCTGGACTTTGGACTGGTTCGGGGGGATTTTTACAAATTTCGGCTAACATATTCAGGGCAAAAGCCTGCTCTCCTCTTAATCCGGGCAGAATGCGTGGTTCTTGCGACAGAATCTTGTCCGCCGCTCCGCGCAATTCAGCCCAGCCCTCGGGCGGAAGACGATCTTGCAAGTCTTGCACCGCCGCAAGCGTGATGCTCTGACAAGCAACCCCCACAAGATTGGCAATCAGAGTTCCACCGGAGATTTGGCGCGAGAAAATCAGAGCCTGGGCGAGAATTCGGCTCGCACCTTTGGGGTTTCCCATGGATGCCTCGCCGTAAGCGGCGGCAACCATCACTCGGCAAACCCTCTTCCACTCAGCAAGCTCCGGAAAAAGCGTATCCGCCGTCATCGGCTCGGTTCGGAACTCAAAAGCGGGCTTGAGATTGCCCGCCGAAACCATGTTGATCACCAAAGTGCTCTCCCGCGCAATCGCCCGGCGATTCGCCATGAGCGTTGTTTTCGCGGTGGTGGGGTCCCAGAGCATGAGATCGAAAAGCACGCGATTCCCACGCACAAGATCGGCGGCCTGAAGATACTCTTCCATCCCGTTTCGGAAGGTCGGGGCCTTGATCATCGTCTTATAGAGGTCCTTTTGCCCAAGGGCGAGGGTCCCGAGCGTGAGCGAAAGAAGAATGAAGAGAGATTTTTTCATCGTCCTGCAACCATTATAGGGGACGCGCCTCGATGGCGGTTTTGTTCTCTGCTGGTTCCCGCCCCGAGAACCGAATTTCCCCTCCCGGTTCGTACCTCACCGACCTCCCCATAAATGGGCGAGGTGATAGTGCAAAAAAGGGCGCCGCGAACGCGACGCCCTGGGTTCCCAAGCCCGGCTTATGCCGCCAAAGTCAGAGAACCACCGCCAGAACCAGAGTAGATCACGACCGGATCGGAGGCGGTGGCGTGCAACGTCCCGCGAGTGGCGACGATGCGGAAGTACTTTACTTCGCCCGGCGCGAATCCCGAAAGGGTGCTGCGCACGCTGGTGGTTGTGGTCAGCAAGCTCCAATTCACCGAATCGTCACTGGTTTCAATATTAAAGATCACGCTCTGAGCGTTGCCGCTTCGGTTCCACTTGAGCTTGACATCGCCATTCTCAAACGCCGTCGCAACCAGACCGGTCACAATCTTTGGCTCCACCGTCGTACTTCCCGATGGAATCGGGATGCCGATTTCGGCGCGCTTGGCGTTGGTGATTCCCGCCGCGTTTTGCATGCGCTGGTTGTACTTTCGCATAAGCTTCACGATCAGGGTCTTCTCGGTCATGAACGTTTCGTAAGCTATGTCCGCCGCCGCTTTAGTCGTGGTCACGGCGTCCAACTCATCCACATAATTGGCAAGCACGGTTGCGAATCCCGAAATCTCCGATGCCGTCAGGTTCAAAGTCGGCCCCTGGACCCCAATTCCCGTCGAGAATTGCGTCGCTTGAGTTCGCAACTGATCGCGATTGGCTTTGATCCATTCCATTACTTTGCACCTCCAAGGCTTGCCAGAATCTGACGGTCGTTTTGATGAGCTGGCCTGCCTTGCAGTGCCTTTATGTTTTGGTTTTTCATGTTATGATTACCTGAGGCCGAGCCTCTCAAGGGATCTATTCCATGATTTGGCAGAAACAATGCTAAAAGACCAAAAAATACGATGAAGTACTTCATCACGACGCGTTTTCATCGGAGGAATACGCGTATCGGGTGCGCCAATACGCGTATTCATGAGGCGAATACGCGTTGCGGTTTCGCCAAAACGCGTCTTCACGAGGCGAATACGCGTAATCCTTGCGCCAAAACGCGTCTTCATGGGGTGATGACGCGTTGTGCTTTCGCCAAAACGCGTCTTGGCCATTCGATCAATCCATTTTTTGTCGGAAACAACGTCAGATATCCGGGGTTTTCGGATCGACTACTTCTTGCGAGGCAGCAAAAGAAGGGCACCCGGCAGCAGAGCCAGAACCCCACTCGGCTCGGGCACAGCTTGGACGATGAGTCGCGATCCAAGGGTGGTGGAGGGCCAATCGTTCGGCGCAAAGTATGAGTGCGCACCCGCCTGAAAAGTGGCCGTTGACTTGGGGGTTAAAACCAATCCCGCTTCGAGTCCGTCATCGCCGTAGATTTCCCCGACTCCAAGTGCGTTGGTCATTTCAAAGTCTAAGAGCCGCACTTTGTTACCCACACTACCAAGTTTAAACCAGGCCCCGACGCCTGCCGGGTTGGTTAGGGTGTACTGTGCGCCGAATCCAACGCGCCGCTCAGTCGAACCGCTTCCCACGATGTATTCGCCTCTCAATTGCGCGGAGGGCATTCCAAGTGTCGAGACATCTTGGAACCCGTTTGAATCTGTATCGAGAGGCTGTCCTTGATTGTTCCAATTTGCAAAGGAGACTCTGTTGGTTACCGACGTTCTCAAATTCGTTCCGCCGAAACTAAGCTTTCGGTGCATAAGTGCCGCCGGGCTGATCTCGCCAATATTCGGCGCCACAGCACGGTCGTAAGCAATATGAGTTCCACCCGAAGCCGTAATATCATCTGGCCCGCCATTGAGCTTTTCGACCCAGACCTGGACGTTGAAGTGGCCTCCGGCTAGCACTTTGAGATTTCTGGCAGTAGAAATCTCATCGCCCACGGCATGGCCGTTGAGGGTCGCAGTCACGGCATCGCCGTAGCCGAAATAAAAGCGGCAGTTCTGTGCCTGCGCAATGCCGGATGCGGCAACAATCCCGAGCAAAACTCGAATTTGACGTTTCATATGTTGGTCTATCCTTTGAAGGAGAGCAACTGCCCTCACTTAGGCGATTATACACCAAACTTTCGGCAACACACAATTCTTACTTCTTGCGACGAAGAAAAATCAAAGCACCCAACCCGAGCGCAAGCATTCCGCTGGGTTCTGGAACAGCTTGGACGATAAGTTGGGAACCGAGGGTAGATTGGTGGATATCCGGTTCATCTCGCGTCGCCAAATAGGTCTGCGCTCCGGCTTGCCTTTGGTCCGTAGCCTTCGGTGTGAGGGAGAGCCCGGTTTCTAGACCATCATCTCCGTATATTTCGCCGTATCCCAAAGTGTTCGTCAATTCAAAATCGAACAACCGGACCTTGGTACTCATTGCTCCGATCTTAAAGAAAGCTCCAAGATTTTGAAGCCCGGTCAGGACGAACTGCCCACCAAACCCCATGCGCCTTTCGGTTGGACCTGTACCAGTTTGATACTCTCCTCTGAGCTGACTCGAGGCGATTCTAAGGGTTGTCACATCCTGGGCGCCGTCGCTGTCTTCATCATAGGCGTTGCCATATCTATCCCAATTCGCGAACGAAGCACGATTGGAAACGGACGCAGTCAAACTGCTGCCACCATACGCCAACTTACGATGCATTAAGACTGACTCGGGAGAATCACCCGCATTTGAGGAGCGTCCCCGATCATACGCGATGTGCGTGGAGAGGCCAACGGAGAGATCATCTACCCCACCGCCCGTCTTTTCCACCCACACCTGAACCTTAAAGTGACCACCGGGCTGAACTTTGAGATAATTGGCGGTCGAAATCTCATCTCCCACGGCGTGACCGTTCAGCGCCGCAGTTTGCGAATCACCATAACCAAAGTAAAAGCGCGAATTCTGCCCGTGCGCAACCGCACCGAGGAGCAATCCGCAAACCGCGGCGAATGAACGAACATTTGTTTTCATTTTAGGTGTTTCCTATTTTCGACGACGAAGCAAAACCAAACCACCCAGCGAAAGGGCAAGAATGCTACTCGGTTCGGGCACGCCTTGAACGATGAGTTGGGAGCCGAGGGAGGTATCATCCCCAAACGCACGAACAGCTGAGTGGTTTCCACTCTGAAAATTAGCAGTGGTCTTTGGCGTTAGTGCAAGACCTGTCTCCAGCCCATCATCCCCATAAATGTCGTAAAGAGCGAGCGTGTTCTTCATTTCAAAGTCAAAGAGATGAACTTTGGAACCTACCGGACCCAATTTAAAGAAAGTATTGCGCCCGTCCGCATCGAGAGCCAACCAACCGCCCCCAAATCCAGCACGGCGCTCTGTGGTAACAAATCGGTCAGTGCTAAAAACACCCCTGAGTCGCGCTGCGCCAACGAGCGGATTGATATCTTGAATACCATCGTTATTCCGATCAGCGGGCAGATCGGTTAACGGATCCCAACTAGCAAACCTAGCCATGTTGGAGAGTGAGGACTGGAGAGTCGCGCCTCCGTAGCTCAGTTTGCGATGCATGAGAGCGGACTCCGGGATAACCTCTGCATTGTTCACGATTGCCCGGTCATAAGCCACGTGGGTTGACAAAAGGCTTGTAAAATCCTCTGCTCCACCCAGGAGCTTTTCCACCCAAATCTGCAATTTGAAGTGTCCACCGGGCAGAACGCGAAAGCCTCTATCGGTAGGGATTTCTTCCCCCACCGAGTGGCCATTCAACTCCGCCGTAGCGGCATCCCCGTATCCGAAGTAGAAGCGAGAGTTCTGCGCCTGCGCCACTCCTAGGAGAAGGAGTGGCGTTACGGCGGAAATGCTTCGTAATATCATTTTCATTGGGTTAGCACCCTATTTCCTGCGACGAAGCAAGACCAAACCACCCAGCGAAAGGGCAAGAATGCTACTCGGCTCGGGCACGCCTTGAACGATGAGTTGGGAACCGACGGTGGTCAGGTCTCTGTCGTTCAAAGAAAGATAGGAGCTCGTACCTGCCTGGAAGGCAGTCGTCAACTTCGGCGTCAAGGCAAGCCCAGTTTCCTCAAAGCCATCTCCGTAGATTTCGCCGTACCCTAGGGTGTTCGTCAGATCAAAGTCAAAAAGCCGGACCTTCGAACCCACCTCACCGATCTTGAAGAATGCGCCAAACGTTCCCAACCCGGTCAGGATGAATTGCCCACCCAGGCCAATGCGCCGTTCGCTGCTACCGATACCAGCCTTATATTCTCCTTGTTGGTTCGCAATCGCCAAGCCGAGGGTTGTCACGTCTTGCGATCCATTTCCATCAGAGTCTATCGCGACGCCATGGTTGTCCCAGTTGGCAAATGAGGCACGATTGGAAACCGAAGCCCCAAGATTCGCGCCCCCATAGGCTAGTTTATGGTGCATCAAGGATGCAGAGGGGACGTTTCCCGTGTTTGCGGCGTTACCTCGATCATAGGCGACGTGAGTGGAGATACCCGCCGTGATGTCATCCGCATCGCCGCCGGTCTTTTCGATCCAGACTTGGACCTTAAAGTGCGCGCCGGACTCAACCTTGAGATTGTGCCCGGTGGAAATCTCATCGCCGACGGCATGACCATTCAGCCCCGCAGTGTGCGCATCACCATAACCAAAGTAGAAGCGGGAATTTTGCGCATGCGCAATCCCTGCCGAAAGCAACGAACCAAGAGCCAACACGGCCCCAGTTTTGGTATTCATTTTTATGACCTGTCCTAAAAAAGGGGAACAAGTGTTCCCACTACAATTACTATACACGAGATTTCTTTAAAATCCAAACTTTCTGAAGAATTCTTCGATTTTGGTTTTGAGGGGAACTGGTGTATAGTTAATCTGATGCAACGAGTGCCGAGTGGATATTTGGCGTGTGTGGGGGCGATTGCTCTTTTGGGTGGGGTCTTTCAGACTGCGCCGAAGGGTGGACCCGACCTCGTTTCTACGCAAGCCAAGCCGCTAATCAAGAAATATTGCATCAAATGCCACACCGACAAAGCCGATCCTTCGGGGGGCGTTTGGCTTGGTGGGATTACTGATTCGAAGTCTCTCACTCCTCAGCGCAGGATGATCGACCAGGTGATCAAGGCTGTCAGCAGCAAGCATATGCCTCCTGCGAACCAGCCTCAACCGACTCCCCAAGAGCGTTTGTTGCTTGCCGAGACCTTGCAAAACGGACTCAACGGCGATTGCACCGTGCCCGATCCGGGCAAAGTCACGCTTCGGCGTCTGAACCGCGCGGAATACAACAACACCATTCGCGATCTCTTCGGGCTTGATTTCCATCCCGCCGACGACTTCCCTTCCGACGACGTCGGGAGTGGCTTTGACAACATCGGTGAGGTTCTTTCTTTATCGCCCTTGCACCTTGAGAAGTATTTGGATGCCGCGGAAAAGATCGCTTTTCGTGCGATTGTGGTGAGCGATAAGAAAGTCGTGCGCTTTGACGTGGATAAGTTCAAGATTCCCGAAGGCTGCATCATCAACGGCGAACTCGGCATTCTGTTTTTGACAGGAGTGAAGGCTTCCACTCAACACACTTTCCCCCGCGCCGGTCGTTACCGCCTGAAGTTTCTCGCCGGCGGAATGCAAGCCGGAGACGAAGTTTGTAAAGCCAGGGTGATTGTCGGCGATAAGGTTATCGGCGAGGTGAATGTGGCTGCCGACGCGACCAAACCGATCGTCTACGAACTCCCGCTCGATGCCGCCGCCGGAGACCAGAAGATCGAAGTGGCCTTTGTCAACGATTTCTACAACCCGAATGCTCCTGATCCCAAAAGACGCGACCGAAATCTCGCGTTGCAATACGTTGAAGTCGTCGGGCCTCTCGATGCGCCCACGACTCTTCCCCCCAGCCACCGCCACATCATCTTTGCGCGCCCGAATGGCAACAACTTCGACGCGGTTTACACTCAAATCTTCGAGGCGTTTGCGCGTCGTGCCTTCCGGCGCACTCCCACTGCCGCAGAAATCCAGGGGCTTGTGAAAATCGCCCAACTCGCGCCCGCCAACGGTGAGAGTTTTGAGCGCGGTGTCCAACTCGGCATCACGGCTTGTCTTGTTTCGCCCAGTTTCCTCTTTCGCGTTGAGGCGGGTGGCTCACGGAATCTGAACGATTTCGAAATCGCCTCGCGGCTTTCCTACTTCCTCTGGAGTTCAACGCCCGACGAAACGCTCCTTGCTCTTGCCGAAAAGGGTGCTTTGCACAAGCCGGAGATTTTGCAAGAGCAGGCGCTACGATTACTCTCCGACCCAAAGTCAATCGCCCTCGCCGACAACTTTGCCGCGCAATGGCTCCAGCTTAGAAAGCTCGAAACCCTGTCCATCAGCAAGAAAGCCTTCCCCACATTCACCGCCAAACTCCGAAGCTCGATGATCCAGGAAACCAAGCGGTTCTTCATGAACATGATTCAAGAGGATCGGCCCATCATTGACTTCTTGGACTCGGATTACACCTTCGTCAACCAACCCCTCGCCGAACTCTACGGGATGGCTGGCATCGTGGGTGACGAGTTTCGAAGAGTGACCTTGCAGGATCGCAATCGCGGCGGGATTTTAGGGCAAGCTAGCTTCCTTACGGTCACCTCCAACCCCACAAGGACCTCCCCCGTCAAGCGCGGGAAGTTCATTTTGGACAATATTCTCGGCACGCCGCCTCCCCCTGCTCCCCCCGCGATTCCCGCTCTCACCGAAGACGCGAAAGTGATCAAAGGCCAAACCATGCGCCAGAGAATGGAGCAACATCGAAAAGACCCCAACTGCTCTTCTTGCCACACCAAGATGGATCCTCTCGGCTTAAGCCTAGAAAATTTCAACGCGATGGGAAATTGGCGAACACAAGACGACACCGGAGTCGAAGTCGACACCCGCGGTGATCTCCCCGACGGCGCCAAAGTGAACGGCCCCGATTCGCTCAAGAAGTATTTGATGGCTCATCAAGATGAATTCGTGCGATGTTTCACCGACCGCCTCTTCACCTACGCCCTCGGCCGCGAACTTACCGGAGCCGACCGATGTCACATTGATAACGTAGTAAAAATGACTAAGGCTAAGGAGTTTCGATTCCGATCCTTTATTACGGCGGTCATTCAAAGCGACGCATTCTTAAAGACCGGCCAGGCGACAACTTCACTCAAGCAAGGAACCCAATCATGATCTCGCGAAGAACACTTCTCAAAGGACTTGGCACCACCGTCGCCCTCCCCACACTCGAAGCGATGCTTCCGCTCACGGCGATGGCCTCCTCTGCGCCCAAGCAGGCAGTCCGAATGGCGTTCCTTTTTGTGCCGAATGGCATGAGCATGAACGAGTGGACACCCAAAACTTCCGGAGCCCTCGGCGAACTTCCCGATGTTTTACGTCCACTGATGGCGCAAAAGTCAAAGATTTCCGTGCTGACTGGACTCAGCCAAGTCAATGCTGCTGCCATGGGTGATGGTCCGGGAGATCACGCCCGATCTGCCGCAACTTGGCTCACCGGTGTTCACATCAAGAAGTCCTCGGGCTCTGATATCAAAGCCGCAATCTCTGTGGACCAGGTCGCCGCCGAGAAACTCGGCAAACTCACTAAGTTCGCGAGCCTTGAACTGGGTTGCGAGCGTGGCGGTCTTTCCGGCGACTGCGATTCAGGTTACAGTTGCGCTTACTCTTCGGCGATTTCCTGGCGCGGAGAACACACCCCCATCGCCAAAGAAGTCAACCCACGCCTCGTGTTTGAGCGGCTTTTTGGTTCATCTGAAGGCTACGACAATGCCGAGAGCCGTTCCATTCGCTCGCGTTACAACACCAGCATTCTTGACTTTGTCGCCGCCGACGCCACGAGCCTTCGAGGAAAACTCGGCGACCGCGACCGCAAGAAACTGGACGAGTATCTGGAGGGAGTTCGCGACATCGAGCAGCGAGTTAAGCGATTCGAACAAAACTCACCCGTTAAGACTGGGGTTGTCCGCCCTACGGGGGTGCCGCAAGATTTCGGCGAGCATATTCGCCTGATGGGCGACATGATGATCCTCGCTTTCCAAAGTGACCTCACGCGAATCTCAACGATGATGTTTGCCAACGAAGGCAGCAATCGAAGCTACGCGATGGTCGGAGTTAACGAAGGGCACCATGAGATGTCTCACCACGGCATGGACCCGCATAAGCTCGAAGCGAAGCGCCAAATCGACCTCTTCCACGTCACCCAACTCGCCTACATTCTCAAGCGAATGGACGAGATCAAGGAGCCAACCGGCACTCTCCTGGATAACACCGTGCTCGTTTACGGCGGCGGAATCGGCGACGGCAACCGCCACAACCACGACGACCTCCCGATCTTGCTTGCAGGACGCGGGGGGGGAACGATTCAAACCGGGAAGCACATGGTCTATCAGAGCCAGACGCCGCTCAACAACCTCTATCTCGCGCTCTTGGATCGGATGGGAATTCCAGTTGAGACCCTGGGCGATAGTACGGGAAAGCTGAGCCCGCTTTTCTAGGCGTGCTACTCGATTTCTAAATTTGAAAACCGCTTTTCGATACTCGGCACGTCTTTCGCCAGAATCCGATACGCCGTTTCGATCCTTTGTGATAACTGGACCGCTAAATTACGCTCTTCGGTTCCCTCGGGGAACTTCACGGGGTCACTTCGCTTGCGAAGTCTCTCGTAGGCCTTCCGAATTTCTTCGAAACTCGCGTTTTCTTCAACCCCCAGTATTCTTCGGGCAATCGCCTTTTGATCAATGGGTTCCGTAACTGGGACGGTTTCCGATGCGGGCACTTCGGGAGCACCCTCTTGATATTTCGGCCCATTGACGGCTTCATTAAGTTCGTCCCATGCACTCTTGAGGCCAGGTTCGTTGATTCGATCCCACTGATTATTAACATGGGCTCGAAGGATATCGTATGCGCGGCGGCCTGTACTCATGGTGTGCTTTAGATTATGGAGGATTTCAAAGCCGAACGCGGATTCCGATGCTGAAGTCTTTCCATGAACCTCTCTGAAATCTTACGAGTGAGCGCATAGAAAGGTTCTTGCTGATCGGAACTTCGGATTCAAAGCGATAGAGATCGACCTTGGTGACCCACTCTCGGCTCCAACCCACCGAATACTTTGTCCCGCCGAATGATCTTGGCGTAATCTTGAGGTCGGAAACGTCTTTTGCCAAGTCTGCGGAAGTATTGCCTCGCCTCAACAGGACATGCTCCAGGTGGATGTCGAATCTCTTCAGCCGAATCGTGCCATCCCCGCCTACGATAAGTCGGTAGCCCTCCCCCGGCCTTGCCTCTTCTACATTCGAAACCACCGCGAGCGAAGTTGAGGATCGTGCGAAGTATTGGCCGTAGGCAAGTGACACGCCGTAACTGGTTGGCCCCATCCTCCCCACCACACCTTTGGCTTGCTTGGGGCCACTATCGACGACAGCCAACGTGAGCGGAAACTTGCGGCCCACTCGCGACGCCTCAACTTTGATCGCCATCCCCGCCTCACGAATGATAATCTGACTTCCAAAGGGGAGGTATTGCCTTCCGACACGCCAGAGGCCAGGCTCTTCAATATAGACCTCGTCAAGTTGCTCACGGTCGGGATCGTTTGCGATTTTTTGTAGCCGTTCTGTCACCAAGACGTAGTAGCCGGACTCGAGATTCAGTCCGAATCCAACCGTACTGTGCCGCCCAAGCGGATCGTACCAACGAAACCGATTGCCTTGTCCCGTCGCGATATTGTCGTTAAGGTTGACATCGACTCGAAAGGTCGCATTGGGGGCACGTTCTTGGGCGAACATTGGGAGAGGAAGAAGTAATGCTGCGCAAGAAATTTGGCTAAGCTGAATTCGAGCCACTATTTGACTCCCAAGATGTGGGTCGAAAGCCCTTCTAGCGACACAAGCGCTTGCTCTCCGGTTTTCAGATCTCGCACGGTTGCGGAATTTGCGGCCATCTCGTCTGTCCCGATGAGAACGGCGAAGCGGGCATTGACGCGGTCAGCCTCCTTAAGCTGACTTTTGAGGCTACCACCCTCATAAGCATAAAGGCAATCTACTCCCGCCGACCGTAGCCCCGCGACCGTGTTAACAACCGCGCCTGCGGCATCGGGAGTCGCGCTGGCCACATAAACCGAAATTCCTGCTACCGGCCCAGCATAGCCTTGCTCTTCGAGCACAAGCAACGCTCTCTCCACCCCAATGCCGACACCAACACTTGGAATCGCAGGGCCGCCGACTTCCTTGATGAGGTTGTCATAGCGTCCGCCACCACAGAGCGCACCTTGTGCGCCCAGGCTCGCCGAATGAATCTCAAAAACCGTGTCGGTGTAATAATCGAGCCCACGCACGACGTGCGGAGCGATCTTGAACGCGACTCCCGCGTCGGTTAATATCTGCTGAAGTCGATCAAAATGCGCTCGGCTCGTATCTTCCAAATAGTCCTGAATGCTTGGTCCCTCGGCGACTAGAGACTGTGCCTTTGGGTCCTTGCTATCGATCAATCGCAACGGGTTCTTAAGCGACTTGGCTCGGTCTTCCTCACTCAGGTCTTTTAGGTAGGAATCCATGTGCGCAAGCAGTGCCGCGCGAAATTTCGTCCGAGTCTCTTCCCTTCCAATCGAATTCAGAAGGACGACCGTGTCGCCGAGTCCAATCTCTTGATAGAACCGCGACGTGATCTGGATCACTTCCGCATCGGCCAATGGTGACGACGCGCCGATCAACTCCAGCCCGAACTGGTGAGCCTGCCGAAATCTGCCCTTTTGCGGTCGGTCGTACCGAAAGAATGGGGTCAAATACCAAAGCCGCGTGACTTGCCCTTGCTGTCCTAAGTGGTGCTGCAAGTAGGCCCGCACGACGGGTGCGGTGCCTTCGGGCTTCAGCGTGATGCTTCGATCACCGCGATCCCGAAAGGTGTACATTTCCTTGCTGACGACATCGCTCGTTTCTCCGCTCGTTCGAGTGAATAGGTTCGTGTCTTCGAAGATCGGAGTTCGAATCTCCTCGAACCCAAAAAGCTCGGCGACGCCACGGAATTTTTGCTCTAACTCTTGCCATTTGCGCGAATCTGCCGGAAGGATATCGTGGGTCCCACGCGGGGACTGGAAATTCATCCTCAAAGAATACCGCCGAACTCGCAAAGGGGGATGACCGCATCGGGGTATAATGTGTATTCCCGCGTGTACAACGTTTGGCTTAAACTCGCCTCGTGACTGCCCGCAAAAGGAAGAAAACTATGGCAATTACCGCACAAGATGTAAAGAAACTCCGCGACGAAACGGGCGCCCCGTTTGGTGACTGCAAAGCCGCGCTCGAAGAAGCCGGTGGAGACCACGAGAAGGCCCTCATCGTTCTTCGAGAAAAGGGAGCCGCTGCTGCTGCCAAGCGATCCGATCGAGCGACCAGCGAAGGAATCGCGATGCTCGTCGCGAGCGAGGACGGCAAGTCTGCAGGTGGAGTCGTCATTGAATGCGAGACCGACTTTGTCGCTAAAAACGAGGATTTCAAGAACATGGTCACCGAAATCGCGACCGTTTTCCGCGACACCGATCCCGGCTCCGATCCATCCGCCGTTAAGATGGGTGCCGGAACTGTCGGAGACGTTATCCAAGACGCGGTCAACCGAATTCGCGAGAACATCCGAATCACGAGGGCTGTTCGATACACCTCCGACATCGGAGTTGGAGCCTACGTTCACCACGACCGCAAATCCGCTGCCGCCGTCATCATGACCGGCACCGGTGACCGCGCCGCTGAACTAGGCAAGAACGTCGCCATCCAAGTCGTCGCGATGAAGCCAGTCTTCCTCAAGAAGGACGACATCCCGGCGGACGTAATCGCCGCCGAACTTGAGGTCCAAGTTCAGCGCGCCATCAACGAAGGCAAACCGGAAGCCATGGCAAAGAACATCGCCCAGGGTCGAATCAATAAGGAATTCTATATGGAGAAGGTCCTTCTGGAGCAGCCCTTCTACCTTGAGCCGAAGATGACAACTGGAGCCTGGCTCGCGCAAGAAGGCGGCAAGGACC
>JAIOPU010000039.1:5365-35587 GCA_021413725.1 Armatimonadota bacterium | reverse complement strand
CCGTTGGCGCGTCCAACGACGGAAAAGCGTCGGACTAACGTCGGATAGAAAAAAATGGCCGCCTCTGTTTGAGGCGGCCATTTTTTGTTACCTGGTCAAAGTCTGGAGGGTCCTTCAGCAGGGTTACTACTTTCTCTTGAGGCTATCGTAGAACCGCCAATTCGGCCGGAAGTCCCGTGTGAGCTTTGTCCCCGAAAGGCGAGCCCGAACCATGGCGACCGGCATTTCGTTGCCGACCAGGATCGCATCGTGAAACGCTTTTTCCGACATCTTCCCCGTGTCCACCAGCTCCTTGCGCAGAGCCCGGAATTGTAGGGCGCCAAGCATGTACGCCGCCTGATATAACGGCGGATAGTTGCCGGCGAAACTGCGTCGAACCTCGGCGGAAGCATTATCTCGCTCGTGACCAACCCGATCCACGAGAAAATCAACGCACTCCTGGGGAGTCATTTCGCCAAGGTGAAACTTTAGCGAGAAAATGATTCGGGCACACCGGTGCATTCGCCAGAAGAGCATTCCAATCTTGTCCTCGGGCCCTCGCGGAAAGCCCATGTCCCAAAGCAAAAATTCCCAATACAAAGCCCAACCTTCAATCCAAAACGGCGTACCAAAAAGCTCGCGATGGGGGTTGTTGCGAGACATATAGAACTGCTGCAGGTGGTGGCCAGGAATCAACTCGTGCTGAACCGTTGCACGCGCAAAGTGAGGGTTGTTGCCTCGCAGG
This sequence comes from Armatimonadota bacterium, assembly GCA_021413725.1. GTDB lineage: Bacteria > Armatimonadota > Fimbriimonadia > Fimbriimonadales > Fimbriimonadaceae > JAEURQ01. Next base: position 34,863 of record JAIOPU010000039.1, on the reverse strand, counting down.
CTCATCATCTTCGCGTCGTGTTCCATCGACTGAGTCGGAAAGCTCACCAAGATGGACTCGCCGCCTAAGAAAAAAGGGCTTTCTAGTTGTCGTTCCGGCGACATCATCTCCATTCGCCATGTCTCCTTCGCAAGATCAGGAACACTGACTAGATTGCGCTTCTCGATAAAATCAATCGCCTCGACCGCAAGGTCGCGAATCAGCTTCGGCTGCTGACCGGGTTCCACATAAAGATTCTTGACATGCTCTAACCCCTTCGTCCAATCCTTGAAACCGAGTTCCAGGCAAGCCTTTTTCATCTCGCCCTCGCACCACGTAAACTCCTGATTCGCGATGTCAATCAACTCCTCCGGAGTGTAGTCAATCAGATCAGCACGCAAGTCGGCAAGCAGCGCATCCCTGCCAATCGGATCGCCAACGATGGTCTTGCTATCGCCTTCCGCAATCCCAGCCACCTTCTCCATAAGGTGCTTCTTATACTCTCCCAGTCCCTGAGAGCATGCCTTGAAAGGTGCCTCACACCACCAAGTAAAGGTCGGATCGTAGCCGGCATAGAACCGGTACCAATGCTCTAAAACGTCACTGAGAGAACTGACCGCCTTCGCCGCACGAACCGCAAGTGCTTGCTTGATCTTCTGATCCTTCGTCAAGTCCGCCGCCTTCGCGAGTTGCTTTGCAAGGCTGTTAAGCTGAACCGCCGCGGCTCGCGGATCAACCTGACCCATGTCCGCCCGAAGTTTCTCGTCGAGGGCAATGATGTCAGCGGCAAACGGAGTAAGAGGTCCAAGTTCCTTCCGATGATCCGCAGCTACCTTCAGATCAACCATCTGGTTTTCCAAATGCTGACGCAGAAGAACATAGTCGAGTTGTCCCTCGATGTTCAGTTTCTCAAACCCAACTTTCTTGAGGTCAGAAAGCTGACCTACAAAAAACTTGTCCAGCCGTTGCGCCCGAAACTCTGACAGCCCAATCGGATATTTCCGCTGAATACTCCCAAGATCAGCCCCATAGCGCCGAATGTAATCAGCCATTCCATCGGTAGCGGAAGCAGTGGTCATAAGAAAAATTGTAGCAAGAATGGCGGATGCCGCATTCGGTCGCATCATCCTACGCTACCCTAAGACAACAAAAAAGCCCCAGCCGATTGGCTGAGGCTTTGAGATATTTCGGATTACATGTGTCTTTCAAGCATCGCGGCAAGCTGCGGCTTGGGAAGACCGCCTACGTGTCGCTCGACTTCCTGACCGCCTTTGAAAACGATGAGAGCGGGAATGCTCATCACACTGTACTTGTTCGCAAGGTCGCCTTCTGCATCCACGTCTACCTTTAGAACCTTAGCTTTGCCCTCCATTTCTTTTGAAATCTCATCCAAAGCCGGAGCAATGGCTCGGCATGGACCGCACCACGATGCCCAAAAATCCACAAGGACGGGTAATTCGGACTGGAGAACTTCGGTGTCAAATTGCGATGTCGTAACTGCTGCTGCCATTGATTTTTCCTATTAGTAATAAAGACGCCAACGATTGACGCCCCGTTTCAAATGGGTATACCAGACTCAACCAAAAAAGTGTAACCAGACGGCACCCGTTCCCCGTCCTAATACACGTAAAATGCCAGGAGGCACCAACTCACCTTGAAGATGAAATTTATTCCAACGGCCCTTAGCCTAGTTTTAGTTTGCTCTGCAGTCTCTGTGGACGCTCAGTCCAAGACCCGAAAGAAAACAGGACGAATCGGTGAGGTTTCCCTCGCTGGAATCAGCCTGTACGATTCAGGACAGCAGCTCATTAAGAAATTTGGTTCACCTGACGAAATTTTAGCAATTACGGTCGGGACGGGCGGTGGATCCGGAGGCTCAGGTGGCGGTTCTGGTGGCCCAGCCGGCGGCGCGGGCGGTCCTGGTGGACAAGGTCCATCCGGAGCTCAGGGTCAACTCTCGATTAGCGGTGGTTTCACTGAGAACACGATGGAAGGCTTCATTGGTGATCCCTTTGGAATCGGGGGCCAAAACATTAAGCAGTTAGCACCTCCGGGGGGAGATGAAGGCGGCGGTCGTGATGGCGGTAGCCCAGGTGGTCCTGGCAAAGGCGGAAGCGGCGGAGCAGGCAGAGGTCCTGGCGGCGGTGCTGACAATGGATCCAGCAGTTCTTCGTCCAGTTCAGTGCAATTCACGAAATGGGTTTACAAGCGAGCCAATGCTCGATATTCGTTCATTCTTGACAAGTACACCAAGGTGGTGCAAATCGAAGCTATCGGTCTGAACGACCCGAAAGTCAAAACGAGCCGCGGAGTAGGTTTCGGAGCGACCTTTGGTCAGTTGATGCAGAGGTATTTTGAGCCAGATGGTTATGACATCGCGGGCGATGGATTTATCGTTCGATTCTTGCAACGCGGAAAAGTTGCCTTCCGATTCTCAAGACTGGAAGCCAACAAGCCACATCGCGTAACGGGAATCGTTGTAGCAGCTGGAAAGGCCTAAGTTCGAAGTGTCCGACGAGAGAGACCTGATCCGATCCAGGATCAATATTGTTGATCTCGTTCAGGAACGCACGAACCTTAAGCGAAAGGGCAAAGCCTGGTGGGGGCTTTGCCCTTTTCATGACGACAAGTCCCCCTCCTTCCAAGTCTCCGACCTTACGGGACAGTACCGGTGCTGGTCCTGTGGGGCGAAAGGTGACATCTTTACCTGGGTTATGGAAGTCGAGAAGGTCGATTTCCGCGATGCGCTAGAACAGTTAGCCGAAAAGGCTGGAGTCGAACTCAAGAAAGGTGCTCCCAACGAAGGTTCGAAGCGTAAGTCCTACCAGGCGGCAAACGAATTCACGCTTCAATTCTATTCGGCCCAACTCAAAAGCTCGAAGCAAACGCTTGATTACTGCGACCGTCGAGGACTCAGCGAGACGGTCCGCGAAGAGTGGCAATTGGGCTATGCACCCGGTGAGCACGGCCTCACGAACCATCTTAAGAAGCAAGGGATTTCACTGGCTGATGCCAAGGAGATATTTTTGGTCGATGGAGACCAGGGCGGTGGCTACTACGATAAATTCCGAGACCGCCTCATGTTCCCCATCCACGATGAACGGGGGCACCTTGTGGCTTGGGGCGGAAGAATCCTTGGGCAGGGCAACCCCAAATATATTAACAGTGGCGACACCCCTCTGTACTCGAAGCGCAAAGTCCTTTACGGGATGAATCGCGCCAAGGAACATATTGCCGCCGCCGATCGTGCGATCTTGGTGGAGGGCTATATGGATGTCATCGCGTGCCACCGCGCTGGGGTCAGAAACACCGTTGCATCGCTCGGCACTGCAATGTCGGAGGAGCAGGCGAAACTCCTGCACCGGTGGTGCCAGAAGGTCACTGTACTTTACGACTCGGACGCGGCAGGGCAGAAAGCAGCGGCCCGCGCGGCTGAAGTTCTGAGTGCGGAGGGGCTTCAAGTCAAAGTTGCACTCTTACCCGTGGGGCAAGATCCCGACTCGCTCCTGAAAGAGGTCGGTCCTGAAGCGGTCGTTCGAGTCACTGAAGGTGGGCTCTCGCCCGTCGAATACGCGATCAGCCAACTCGAAATGAAGTACGACCTCACTGCCCAGGAATTTTGGGACCAAGCGATCGACTCGCTCAAACTCGCGAGAGACTCCTTAGAGGTGAGCAAACAGCTAGAGGCCCTAGCGCTCCGATATCCGTTCATCAATAACCCACAAGAAGCACTCAGGGCCCTCAAGCAGTTGGCGCGTGCACGGCTTGGGCCGACTAAGTCGGCTGCAGCCCCTAAGCGAAGTTCTGGCATCGAAAAAGTCGTTCGGGATGTCACGGGGCCCGAAAAACTGATCCTTTCCGCCTTGTTCTTCGAGGAGTTGCGCCCCATTGCGTGGGAAGCCATCGGAGAACCTGAGCTCTTTCCGTCTTGGATCGCGAAACAAGTTCAGCTTGCTCTCTATACCGCTTTTGGCGATGATAGCCCGCAAGGGGAAACGAGGAACTGGCTTGCGGAAATTCCTGAAGATGAAGCCAAATCCTACTTGAGTGAGCTTGCTATGCATCTGGAGACGAAGAAGGATCAACTGCACATCCCGGATGAAGCTAGCCTGCGTCACGCGATTGAGCGGCTTGGGCTAAAACGAGAGCGGGCGGGGCTTATTCGCAAGAGACTCGGCGGTGAGTTTGCCGGGGACAACGCGATGCAGTTCACGAAACGGTGGACCCAATCCATAGCCTCAGAAATTGACCAAAACTAAAAAAATAATAAAATCTTAACACGATTCTCTTGTTTTTAGAATTCTTTTAGAGTACAATATAATCCCGGGGGGAATTGGGATTGACGTACGCATTGGATTTTGAAAACGAGGAGCAAGCATCACACGAATATGTGGTGGAAGAGGCAATTCCGTCTTGGCTTCAGAGAATTAGCCAAAACAGTCTGCTGACTATTGAACAGGAGCGCATCTGCGTAGCGAAGGCTCAGGCTGGGTGCGTGAAGTCAAAAAACCGCCTCATCGAATCCAACTTTCGCCTCGTCGTGAGTATTGCAAAACGGCATCTCAGCAGCGGTTTGAACCTGATTGACCTGATTCAAGAGGGCAACCTTGGTTTGATCAAAGCGGTTGACAAGTTCGATCCAAGTCTTGGCAACCGGTTTAGCACTTACGCTACTTGGTGGATCCGTCAGGCGATTTCTCGAGCCATTGCGGATCAGGGTCGCACGATCAGGATTCCAGTTCATACGATTACGGCGGTTGCGAGGATCGCCCGTATCAGGCAACTCTTGCAGAACAAGTTGATGCGCGATCCGACGGTTGACGAGATCGCGCAGTGTGCTGAAGAGCACCCCGATCGGGTTAGGGAGTTCTTAGCCTCCGTAACGAGTAGCACGAGCTACGACACAGGTTCGGTTTCCACGTCTTCGGGCGATGGTTCCTTCATTGATGTGCTTGCTGATGAGCACTCTGATCACTCTAATCGGATTATTGATCGAGAGGCTTTGGCGAAGGCGATGATTGACGCCTTGGACGGTTTCTCGAATAGAGAGAAAGAGATCGTGATGATGCGATACGGCATGACCGACGACTGTTCTTACACGCTAGAGGAAGTCGCCAAGGAAATGCAGGTGAGTCGAGAGCGTGTTCGGCAGATTGAGCAGAAGTCGCTGAAGCGGCTTCGGAATCCAGAACTGTGTGGCGAACTCCGTGAACTCTTGTTGGCTTAGCGCCAACCTAGATTACAGCCCGAATCTTTCGGGAACATGGTGAACGGCCGTTCGATTCTCGTTTCCCGTATGATGGTTTCCAGATCAAGTTCGGTGCCGTCGAAGTAGCGAACTTCGGCGCCGAGTTCTTCTACGATCAGTTTGCTGGCCGCGATATCATAGAGATTCGCGCGGTGGCTGATCATGCCGCGATAGACTCCTTTTGCTACGAAAGCGGCCTCCACCACGAAGGCGCCGTTGTAGCGCATTTTCCCAGGGATGTTCTCCGTGGGGCAGGAGAGCAGGGTGTCGTCGTTGTAGCTGACGAGCTCACTTCTTGTGATCGCGCCGGGTTGGATCGGGGCGAGTTCGACTCCGTTTAGGGTCGCGCCGCCACCGAGGTGGGCAGAGAGCGTTTCTCGCAGGTCGGGCAAGCAGACGGCTCCGACGACGATCTTTCCGGCCTGGTAGAGGCCGACGCTTACGCCCCAGAGGGGGGAGCCGAAGCTGTAATTGCTCGTGCCATCCACGGGGTCTACGAGCCAGAGGCCGTTTTCGCCGGGGTGGGAGTGGCCCTCTTCTTCTCCCCAAACTTCAGTGCCGGGGACGAGGTTCACGAGCTCTCGGCGGAGCATCGTTTCAATCTCGCGGTCGGCGAGAGTAACGATGGAGCCGTCGGCTTTGAGTTGCCGGTTGTGGTCGCCGCGAACTCGGAGCGCGATTTCTCCCGCCTTTTTCACGAGAACTTCGACTTCGTCCCGAATCGCCCTTAGATCACCCACGCCCCCTATTATGGCGGAAAGCGATTCCGCACCCCCTTGCACTCCCCCTTGCTGAGGGGTACTATATTGCGGTAGCTGCGGGAGTAGCTCAGTGGTAGAGCTTCTCGTTGCCAACGAGAGGGTCGCGGGTTCGAATCTCGTCTCCCGCTCCAATATTTATAACGGGCTGTCTCAATCGAGGCAGCCCGTTTTTGTTGACTCCTCCTCCGGGAGCGTTCCCGTTAGGTCGGGAACGTGGCGATGGTTTCGGGATTCGACGGGTGTGTTGTCTGGACCGCACCTTTCGAAGCGATAACGAATTCTGGAATTACTACTACTATGGTGCAACACCACAATCTCTTTCCTTAGACTATCTCGGACGGCATGTGGGCTTCGATAATGGCAGTACGCAGCGAAGGTGCTGAAGGAGATTCAGTCCGAATTCCTGGGTTTATAGCAATTCGGTCTGAACGGCGATGGAAGTCAACCGGTATGATTTTTGAGAATTATTGAAAATCAGTAGCAATTTTGCCAGAGACTGTGATAAAGTCATTCCAAGTTACTTGCGTAACAGGAATCTATCGTGGCAATTCGTCGCGTCGGCCGCGACCGGGTGACTGGAGGCACGATCAGAATCAGTAATGGGTCTAATTTTCTCGCTTTTTGGCATCGCAGCGCACTTATTTCTGAAGGGCGGTGCAACGATGCTTCTAGGTCTGCTCTTATTTTGCGCTTTAGCGTTACCGATTCTTTTCCAAGGAGCTGTACTTTATGCAGTTTGGGATCGAACGAGAGGGGAAAATGCCAACATAGGTCAGTTGAACTACTGGCACCAGTTGCCTTTTCAAGTTCTCTTCTGGGGATACTGCTTACCTCCGTTTCCAAACGATGAAGAATTGATTGTCATCTATGTTTTTGGTGGCCTTTTAATAGGGTTGATATCTGTCCCCTTAGGCATTTGGAGTGTTAGAGCAGCCAAAAATACCGGGGTATGGCCGGACTAGCCTTTGCAAAAAGGCGTTGGAGAGTGGGAGTGGGTCTTGGTCGGTTACCCACCGGAAACACGATCCTGAACGTCGTTCCGGCACCTATTCGGAGTCGATTTCTAGGGATGCGTTCTGCGCCCGCGTAAGCTCCAAGGCGATACCCGCCTAGGCCCGGACATCCGGACCATCGGAAAGTATCGAGACCAGGTGACGATGGACGAATACATGTCTAGGTGCCCGATGAGGAATCGGTTCGATGATTTTTCAATCATCCGGTTGATAGAGGAATGGTTAAAACCTGGAATTCTGGGCGTAAGCAAGTAGTGATGTTGAATCCGCTGAAATCGAAATGTATATCGTAGAACTAGTTCTAAATGCGCTCGGATGGCTATTTCAGGGGCACTTGGTGTTTCCAATAATTGCTACACTTTTTGCAGCAATGCTAAGTGTCACGACGGTGCAGCTTATCCTTTTCTTCCTGTCAAATTGCAAACGCAAAAGTCGTCCCGAGGCTCTTGCGCTCAGTGGCAAGATTTTACTGGGGATAGCGTTCTTAGTGTTGCTAAACGTCAATTTTTTGTGGCAACTTGCTATTGGGGATCAAGGGCTGTTTTATCGTAGTCCATATATCACTGTGTTTGACTTGGTTGTTTTTACCTGTTGGGTGGTGGTGGTCCGATACTTTAGACGACCGTGTTCTGCTCTGACAAGTTCTTCAAACAGCGATCTTCATTGATGTTACGATTCTCCAAAAACTCAAGCAGACTGCTTGTTGGACTCAGCGCGTTGATGGCTGGGATATACGTAGTTTCTGCTCTAAACAACAGAGGACCAACCTAACGCAACGTACAATTGGCTGGAAAATTCGTATTTTGCACTTGGAACTGAGCTTCTCCAGGAAGAAACTACGTAGGCTACGCCCAAAACAACGGAAACTCTGCGAGAAACTACTTAGTATCCGCTGAAAACTACGTAGGGTTGACTAGAAACTCCGTACAGAATACAAAAAACCTCCTTATTTTCGGGCAGTTTGAACCTGCGCGGCTAGAGGTAGCTGGAATGAGTCAGCGGTGAGCAGTCAACCAGCCGGAAACTATCCGGAACGTCGTTCCCACCCCCACCTCGGAGTGAATCTCCAGAGAGGCGCTTTGCGCTCTGGTTAGTTCTGGAAGGTGCCCTGGATGCGTTGTCATCGCACGGGTAGAATGGTGCCATAGAGGGAGCCGGTGTTCCCCAATGGTTCAAAAATGAGCATACGACTTGCCCTTTTCTCCCTTTGTTTGATGACGGCGGCGGGAGCAGGCGCCCAAAAATCTGTCGACCTACTTCCGAGCAAAGATTTCGCCGGGTGGGTGAAGCGGGGCGGAAACGCGACCTACAGTATCGAGGGCAAGGAGATCGTTGGCTCGTGCGTGATGAATACGCCGAACACCTTCCTGTGCACGACAAAGACCTATGGGGACTTTGTCCTTGAGTACGACTTCAAGGTAGATCCCCGCCTCAATTCAGGCGTTCAAATTCGTAGCGAATGCTTCGATCGGAAAACGCAAGTCATGTGGCAGGGCAAACTGATCGAGGTACCCGCCGGGCGAGTACACGGGTACCAAATCGAGATTGACCCAGAACCGACGCGGGATCGGTGGTGGTCGGCAGGAATTTATGACGAGGCGCGGCGCGACTGGCTGTATCCGGGAATTTTGGGCGGCGAAAACAAGGCTTTTTCGGACGCGGGACGCAAGCTCTTTCGGCAGGGCCAATGGAATCACGTGCGAGTGGAGGCGATTGGCGATTCCATCAAAACATGGTTCAACGGGACACCCCGCGCTAACGTGAACGACGATATGACTCTGCGCGGATTCATCGCGCTACAGGTTCACGGGATTGGGAGCGATGCCACGAAAGAGGGTGCGCAGGTGCGATGGCGCAATCTGCGGATCACCGATCTTACACCCAAGGACAATAGTCTCTCCCGGGCGGAAAAGGACGCGGGCTGGCGCCTTCTTTGGGATGGCAAGTCGACCCACGGCTGGCGCGGAGCTAAGCTGAATTCGTTCCCGAACAAGGGCTGGGAGATCAAAGATGGCGCGCTCACGGTTCTCCCATCGGGTGGGGCGGAAGCGGCTTCGGGCGGCGACATCGTCACCAACGAGCGCTACGGTCAGTTCGAATTGACCCTCGATTTCAAGATCACTGAAGGTGCCAACAGCGGTATCAAGTATTTCTGCCAACCCAACCTCGACCCGATCACCGGAACTGGAGCCAAGGCCGCTTCGGGCTCGGCGATTGGCCTGGAATACCAAATACTGGACGACGAGAAACACCCGGACGCGAAGCTCGGCAGGGACGGAAATCGGACCGTAAGTTCACTGTACGATCTTCTGACAGCCTCGACGTCGAAGCACCCGAACGCCATCGGAGACTGGAATCACGCCAGAGTCGTTGTGCGAGGTGCGCACGTGGAGCATTGGCTGAACTATCGCAAGGTGCTTGAGTACGAGCGCGGCTCAGAAGCGTTCCGCGCCTTAGTCGCCCAAAGTAAATACAAGACGATTCCCGGATTCGGTGAATGGTCGGATGGGCACATTCTGCTCCAAGATCACGGAGATCGTGTCTCGTTCAAAAACATCAAGATTCGCACGCCAAAGACCAAGTGAAACACGCCATGAAAGACAAGAAAGCAGACCTTATCATTCCCGGACAAATGGACCGACGCACATTCTTAAAAAGCGCGCTCGCGATGAGCGGGTTGGCGGCGCTGCCAACCGGCGTGTTTGGCGCAGCAGAGCGCCTGATGCGGCGGAGTTCGCCCAACGAGAAGGTGAATATCGCGATCGTTGGGATCGGCAATCGCGGCGGCGATATCATGCGGGCGCTCCAAGCAACCGGGCTAGTGAACGTGGTCGCCATGTGTGATTCCGAGATCGGTGGCGCACGGACGCTTAACGCTCTGAAGGCGAACCCGGGCGTACCCCAGTTCCAAGACTTTCGAAAGATGTTCGACAAGATGGGCAAGGAGTTCGACGCGGTTTGCGTGGGTACGCCCGACCACTCGCATTTTCCAGTTACGATGCTAGCGATGTCGCAAGGAAAGCACGTGTACGTCGAAAAACCGCTGGCGCACAGCTACCGGCAAATCGAGTTGATGATGGCGGCGGAGAAAAAGTACAAAGTTGCATGCCAGATGGGCAACCAGGGACATTCGGAAGCAAACTATTTTCAATTCAAGGCTTGGAAGGAAGCTGGAATCATCAAGAACGTCACCCGGATTGACGCCCACATGAACAGCTCGAGGCGGTGGCACGGGATGGTGGTGCCGGGTTACATGCCCGAGCAGCCAAGACCCGAGTTTCTGGATTGGGATTGCTGGATCGCGACGGCGCGAAACCACCCATACCATGAAACCTATATGAATGGCGACTGGCGATCGTGGTTCGAGTTCGGCAACGGCGCGCTCGGGGATTGGGGGGCGCATATCTTCGATACCGCGCATGAGTTCTTGCAACTTGGGTTACCCACAGTTGTTGATCCTGTGCGGATCGACGGCCACAGCGATTACCTTTTCCCGCAAGCCTCGACTATAGCGTTCCAATTCCCAGCACGAGGGCCTGAACCTGCTTGCACTCTGACTTGGTACGACGGTGTGACCAACCTTCCGACGCTTCCACCCGGTTTCGATGGCAGCGTGGTCGATCCAAACATACCGCCGCCGTCGAAGGGCACGATAGACACCAAGACGCTCGCCCCGGGCAAAGTCATTTACGGCGAAGGATTGACGTTCAAGGGCGGATCGCACGCGTCAACCCTGGAGATCATTCCAAAATCGGCAGCGAAGGATCTGGATCTGCCGGACGTACCCAATACCACCTCGAATCACTTCCTAAATTTCGTTCGGGCGTGCAAGGGCGAAGAGTCATGCCGATCGCACTTCGGAGTCGCCGGACCGTTAAGCCAAATGATGGCACTTGGCGTGATCGCGCAAAGGGTGAATGCGCGACTGGAGTTTGATCCAAAAAAGCGTCGGATCACGAACCACAAAGTTGCGAACGCCCTGTTGAATGGCGCTCCGCCTCGCAAAGGGTGGGAGCAGTTTTATAAGATGTAATTGGGTTCGCTTGAGTGCGGCTGCGATTCGCTAAACAGATGGAAAAACGATCCTGAACGTCGTTCCCACTCCAACCTCGGAGTCGATCTCCAAGGAGGCACCCTGCGCTCGGGCAAGCTCCAACACGATCTTCGTTCCCCAGCCGGAGCCGCTGGCGTTGGCCCATTTGCTGGCCGCATTGCCCGCTAGGATTCGGGAGCGGATTTCTTCGGGCATTCCGGGGCCGTTATCTTCGACCTCGAGGACTTGGGCGCCATCGCGGAAACAGTGGCGGACGATGACTTGCTTCCACTGGGACTCGTCTTCGGCGTCGTAGGGGTTTTCATCCTCCTCGCCGACGGCCTTGATCGCGTTGCTGACCATGTTCTGGACGATGCGGAACACGAACATTTCGTCATGGGGATAGGGCGGGAGGGTTTCGACTTCTTCGATGAGCTTCACGCGATTCCCTCGGGCAAAGGAGCCGAAATAGCTTGCGCTGGTGGAAATTGCCTCGCACATCGGCTTATTTTCGATGACCGGCTTGAGGTCGGCGCCCGCCGAGAGGTCGCTCATGAGCTGGGAATAGCGCTTGATGCGGTCAATCGAACTCCCGAGTTCGACCATGGATTCGCTGAGTTGGCAGACATCGCCTTGGATGGCGGGGCCGCCAGTTTCCCTTAGGGAGTCGAGACTGTAGGCAGCAAGATTCAGCACCGCATCCAGCGTGAACGCCATGTTCTTGATGTCGTGCCCCACCCGACCCATGCCCAGGAGCTGCGAGGCGCGGGTTTGTTCTTCCAGTAGTTGCGAATTCAGGAACGCCATCGTCGAAACCGCGCTGACGATCTCCAAAACCTCGGCGTCGTTGGCATCAAAAACGCCGTCTTGCTTGTTGATGAGTTGAACTACTCCGAGGGGTTCTTCGCCTTCGATCATGAGCGGGACGGTCATCATTGTGACGGAACGGGTTCCGGCTTGGGCGTCGATCTTCTCGCGCTCGGCATCGCCCGATTGGAAATCGCTGATGATCGTGCTTCGAGTCTGGAATGCAGCCCCGGCCTTGCCGAAGTCATCCGGGATTGCGGAAAAGTTGATCTTTGTCCCGGCGGGCAGGACATGCCGGAATTCTAGGAGTTTCTTTTCCTTGTTGTGGAGGTAGATGGTTCCGCCCTCGGCACCGACTGCCTCGATACAGATTGCGAGAACGTCCCGGAGGGTGCTATCAATATCGCCGCCCCCGGTCAATTTTCGGGTGGCAACGTGGACAGCGGACAGGAGGGACGCCTGATTCGGAGGCATTCGTTAATGATACCGGTTCAGGTCAACCGAAGCGGCCCGTAATGTAATCTTCCGTCTCTTTTTCACGCGGCGAAGTGAAGAGTTCGCCGGTTGCAGCGGATTCCACGAGACGGCCTTGCATGAAGAATGAGGTGTAGTCGCTCGCGCGTTGGGCTTGCTGCATGTTGTGCGTCACGATTACAATCGTGTACTTTTCGCGAAGTTCCTGCATGAGGTCTTCAATTTTGCGGGTTGCGATGGGGTCCAAGGCCGAGCAAGGCTCGTCCATGAGAATGATCTCGGGGTCTACCGCGATTGTGCGGGCGATGCAAAGTCGTTGTTGCTGACCGCCGGAGAGGGCGTTTGCGTTTTGCTTGAGCTTGTCCTTTACTTCTTCCCAAATGTAGGATTGTTTGAGACTTCGCTCGACGATGTCTTCGAGTTCGGAGCGATTTTTCACGCCGTGGATTCGAGGACCATAGGCGACATTCTCAAAAATCGACATGGGGAACGGGTTCGGCTTCTGGAAAACCATTCCAACCAGCTTGCGGAGAGCCACGGGGTCAATCGTGGGATCGTAGATATCAACACCGTCGACGAGAACCGTGCCTTCGATGCGCGCCCCCTCGATGAGATCGTTCATGCGGTTCATGCATCGCAGGAAGGTGGATTTGCCGCAACCCGATGGGCCGATAAGGGCCGTGATCCTGTTCTCGCGAATCTCAATGTTGACATCGCGCAGAGCCTGAAACGCCCCGTAATAGAAACTTACGCTACGGGCGGAAATCTTATTTTGCGTCATAACGGGCTTTGCGGGCTCTTCTTCGATCAGCGGGTACGCGATCATTGTATCCACACTCTGATTGTATCCGAAGTAATGTTAAGAGATGATTAAGGTCTGAGTATTTTGTCTGAGGGCGTGGTCGGCGAGGACGAGGGCGATCATCGCCTCGACCATCGGGACCGCTCTCGGCAGGACGCATGCGTCGTGTCGGCCACGACCTTTGATTGTAGTGTTTTCACCTTCGGAATTGACCGTATTTTGTTCGTGCATGATCGTCCCGGTGGGCTTGAATGCGGCTTTTATGAGGATCGGCATGCCGTTGGAGATACCGCCTTGGATGCCCCCGCTGCGGTTTGTTTTGGTTTGGACTTTTCCTTCAGTGTTTGCGAAAAATTCGTCGTTGTGTTGTTGTCCGGTGAGGAGGGTTCCGGCGAATCCGCTTCCGATTTCGAAGCCTTTGCATGCCGGGAGGCTGATGATGGCTTTTGCGAGTTCGGCTTCGAGCTTATCGAAGACTGGTTCACCCCAACCGGCGGGGACATTTTTCGCCACCGCCGCGATGACTCCTCCGACGCTGTTCCCCGCTTTGCGAATCTCTTCGATGTGAGCGATCATTGTTTCAGCCATCTGAGGGTCGGGGCAGCGGAGCGGGTTTTCTTCGATCTGTTCGAGAGTGACCGTGTCGGAGTTGACGATGGCTTCCAGGTTTTGGACCCTTTCGACCCAGGCTAAGACCTCGACACCGAAGCATTGCTTAAGGAGTTGTTTGGCGACCGCACCCGCCGCGACGCGCCCGATGGTTTCCCTCGCCGAGGCGCGTCCACCCGTTCCGAGCGTGATTCCGTCTTGGATTCCGCTCAAAATCTCAACCGTGTCGGATTCTTTGCGCTGGGTGACGAGTTTGCTCTGGCCCGGACGGCGGCGGTCGAGTTCGAATTGAATTTGGTCAATGTGGATGGGGAGTCGCGCGGGGCAACCGTCGATCACAACTCCTACTCCTCCGCCATGAGATTCACCAAAGGTGGTGATCCTAAATGTGTGGCCAAATGTATTCCCCATTACTTCTTTGCCGTGGTCGCGGCTGGCACCGGTTCTGGGAAGAATTCACATCCCGACGCCATACGATCGGGAACAATCGCTAAATCTAACTTCGCGGGCGTTTTGTTGGAGAATTTTGCACACCAGTCACCTACTTCATTGGCCATTTCTCTTGAATAGCCTGCGTAAATCTTGAAGATTGACCCATCTGGATTCACGAGGGCCGAATAGACGGATCGTTCTGCTCCATAGGCCCGAATAACATCGTCGGAAACTCCGCCCAGGATCGGGAAGGAGCATTGGTTTTCTTGTACGAAAAACTTCGCATTCTTTAACGGGCCTTGAACAATTCCGACGAATTTTACCCACTGTTGGTAGGAAATGTGGAGTTGATTGAAGAGTGGTTGCGACTCGATGGAGCAGGGGCAATCAAAGAGTTGGAAGACGACGACCGCGGGTTTGCCGTTGCGGTATTCGCTGAATTTAATCGTTTGATCGAAGCCGTCCGATCCGGAAAAATCGGTCGAAGGGAGTGCCTCATGTTTTCGACCATCTTGGGTCCACTTTTCCTCGGTCGGATGCCGAACCGGGTTCATCCCCGGTTGCTGATTTGCGGTCACTGCCTTGTAGAGAATAAACGACATGCCTACCAGAACAAAGCTCACCGGTACGGTGATGAACCACGCTTTTATCTTCATTTGCTCTCTCATTATGGCTCAATTTCAGGTTCTCCGGCGGTCAGAAAAGCCCCAAATCTGGTACTTTAGGGGCTTCTATGACAAACGTTCCTGAAATTAGCGTACTTGAGCTGAACGGCATCCTCGACTCGGCCGTGCGCCCCATTTTGCTCGACGTTCGGAACGCAGATGAGTTAGATATTTGCAAACTTCCCTACGATTTTCATATTCCGCTGGCCGAGCTTCCAGAGCGATACACCGAACTTGATCCTACTGCGGACATCGTGGTTTACTGCCGGTCGGGCGGACGAAGCGGGAAGGCTACCGAATTTCTCCTCGGGCAAGGATTCGCGCAGGTGCGAAACATGACCGGCGGAGTTCTTGCTTGGGGCAAGGAAATCGACGAAAGTATGACGGCATACTGATGCGAATCCTTTGTCTGTCTCTCTTTTTGGGCGCCTCGGTTGCATTTGCCAATCAAGATGCGCCGAAGTTGTCGGCTACTAGTGCCATCGTGATTGATGCTGACTCTGGTGTCGTTCTTTGGGAGAAGAACCCGGACAAGCGCGTGTTTCCGGCCAGTACGACCAAAGTGATGACCGCGCTCTTGCTCCTTGAAAACACTGCACCGGGAGACTTGATCAAGGCGCCCAAGGATGTTCGCAAGGTCGGACAATCGAGTCTGCATCTCGCCCCCGGTGAAAAGGTTTCGAGCCGGGACATGCTGAAAGCCCTCATGTTGAGGAGCGCAAATGATGCTTGCTACGCCATCGCCGTGCACGTATCTGGTTCGGTCGGTGACTTCAGTAAGCTGATGAACGCTAAGGCTGAGGAGTTAGGTTGTACAGAGACCCACTTCGTCACGCCGAATGGACTCCACGATTCCATGCACTACACGACCGCTCGCGACCTTTCGACGATTGCAAGAGAAGCGATGAAACTTGAATCATTCCGCAATGTCGTTCGGTTGCAGAAGTCCACCATTAAGCGATCCGTCAATAAATCGGACGTAACCCTGGAGAATCGTAACTTATGGCTCGGCAAAGACGGGAGTGCGACCGGGATTAAGACAGGTTTTACCCGCCCGGCTGGACATTGCCTCGTCGGAAGTGCCACCCGGAATGGAGTGAGCATCATCACCGTAATTATGAAGAGCGGAGACTGGATTCGCGACCAGGAGAACCTGGTTGACTGGGTCTTCACCAACGCCAGCCGCTCACATCTTAAACAGACCCTGACCTCGCGGTCACAAAAGAAATGAAAAAGAAAACCACTGTCAGTCCTATTCCAAAAAAGCCCAATGTTCAGCCGTGGGTCGAAATTGGGGAATCTAACTCTTGGGCGGCAACCCGGGCAAAGCGCGTCAAGCGTGCACCGGTTGCGGGCGCGCCTACAACAGTTCCCTCCAAGCCTCGCCCCAAGAAGGCAGACGCCGAGGGCGGTTCTGCGGGGGAAAGGCTCCATAAGTTCATGGCGCAGTGCGGAATCGCAAGCCGCCGCAAGTGCGAAGAGTACATTGTTGAGGGCCGCGTCGAGGTCAACGGCGAGATTATTCGCGAGCTTGGAACGAAAGTTACCGAGGCCGACGAAGTTCGGGTGGACGGGGTGGTCGTTCAGGCCGAGCGGCTGCTTTATGTCCTGATGAATAAGCCTAAAGGTGTCATCACGACCATGGACGACGAGCACGGGCGACGCACGGTCATGGGTTATCTCCCCGAATTGCGCAGTCACGTTAAGCCCGTCGGGCGACTCGATCAGGACACCGAGGGGTTGTTGATTTTCACGAATGATGGAGAGCTTTCCTTACGCTTGACTCACCCCAGATACGGGGTTGAGAAGGAGTACTTCGCGCGAGTAGCGGGGCAGATTACTGAGGAAAAAGTTGACAAACTCCGACAGGGCGTCTTTATCGAGGGCGGCCGGACGGCTCCGGCTCGAATCAACGTCGAGAGCGCAGATGAGCGGTCTTCGACGATGAAAATGATCCTGCACGAGGGTAAGAAACGGCAGATTCGGCTGATGTGCGAATCCGTCGGACACCAGGTTTTGAGTTTGAAGCGCGTCCGGTACGCGTTCCTCACTGTTCGCGGAATGCGAGAGGGCGAGAGCCGAATGCTCGGCAAGGCCGAGGTTGACCGCCTGCGGCAGATGGTCGGATTGGACGTTCTGTAAGGTGAGCTACTGACCCGCGAATGCGCGGGTCGCTCGCCCTTCGGGCTCTTTGGAGAGCGAGGCACGGAACGGGACGACGGTGGTGACGCCCGGTTCTTGCATTGTGACCCCAAACCACATCGGCGCGGATTCGATGGTCAGAGGGTTGTGCGTGATGAGGATAAACTGCGTCACGCCTTGGAACTGCTTCAGGGCGTTGAGGAATCGCTCCACGTTTCTGCCATCCAACGGTGCGTCTACCTCGTCCAGGATAACTAAGGGACTTGGTTTGCACCGCAATAGCGCGAACAAGAATGCGCAGGCAGACATTGCTCTTTCCCCTCCGCTGAGAAGTTCCAGCCTCTGGCGCTTCTTGCCGGGAATTGTGACTTCGATATCCACGCCTGATTCGAGTGTGTCCTCGGGGCTTGATAGGCTCAGTTCCCCTTCGCCACCGGTAAACAGCAGGGAGAAGAAGTCGCGGAAATGAACCTTGAGTTCCTCGAAAGTTTCCATGAACCGGCCGCGGGTGAGTTCATCTAGCTCACGAATCCCTGCTTCTATCTCCAGTTTGCTGGAAATAACGTCTTGATATTGGTGATTGAGAGAGTCAAAGCGCTCGGTGAGTTGGTCGTATTGATCGATCGCGCCGACGTTGACATCTCCCATCGCGCGGATTTCTGAGCGCAGGCGAAGGACTACGGTACGGGCGTCATCCGGGACGAGCGAAGTTTGGGCAATCTCAAGTGCTTGAGCCTCCCCGATTCCGTATTCTTCGAGAAGCCTTTGGTGGGCTTGGGACTTGCGGGCGTCGTGTCTGGCGCGGTCCATTTCTGCCGTGCGAAGGTTGGTTTCTGCCGTCTGAATCATAGCCCGTGACCGCTTGGCTTCTTCGGCTAACTTAAATCCCTGCTCTAACAACGATGCCCGTTGAGTTTGGAATTGAGCCAATTGTACGGCAACATCCGAAAGGCGCTGGATGCTCCGCGTTTGTTCCGATTCCGCAGCTTTGCGGCCAGCATTGACCTTGTTGCGCTGCTCTTCGATGCGCTCCCGCTTCTCTTCTCTCGAACCGGACGAACCTTGAAGTACTGCATAGCGGCTTTCTGCAGACTCCCGGCGGGACCGGGCTTCCATAAGCCGACTCTCGGTTTCTGTGAGGTCCTTTTGGGCCTGTTCGACGTCCTTTTGCATGCCCGCGTGAAGTTGAATCAACTCTGCCTTTCGAGCCTCAAGTTCTGGAATTTGGACGATGAGGGCAAAGTCGACCTTATCCTTGGGACCGCTCAAAATCTCTAGTTCGTGGGCGAGCCTAGCGCGGGACTTCTGCGCCTCGTTGAGTTCCGCCCTCAAGTTTGATAGCCAACGTTCAGCGTCGTCTCTGTCCGGCCTCAATGCTTCGATCTGCGTCCGTACCGCCTCCTCGTTTTGCTCAGCCTGCTCAAGCGAGCGACGAATGGTTTCCGCTTCCTTATCTAGTTTTTGGACTCGGTTAAAGAGATTGTCTATTTCGGACTGCAATGCTTGCAATTCGGCCTTTCGTGAGACCATTCCGGCGGCTTGTCGCTGCGAAGCTCCGCCCGAGACCGCGCCTGAGCTGTGAATCACTTCACCATCCAGGGTAACAATCCTGGACCAACCTTGGGTTTTGGCAAGGCGCAGAGCGTCATCAAGCGACTCTGCGATGAGGATCCGACCGAGCAAGGAATCGATCACCGGCCGGAATTTGTGGTCCACTTGGACCAACTCCGACGCAATCCCAACAATCCCATTTTCGGATTTCAGTCGATGCATTTCTCCGGACACGAAGTACGGGCGCATCAATGAAATCGGCTGGAAGGTCGCCCGACCTAGGCGACGCTCTTTTAGAAATTCTATCGCCAGTTTGGCGTCCCGCTCGTGGCTGACCATCAGGTCGTTTCCACTGGCACCGAGTGCGGTTTCAATCGCTACCACCAGATCGGTTTCAACCGAAATAGAATCCGAAACCAGGGAATACTCGCCGCCAATAAGCCCTTGATCTGACGCCATTAGTACGGCACGCGCCCCGTGGCTCACGCCTTCGAGGGACTCTAACGTGGCTTCAATGCCGTGTTTGCGCCCCTCTAAACTTGCGAGTTGACCCAAGATTTGCCTTCGCTCCGCGTCAACCACTTTGAACCGAGCCTCACTCTGACGTCGAACTTCCCTGCCCACTGAGTGGCCCAGTTCTAGCTCGCGAGACTTCGCTCTTTCTTGTTCTGCTGCCAACTCGGCTTCGGCGATGCCGGACTCGAGCTCAGGAAGGGTCTCATCAATCCCGGCAATCTCCCGGCGAATGAGCTTGATGCGCTGAAAGTTAGTCTTTTCCAACGCCTCGTGGCTCAGCTTTTCTCTCTCCGATGCTCTGGCTTGAATGAGTAAGGTTTCAGTTTCTTCTAATTTTTTAGCGAACTCAGCGGCGCTGACTTCTCCGCCGCTCACAGCTAGAACTTCGTTTCGCTTTTGGAGTTCCACCGCCTCATCTTCTCGGGCTTTTTCTAGAGCATCGAGGGCGTCCTTTTCACGCGAACTTGCGGACTCTAATTCGCTTTCCAAGCTCAGTTCAAGTTCATCTAAGCTGAGACTCTTTTGATCAAACAGCTTCAAATCTCCTTCGAGCCGCGCCTGAGCGGTCAACAGAGACTGGTGCAACTCTCGCGAGGCGTCGAAACGATGCTCGAGATCAGCGAGCAAGTCATTCGATCGCGCCGACTCTCCGGACAGGGAATCTACGTTCTCCTGCTCCTTTTCTATGAGAGTGATCGCGCTGGCAATTTGGACTTCGAGGGCTTCGATGAGTTCAGACGCCTTGGCGAACTCTTGCGAAAGCATCCCGACCTCGATCTCCTTTAGCGTGGTCAGCGCCAAGCGATATTTTTTAGCGATTTCGACCTGCGCGACCAGTGGCTCGCGCTGAACCTCAATCTCGTGCAGGATATCCTCAACGCGGCTGAGATTCACCTGTGCCGATTGGAGTCGCCGGAGAGACTCATGTCGCTTGGCCCGAAATCGTTGCACGCCTGCCGCCTCGTCAATCCACGCCCTCCGCTCGTCTGCAGATGCGCTTAGGGCTGCGTCAATATCCTTTTGACCGACAATCGAGTAGCCGGTCCTGCCAAGGCCAGAGTCCGCCAACAGGTCAAAGATATCTTTCTGGCGGCAATTCTTCTTGTTGATAAAGTAGTCGCTATCGCCCGAGCGTGAGAGTCTTCGGGCGATTTCGACCTCGGCGCAATCAAGCGACAGGGTGCCATCGCTGTTGTCGAAAAGGAGCGAAACTTCGGCATACCCAAGCGGCTTTCGCTTGGCGCTGCCGGAAAAGATGACTTCCTGGCTGGAGTTTGCACGCAGATTTCTAGCGTTAGGTTCGCCGAGACCCCACATGATGGCGTCCACGATGTTGCTCTTCCCGCAACCATTGGGGCCGACGACCGCGATCAGATCGCAATCGAATTCGAGCTCGGTTTTATCGGCAAAGGTCTTGAACCCAAAAATCTTGACGCGCTTGAGTTTCACAGTCCTTTCAGAGACGATGAAGCAGGTTCATTTGACGCCAAGAGTTTTCCACAGGCGGACGTAAAAAGAGGCTGACGAATTTCTTCGTCAGCCCCAGTCATTGGACGATTCGCTTTAGTTATCGCCGATGGCGTTGAACGATACCACGAGGATCGTATAGTCCGTGAGGTCTACCGTACCGTCCCCGTTGAGGTCGGCTGGTCCAGGTCCACCGTTGAACGCGACCACGAGCGTAGTGTAGTCTGAGAGATCGACCACGTTGTTGCCGTCAACGTCACCGTTGGTCAGAGTGACCGCCGGGGCCGTCGCTATGAATCCAGAGAAGGACACTGACGAACTTACCTTTCGGAGCCAACTTGCTCCGCGCACGGCGACATCGTAATTACCCGGTGCAATCGATACTGGAATCGAGTAGCTTCCCCCGGACAGCGTCGGCGTGAACGTTTGGAGGGGAGTCGTTGAACCTACGTTTCGCAACTCGACGGTTACGGGTCGGTTCCCGGCGCTGATGTGGTCTAGAAGAGTGACAACCTGATTGAGGGTTGTTCCCGCCACTTGGACGTTCGCGCTACCAGAAGTTCCCCCGCCTGGTGCCGGATTGAACACGGTGACAGGGAACGAACCAGTGGTGTTCAGGTCTGTCGCGGTGAGCGCTGCCGTGAGTGAAGTGCTTGATCCGAAGGTCGTAACTCGGTCAGAACCGTTCCATCTCACGACTGAACCGGCAACAAAGTTAGTACCAGTGACAGTCAAAGTAGCACTTGGGGAGAGAACGTGAATTGGAGTTGGGCTGACTATTGACAGAGTCGGGACAGGGTTTCCTGAAGTCACGACTGTCAATGCGCCCGTACCCACTGAGGTCTGGCCGTCAGGATTGGTGATCGTGAGGTTTCGCGCTCCGAGCGTTGCGGCACCGGTTGCAGTGACATTGAGGGTCACGTGGGTTGGGTCGGTGAATGTGACCGAGTTCACGGTCAGTCCCGTTCCGCTCAAGGCGGCGGCAATTCTCTTGATGAAGCCTGCGCCTGGATCGAAGAACTCGGTTCCAGCGACGGAAGTTCCGGTAACCACAATGTTCGCGGTCGCGCCTTGGGCGATTGTGTTCGGCGACAGGGTTGTGATCGACGCCGGAGCTGGTGCAAAGACTTGCACACATCGAACCGACCAAGTGTTGACAGCACTTGCGTATTCTTGGAACGTCCAAAAGGTCTGGTCATCGGCCGGATCCACGACGGTCATCGAATAGTCACCCCATCGGTTTCGACCTGAGCCGAAGTCCTGCTGGTAGTTCCCTGCGCCCGCTTGAAGAATCTGTGGAACGCCTAAACTTCCGAGAGTGGCGGTTCGCAATCGCATTCCACCTGCTACGCCAAGAAACTCAGTGGCTGAGTATCGAGTTGCACCCACAAACGCATGTCCCTGGCCATTCATGACCACGGAGCCGTACGTGAACTTGTTCGCGGCTGCGGCATCAAATAAAGTTCCTGACTGACGAAGGGTTGGCGTTCCGGCTAGGTTGGTCACTTCATAGAAGCGGGTACCATTCCGGTCGCCTCCAGATGAGCCTGCGCCAGTATTGGTAACGCGGGATCCATGGGCCAACCATAGTGTTCGGGTGTTTGAAATTCGGTCCAGTTTGATCTGGGCATCCATAGTTCGCGTGTCGCCATTATCTACATTGAGCGTATTCCCTGGTGACGGGAACGATCCGGGAGCAGACAGTGTGGGGACAGTAATGTTTAGCGCTGCACTCAAGACTGGAGTGGTCGTCACATTCGTTATCTTTTGCACACGCAAGTTAGTGGTCGTGTTGACACCCGCAATTAGCCCGTTTGTCGCGGCTGGGTCATCGTTGTTGACCCCCATCGGAGAAATGAAGCCGACATTTCGAAAGACTGAAACCACAAGCGAACCAGCAATGAGTGAGTTCTTGTTGACGACAAAGACAGCCGAGCCAGTATAGCTTGGGGCAAACATGTTGCCTCCAATATAAATGCCATTCGCGTCAATTCCCATCAGCGGATAGTCGAAAAGTGCGCTTGCATCACCTGCGGGAGCCACAACATTCTGATTGAATTGGAAGTAGGAGAAGCTAGTGTTGTTCGTCAGCGTGGCACTACTACTTACAGCGAGAAGGACTCGGTTTGGAGTTGTGACGTTGATTGCGCAGATGAACCAGCGCTGTGAGATTTTGTCAAACCAAACTCGCGGGTCACTCACGTTGCTCGCATTCCTGACACTAGCAAAGAAGGTATTTGCCGATGCGGCAAAACTCTGGACACCCGACTTGTTGTAAATCGCGAACCATCCGTTCACCGGGATGAAGATTTGTGTTGGGCTCACGCCGCCCATTGTGTCGGGAGGAATGAATCCAGAATTACCCTGTCCTGGTCCTGGGAAAGAGATTCCTGTCGCGAAGTTCGGACCTTCTTGATTGAATGGATCGGCCGAACCAGGATAGCTTCCGCCTCCCAGACCGCCATTTCCGTTCGGAAGGGGGGGCATGGATTCAAAGTCGTTGTCCGCAGCAATAAACTGCATCTCCGCACCGGGCTTTAGCTTCGCTTGGCGCGCCGCAATTTGACCCAGGGTTTCGACGATGGGTTTCGCCCCGTAAGTCAGCATTCCCTTAATGGGTTTTTCGTGGCCAATTTCAGTCTGAGCGCCTGCAAAAGCAGCGACGCTGAACAATGCCAGCACGGCAAGCATAGGTTTGAATAATTTCACAATAGATTCTCCGTAGCAATAATCGCGCCAGTCTCGGGGAGACTGACGCACACACACGTTATTTTGAGGCATTTGCCTCAGCAAAAGTTCGGTTAAAATTACCAGGATTGCCGCTAATTGTCTCCGATTTGATTGAAGTTGGTCACGACGATTGTGTAATCCGTCAGATCCACGACCCCGTCTCCATTCAAGTCCGCCCGGACATCCCAGTTATCGGAAGACGGAACGGCGTTAAATGCCGTCACGACGATCGTATAGTCTGAAAGGTCAATGACATTGTCGTCGTTCGCATCACCATTCACCAGCGTCACCGCCGGTGCGGTCACGGTGAATCCGGCGAACGATACGGTCGAGTCGACCTTGCGAAGCCAAGTTGCGCCCTTGACGGCAACATCGTAGTTGCCGGGAGCGATATTGACCGCAATCGTGTACGAACCACCCACAAGGGTTGGCGTGAATGTCTGCAGTGGCACCGTCGAACCGACATTGCGAATCTCCACCGTCACCGGTTGATCCGGCGACATGTGGTCGGACAGGGTTACCGTCTGGGTAAGCGTAACTCCAGCAACTTCCACATTCACCGAGTTGGATGTACCACTCGTGTTGGTCACGCTAACCGGGAAGTTCCCGATTGCGACCATGTCTGCCGCTAGCACCGTCATCGTAAGGTGAGTCGCGCTGATGAACGTCGTGGCTCTTGCCGTGCCGTTCCAATTCGCAACCGAACTCGCCTCGAAGTTGGTCCCGAAGACATCAACGACCGTATCCGCTGAGAGGACGTGGAGCACACTCGGGCTGACCGTTGTCACTGTTGGGTCGGGCGAGGTGATGGTGAATGTTGCTACATTCGACGTCCCTCCGCCGGGGGCAGCGTTGACAACCGTCACCGAAGGCGTTCCCGCCGTTGTCAGCAACGAGGCCGAAGCCGTGAACGTTAGCTCGGTTGCACTGACAAAGGTTGTCGCGAGCGGCAAACCGTTCCAGTTCACAACCGATCCGGCAACGAAATTCGTTCCCGTAACTGTTACGGCAACATCTGCTGAGCCAGCTAGGGCTGTGTTAGGGCTGATCGTCGATATCGTCGGCAATGGGTTGTTGATCGTGAACGTTGCGTTGGACGAGGTGCCCCCACCCGGAGCCGGGTTCGTTACCGAAACCGTTGCCGTTCCGGCGCTGAGTAAGACCGAGGCCTGTACGTTAATCGTGAGCGTCGTGGTGTTCACAAAGGTTGTAGTTACCGCGCTGCCGTTCCAGTTCACCACTGAACTTGAGACATATCCCGTTCCGGTCACGGTCATTGTGAATGCGGAGTCGCCCACGGTCGCCGAGCTTGGCGAGATCGAGGTGATCGTTGGTGCCGGGTTGTTGATCGTAAACGTCAACGGCGATGACGTACCGCCGCCGGGGGAAGGTTTGAATACTGTCACTGATGCCGTACCGGCCGTTGCCAGATTTGCGGCCGGAATGACTGCGGTCATCGAAGTAGTCGAGACAACTGTGGTTGCCAACGCTATTCCGTTCCATCGAACGACAGCGGTCGAATTGAAATTCGAACCCGTCACCGTCACTACCGTGTCTGGACTTCCTGCCACCGCGTTGTCTGGGCTCATTGACGTCAGGAATGGCGGCGGGTTGTTGATTGCAAAGGGCATCGAGTTGGAAGTTCCACCCCCCGGTGTTGGGTTGAATACTGTCACCAGGGCGGTCCCCTGAGTGGTTATGTTTGCTGAAGGCACCCTCGCCGTCAGGGACGTGGAACTCACAAAAGTTGTGGCAAGGGCGATTCCGTTCCATTGGACCAATGAACCAGAAACAAAATTCGATCCCGCTACTGTCAAGGTAAAGGCCGGACCTTCTGCAATTGCGGAGTTCGGGCTTAGCGAGGCGATAGCCGGGATTGGGTTATTGATCGTAAAGGTAAGAGCACTCGAAGTGCCACCGCCCGGTGTGGGGTTGAAGACTGTGATCGAAGCCGTACCGGTTGCCGCAATGTTGGCCGAGGGAACCGTTGCGGATAAGTTCGTGGAATTGACGAACGTCGTCGCAAGCGGCGCGCCGTTCCACATCACTTGAGAACCGGAAACGAACCCCGAGCCAGTCATCGTCAACGTGAATCCAGCACCCCCTACGATGGCATTATTTGGTGCCATCGTACTTAGGACGGGGACCGGGTTATTGATCGTGAATGTCAGGGCCGCGGAGGTTCCTCCACCTGGCGTTGGGTTAAAGACCGTTACCAACGCCGTCCCCGCAGACGCCAGATTTCCTGACGGTACGGTCGCTGTTAGCGAAGTGCTGGAACCAAAAGTCGTCGCCAAGTCCGCACCATTCCAACGGACAACCGAATTGGAATTAAACCCGGTACCAGTGAGGGTCATTGAGAATGAGCCAGAGCCAGCAACTGCTGAATTTGGACTCAGCAACGTTAGTGTTGGCACGGGATTGGTAATTGTGAAAGGCAGACTCGGAGAGATTCCACCGCCAGGGCCGGATGTGATTACTGTAACCGGAACTGTGCCTGGAGTCTGCAAATTTGACGACGCGATGGAAGCGGATAGTTGAGTCGAGCTTATGAAGGTCGTGGTCTGCACCACTCCGTTCCAACGAATCTGGGAACTTCCATTGATAAATCCCGTTCCAGTAACGACGAGTGTTATGGGGACAAACTCACCAGAAACCGTTGAATTTGGAGTCAAGAGCGTGAGACCAGGTGCAGGGTTATTGATTGAGAAGGTCTGCCCTCCTGAAGTGCCTCCAGCGGGAGCCGGGTTGAAAACGGTAACCGAGGCGGTGCCCGCGGTCGCGATATTTCCAGCGGGAACGCTAGCCGTCAGTGAGGTTGAGCTCACAAAAGTCGTTGTCAAATCCGCTCCATTCCAGCGAACGATGGACCCGGCAACAAAGTTTGAACCAGTTGCGGTTAGCGTGAACGTTGAACCGCCGGCGGTTGCGGAATTCGGGCTAATGGAAGTCAACACCGGTACCGGGTTTGAGGAGCCAGTCACAGTCAGGGCGTTAGAGCCAAGCGAAGTTTGTCCATCGGGATTTGTGATTGTAAGGTTTCGCAGACCTAGTGCTGCCGCGCCAGAGGCAGTTACGTTCACCGTGACATGTGTCGGGTCCGTAAAGGTGACTGAGTTCACCGTCAAACCCGATCCGCTGAACGCCGCAGCGATGCGATTTGCAAATCCTGCGCCCGGGTCGAAAAATTCGGTGCCAGACGCGGAGGTTCCTGTGACGACGATGTTTCCCGTTGTCCCTTGCTCAATTGTGTTTGGCGCAAGTGTCGTAATCGCCGCGGGGGCTGGAGCTTTAATTTGAACACATCGAACGGACCACTGATTGGTCGCGCTTGCGTACTCTTGGAAAGTCCAGAAGGTCTGATCGTCCGCCGGGTCTACCACCGTCATGGAGTAGTCACCCCATCGATTTCGTCCGCCTCCAAAATCCACTTGGTATCCGAAGGTGGATGCCTGCAGGACCTGGGGAACTCCAATCGAGTCAAGGGCATCCGTGCGAAGTCGCATGGATCCCGCGACCCCGACGCCTACCGTCGCGTTGTACCTGGAAGACCCAACAACGGCATGACCTTGCCCGTTCATCGATACGGAACCGTACGTAAACTTATTGTCGGTGACGGCATCAAACATCGTTCCCTTTTGGAACAAGGTCGGCGTTCCCGCGAGGTTTGTCACTTCGTAAAACTTAATGCCGTTGCGATCTCCGGCGGCAGAGCCTGCTCCAGTCGCAGTGACGCGACTTCCGTGCGAAAGCCACATGGTTCGTGCGCCGGTGATTCGATTCAACCGAATTTGCGCATCCATGATTCGTGTGTCGCCGGGATCCAGTTGTAATGTCGTCACACCTAGCGAAGGAAATGAACCTGGCGTTGCAACAGTTGGAATGGTGATGTTGAGCGCAGCACCGAGAATCGGCGTGGTGGAGACATTCGTAATGGTTCGCAGTCGCAACTGCGTTGTGGCTGGGATTCCAGCGATGTATCCGGTCGTTGCCGCAGAGTCATCGTTATTCACTCCCATTGGCGAGGTAAATCCAACGTTTCGAAAGACTGACGCGACGATTGGGCCGCCCGAGAGAACCGAGCTCTTTCGAATGACAAACATGCTGGAATCAATGTAAAAGCCAGAAGAGTTGAACATGTTTCCCCCGACGTAGATTCCGTTGGCGTCGACGCCCATCAAAGGATAGTCAAAGAACGCGCCGCTGTCTGAACCGACCGGCAAAATAGCGTCTTGGACGAAGCCGTAAAAGGCGAAGCTGGCGGTGTTGGTCAAGGTCGCTCCGCTACTCACTCCAATAACCAGTTTATTGTTATTGACTGCCGATGGGATGGTGATCGCACAGATGATCCAGCGTTGCGTGATTCGGTCGAACCAGGCTCGGGGGTCGCTGATGTTGTCCCCGGCGTTCATAACGCTAGCAAAAAAGGTCTCGGGTGAAACGTTGAATCCAGTTGCGACGCCCGCCTTGGAATAGAGTTTCATTCGACCGTTGATCGTGACGAAGACCTGGGTTGGGCCTACGGCTCCCATCGTGTCCGGTGGAATATAGGAGATTCCCCCTTCGCCCATGACTGGGCCGACAAAGTTGTTACCAACTGTGAAATTTCGAATTGGGTTTGTGAACGGGTCGCCGGATTCTGAGCCACCAAGGTCGCCCGCACCGAGTGGCAACGGCGGGAGCAAATCGCCATCGTTTTCCTGCGAACCAAACCGCATGCCGCTGCCAATCGGTTTGCGGGATTCCCTGTCCATGATCTGACCAAGTGTCTCAACAGCGGCCTTTTTACCCACGTTGATTTGGCCAACAACCGGTTGCTCTGCGCTGATCTCAGTCTGAGCGATGACCGGTCCAGTCATAACGAAAGCCGCGAGCGCGGCCAAAAATGGTTTCAAAAATTTCACGATGAGAATCCAAGACGATTCGTCGCGCGCAAAAAGGCGTACGACGAAAAGGGTTTGTCATAGTTTAAGCCATTTTTGACAATTTTGTCCGAGTAAAATTACCAGGACTGCAATATTATTATCCCCAACCAGGTTAAAGCTGGTCACCAGGCTTGATGCGAAGTCGAAACTGGGACATCCGGATCTGCGAGTCCCCTCAAACCACTGATTCCAGTATAATTACCCTACCAGTTATATTGGTGACCAGGAGAACAAAATGGATTTTTTGAATAAAGCAAAAGAATTGGCCGAAGATGCCATTGACAAAGTAAAGGACATGACCGGCGGAGCCGCCGACGCGACAGCAGACGCAGCCGAAGGCGCTGCCGACAAGGCCACAGAAGTTGCGGGTGACGCAAAAGACGCGGCAACGGATGCAGGCGGAAACCTGATGGACAAAGCCAAGGATTTGATGAACTCTGACATGGGTCAGAAGGTAGTCGGTGGAGTCGAGAAGATGGTCAACAAGGACCTTGATGGCGACGGCGTTGTCGGTGAGTAGGTTGCCCACCACTATTTAGTAGGCCCGCGAAGGGGTGGTTTCGCGGGCTTTTTCGTGCCTGAGCATCAGTTCTAGAAGAGGTGCTTCTTGTCGGCGTGGGTCAGTACCCGTATTGCTTTTAAGTACTCTACGACAATGCCTGAACGCCGCGTGAATCTACTCGTCAGGCTAAGGTTTACCATTGCCGAGGCAATTTGATATCCGGTCGGCGCATATGTGCCTTTCTCAAGGCGATCCCTGAGTTCAACGATCTTCTCGATTCGGTCAGGCATCGCGAGAATTCGCGCTGTAACTTGTCGTACCAACTCCTGGTCTGCCAATGAGGAATCCATGCGGGGCCATCGTTCAGACATGCTGGGTTCACCGTGGTTTTGATTTCTGTGAGTTCGTTTATTCATTTTGACCTTCCTTACCGGTGCCCAATGGCATCGGTAGGGTAATTAACGGCAGAACTGGACTTGCGGCATAGTCAGCATTTTCGTGTCCTTAAAAAGTACTACAAAGCCAGGGTCCGGGGGCGCAACGGGTATTCTGAGGGACACATGAGGCTTGGACGAGGCAAAAATGCACCCGTAAGTGACGCCTTTCTACAGTGTTCCCACTGCAAGAAGACGCTTTTTCGACGCGAGTTCGAGCAAAACCTGATGGTTTGCCCGCACTGCGGCCATCACCACCGACTTTCTGCGGAAATGCGAATCGAACTCACCTTTGACGAGGGCACTTTCCGCGAAATGGACGCCGATCTTGCCTCCATCGACACTCTGGAGTTTCCTGAGTACGCCGAGAAACTCGCCAATGCAATGGAGAAAACCGGTCGCAACGAC
>JAIOPU010000039.1:0-5336 GCA_021413725.1 Armatimonadota bacterium | reverse complement strand
GCAACGACGGCATGATTTCGGGCTTTGCCGAAATTCTCGGCACCCGTTGCTCGGTCGCTCTAAGTGAGTTTGGATTCATGGGTGGATCCATGGGGAGTGTAGCGGGTGAGAAAGTGACCCGCACATTGGAGCGTGCCGCGAAGGAGAAAATTGCCGCCGTTGTCTTTTGCACATCAGGCGGAGCCCGAATGCAGGAGGGACTTTTGAGCCTGATGCAGATGGCAAAGACCACCGCCGCCGCTGAAATGTGCCGCGAAGCAGGCGCACCCTTCATTACGGTCTTCACCGACCCGACGATGGCAGGAGTCCTTGCGAGCTACGCCAGCATCGCCGACATTATCCTCGCCGAGCCTCGCGCTCTCGTCGGCTTCGCCGGGGCGCGGGTGAGCAAACAGGCCCAAGTGGGCAAGGCACCGGACAACTTTCAGACTTCTGAATTCTGCCTTCAAAAGGGCATGATCGACAGCATCGTTCCTCGGCGTGAGATGCGCGACACCCTCGGCAATCTGATCGGAATGTTTGCGGGAGGAGCGAAATAATGTCACACGATCGACCCAAGACTTGGAAGGAGTGGGAGAAGAACATCATCGATTTGGAGAGTGCCTGCAAGGCGCTCGACGAGCTCGTTCCCGCAACTTCCGGCGAGCGCCGAGAGGAATTGGAGCATAAGATTGCGACCTACCGGAAGACCCTCAATGCCGCGATCAAAAAGCTCTACTCCGACCCCGACTCCTGGGAAAAGGTTCTCATCGCGCGGTGCGAGCACAGGCCCTATACGCTAGATTACGTCGCGGCTTTGTTCACAAATTTCGTCGAGCTTCAAGGTGACCGACGCCACGGAATTGACAACGCAATAATCGGCGGGCCCGCCCGGATTGGTGGTCGCCCGGTCATGGTGATCGGCCAACAGAAGGGTCGCAACATTCAAGAGCGGCAGATGCGAAACTTCGCGATGATGAAGCCAGAGGGCTATCGCAAAGCCATCCGCCTTATGGATATGGCGGACCGATTTGGCCTGCCGATTGTGACTTTTGTCGACACTCCAGCCGCCGACCCCGGCGTTGAGAGCGAGTCGCGCGGAATCAGCGAAGCCATCGCGGCGAGCATTCAAAAGATGTTCGCGGTGAGCGTTCCGGTGGTAAGCGTTGTCATTGGCGAAGGCGGTAGTGGCGGAGCGATTGGCATCGCTGTCGCGAACCGACTTGCCATGCTGGAGCATTCGGTCTACTCAGTGATTCCCCCGGAGGGTTGTGCTGCGATTCTTTGGCGCAAACCCGAAATGGGACCCGAGGCGTCTGCCGCCCTAAAACTCACGGCGCAAAGTGCGATAGAACTTGGTTTGATTGATGAAATTCTGCCGGAAGGATTTGGGGGTGCGCATCGAAATTCCGCAGAAGTTTTTGCGACGGTCGGTTCCTATATTTTGAAGAACCTCGATGAGTTGGGCAAGATGAAGCCTGCGCAACTCAAGGAAGCGCGTTACGACAAATTCCGCCGAATGGGCCGGTTTACGGGGTTGAATGAGAGTTAAGGCTGTTCTGCTTTTTTTGCTTTTGGCTTCATTGGGCTTAGCTCAGGTGGTCAGCCGTCCTGCCGGAACGTTTAAGGGTGCGAGTCCTTACCGGATTAAGTTGGTCGCACCTTGGAAGGTTGCACCCGCAACCAACGATCCCAATCAAAGAGCGTTGGTCGGGGATTTCACAGGCCCGAAAGAGGCCAGCATGACCGTGGTTGCGTTCACCAAGGGTGCGCCAAAGCGCTTTAAGCGTTTCGATCCGCGCCTGATGAAGATGATCAACGAGAAAAAGGTCCCGTCCCGCACCGGAGTCTCTAGCGGCTACAAATACCTTGCCTACTGGCTCAACGGTGCCCACATGAGCACGATCGCCGTGAACCTGATTTCTGGGAACAAAGTCATTCAAGTCACTGCCATTTTCGCAAGGAAGGCGACAAAGGCAGAGACGGAAGCGGTGCTCAAAATGGCGATTTCGGCGAGAGTTTAGTCCACAAAGGCAGCACGATCAACTTTGTCACCGACAAACTGAACGCCCTCCGCCTCTAGGAGTTTTCGTTGCTCCAGATAGAGCCTCGCGTCTCGTTTTCCAATCGGCAGACTCCGATCTGAACCCACAACCCGCCACCAAGGGAGGTCTATTCCCGCCGCATGGAACATAATTCGCCCGATTTGACGGGCCGTGAAGTAGGTGTGCGTCATCTGGCCGACCTGCTTGTAACTCGCGACTCTCCCTGCCGGAATCTGTCTCACGGCTTCGTAGACTTGCTCTAAGTGATCGGACACGGTAGCATTTTATCGGAATTACCGTGCGACTGAGCATTCTTAGGTCAAGTAAACGTCTAAACTCGTAATCCATGGAAGATATTACGGCTGAATACGCTGTCTCCGACCTCCTGACCCCCATTGAGTTGCGCATAATTCCTCAGGTCAGCATTGGTTGCAAGACCGATTTGGGTCGAGTTCGCGAGAATAACGAGGACAAATTTGAATACTACATCGCCTCCGACGAGCGGACCCAGGCGACTCGGGGCGATATCTTTCTGGTCTGCGATGGGATGGGCGGTCACGCCGCCGGGCAGATTGCGAGTGAGCTTTCGGCGAAGACTTTCATTGATACCTACCTGAACCACACTTCTGAAGACCCCAAGGCAGCGGCGATGGCGGCCGTCCATGTCGCCCATCGGTTCGTGTTGAATGTCGGTCAGGCAATTCCCGCCCGACGAGGCATGGGAACGACGATGGATGTGCTCATGCTGATCCAGGATAGGGCACTCGTCGCGCATATCGGCGATTCCCGAATATATCGCTTACGCCACGGCGTTTTGACGCAGATCACGACCGACCATAGCTGGGTTGAGCAGGTGGTTTCGATGGGAATTATGTCCCGCGAGGACGCGGAAAACCACCAAAACCGGAACATCCTATCGCGATGCATTGGCTATGACGAGGACTTTAATCCTGAGGTCTTCTTTACGGATGTAGAAGTAGGCGATACTTTTCTTCTCTGCTCGGACGGGGTGACCAAGCACGTCCCCGACTCTGATATTGAGGCAATCATGAACGATGCGACGGGGCCAAGTGATATTGCATGGAAGCTCGTGAACGCGGCTCTGGTCGGGGGTGGGTCGGACAACGCCACAGCGCTCGTCGTAAGAGTGGATGGATACCAAGTAAACTCGTAAGCTATGAAAGCCCTTCTGCTCCTGCTTGTTGCAGCGTTCATGATCGGATGTAAGCCACCCGAAAACATTTCTGAGGCAAAATCCAACCTCGATGAATCTGTGAAAGTCGGCAAGAAAGTAGCCGACCAAGGTCGGGAAATCGCGATGAAAAGCATCACCAAGGCAAACGAATTTTCCGAGGAGATCAAGAAGCACAAAGAACTGACCGAGCCCGCGAAGAAGTTCATCGAGGAGACCATCAAAAACACAAATGGATTGACCGCGGCCTCTGTCGTCGGCCCCATTGAGGAAGCGATGAAACATCATTCGCCCAAAGAACTCGCTTGGCTAAAAATGATTGTCGCGGCGAAAGTCCAGTCCACCAAGGGTGACGCGCAGGCGGCTTGGAAAATGCTTCTTGGTCGAATCGACGAAGCCATCCAAAAAGAAATCAAGAAATGAAAGAGCGCGCGGCTTGGCTCCGAAGCGAGCTTGAACGGCACAACCGGCTGTACTACCAACAGCAAGCTCCCGAAATCGGAGACACAGAATATGACCGGCTCTTTCGGGAGCTGGTTGAACTTGAAGCCGCGAATCCTGAGTTGCGCACGGAGGATTCCCCTACTCATCGGGTGGGATCGGCTCCGGTCAAGGATCTGCCCGAACACCGGCATCGCCGCCCGATGCTCTCGCTTGACAACGCCTTTGATGCGGCGGAGTTACGAGCCTTTGATGAGCGCGTCCGCAAGGGACTTGCGGGGGTGGATTCGATTGAGTACATTGCGGAACTCAAATTTGATGGGCTCTCTTTGTCGCTGATTTATTTGGAGGGCTTGTTAAATGTTGCGGCGACTCGCGGCGATGGGACGACGGGTGAGAACGTCACGGCTAACGCCAAAACAGCACAAGGAGTTCCTTTGCGGCTTGAGCCTCCCTTTCCTCCAGTGCTCGAAGTGAGAGGTGAAGTTGTGATGCCAAAAGCAGCGTTTGACTCACTCAATGCGGTGCGGCTCGAGCGAGGAGAACAGGCGTTTGTCAACCCGCGAAATGCAGCTGCGGGCGGAATGCGCCAACTGGATTCGCGGCTGACCGCGCAACGGAAACTTCAGTTTTTTGCTTACAGCCAGGGCGAGGGCGAACCTGTGGCGGAAGCGCAGTCTTTGGTGTTGGATGCGCTAGGAAGGATGGGCTTCGGGGTTTATTCACAGCGAAAGTTGTGTGGATCGATCGAGGAGGTGCTTGAGTTTGTTGATTCAGTGAGTTCCGAAAGGGCGAGTTTGCCATTCGGAATCGACGGGGTTGTGATCAAGGTCAACGAGATTTCGCTCCAAAACCAACTCGGGAGTACTTCCCGAGGACCCCGGTGGGCGATAGCGTACAAATTCCCCGCCGAACAGTCTTTTACCAAAATACTAGCGATTTCCAATCACGTGGGTCGAACGGGTGTGATCACGCCTGTCGCAGAACTTGAACCTGTTTTCGTGGGCGGAGTGACGGTTTCCCGGGCTACGTTACACAATTACGAGGACCTCACACGTCGAAACGTCCGAGTCGGCGACACCGTGATTATTCAACGTGCCGGAGATGTGATTCCCGAGGTCGTAGGCGCGGTTTTGGACAAGCGACCCGCCGGCTCCACGGAGCCCGAAGTACCCACTCACTGCCCCGAATGTCAGACATTGCTCGTCCGCGATGACTCCGGAATTGCTTTGCGATGCCCGAACAAGAGTTGCCCGGCTCAGGTGAGCCAGAAGATCATTCATTTTGCTTCGCGCGGCGCGATGGATATTGAGGGACTTGGCGAAAAGATGGTGATGCGGTTGATCGAGATGGCTCTTGTCGCCGAGTTACCTGATATCTACCGACTGGCAGTCAATGCCGAAAAGTTGGCGAGCGAGGACCGGCTTGGCGAACAGAGCGTGAAGAAACTCCTTGACGCGATTGAGAAATCCAAGACTCAGGACTTTGCCAAGTTCATTTTTGGACTCGGAATTCGGTTTGTTGGAGACCGCACCGCCGCCGATCTCGCCAAAGCGTTTGGGGCGATAAACGTTTTCCGCAAAGCGCACTACGATGAACTCATTGCGATTCCTGACATCGGACCTCGCACCGCAAGTGAGATCGAGTCTTGGCTGGAAGAGCCAGAAAATCAGCGCATC
>JAIOPU010000038.1 GCA_021413725.1 Armatimonadota bacterium | reverse complement strand
TTAAGAATCCTCAATAAGCCCATTCTCACGATTCCTTACCTGGTGCTGCCCTTGAATGAGACGGGGGAGCGAGTACTACCCAAAGTTGGTCATAGCCGCGATGAGGGTTACTATATTCTCAATCGAATTGCCACGCCACTCCGGGGGGAGACTTATCTCAACAATCGACTGGACTACTTCTCAAAGTTGGGCGCTGGTATTGGAAGCGACCTTCACTATAGCCAAGGCTCAATGTACGGGCTTGCAAGAGTGTACGGAATCGTGGGTTCGGTACGAAGCAAGTTGGCAAGTATCGACCACCGTATGCCCCTTCTCGGCGGAAAATTCGCCCTCGAATCTGTTTTTCAGTCTTCAAACTATTTGACCGCGCCCAATACCCGGACACTCATCGCTCGCTCAAACTTTACTCGAAACACAAAGCAGGGGAATTTCCGCTTTACTTTTAATCAGAATAGTTCGAAATCTTCAAACTACGACACCCTTTCCTCTTCGTTTGCCCTGAGCGATCAGCGGACCTGGAGTCCAAGAACTCGCACGAATTTAGATCTAAATTATGCAACTTCTCAAAGTTCAGGCTTTAACAATCAGGGAGTAAAGAGCAAACGATTGGATCTCCGATTTCGGGGCACCGAAGATCTTACCAAGGCAGAACTCGAACTGCTCTACCAAAGAGCGATCCCGATCGGAACACAGGCAAATTTCTACGCGGGGTCAGACCAAACTCCCATGCTCTCCCTAAAGTCTGACGCGAGGCGAATGTTTGGAGACAGGTTCAGTCAACAATTGCCGTTTACAATAGGCGTCAGTGTCGCGGAATTACGTGACAACCAGGCAAAGAGACTGACGAGATCGGCGTTTGACTGGGCGATGTATAAAAGCAACTCGGCGAAGAACGGCAGCTCATTCACGTACAATGCCAGGTTTAAGCAGGGCATTTATAGCGACAATACGGCACAGTACGTCTTGGCATTAGACGGTGGATATCGCTACCAGATTGCGCCAAAGAGTTACTTTAATTGGCGCCATACTTATTTGCAACCCGAAGGATTCACCCCATTAAATATCGACCAATCAGGGAAGTCGAATCAGAGTTACTTGGAAATCATGACTGAGACAAGGGGTGGCTTCCGATTCGGGGCGCAAAGTGGCTACGATTTTAGAGCCGCCGACAGGAAGTCAGTTCCATGGCAGTCGGCAAGTTTAAGGCTTGACTATGAGCCCTCAAAGCGCTTCTATGTGAGAACAAACTCAAGCTACGACACGAGTCGCGCGAAATGGCAAAATATTCGGCTGGACTCAGGCATTAGGGTTGGCGAGGGCTTTGTCACGCTGGGGACGCGGTTTGATGGGGATCGACACATTTGGGGGAATGTCAATTTGTACGCCGAGGGTTTAAGGTTCGGAAAGCTCAAGATGAGTGCTCTGGCATCGTATAATGGGTACCTCAAGCAGTTCGACTCTCGCCATGTTTCGCTCATCTATGACCTTCACGATGCCGAGGCGATTTTGCAGATCATTGATAATCCGACAGGCTTCCGCAAGGGAACCGAGATTGGGTTCTTTATCAGGTTGAAGGTCCTGCCGTTTGACACTCCATTTGGTATCGGAAGGCGCGGCCAGGCGATAGGTTCGGGAACAGGACACGATTTTTAGTATGCTTGGTTTATTACTTGCGCTGATTGTTTCTCTTGGCTGCGGTGCGGGGGCAAGATGGATTCTGCAGAAATACCACTTTGTCCAAGACCCTCTGGAGCAATGGGGAATCGGAGGAATTCTCGGACTCGGGAGCCTTGGGTTCGCGGCGTTTTGGCTAACCCCGCCTAGATTTGCCTGGATCGCATGTTTGCTTGCGATCCCGGGAATTGTCGGAATCATTCGTGAGGTGCTGCATCAGAAAACCGACTGGAACTGGCTTCGGTCCCCTATTGTATTGGCAATCGCAGTTGCCGGGATCATCGCAACGGTCACGGCGTTAGCCCCGCCATCTGGCTTGGAGTGGGATTCTCTTGCCTATCACTTTGCCGTTCCCAAGCTTTGGCTTGCATCGGGTTCAAGGGACTACATTCCTTACATCCACCACAGCAATTTTCCAGCGGTGGTGGACTCCTTGTTTCAGATTGGGCTATCGCTCAAGATGGAAACCATGGCCAGAGGCTTTACAATGTGTTACTGGGCTTTCGGTTTGTTGGCCGTGCTGGGAGTCACTCGGCGGATTTTCGGTGGGCTGTCCGCGAAGTGGGCGGGGCTAGCGTATCTAGGAGTTCCGGTTTTGTTGTGGGAGGCAGGAACGGGGTATGTCGATGGTGCGCAAGGCTTATTCGTGGCGTTCGGAGGTCTCTATGCTGTACTTGCGCTCGTTTTCGCACAGGAGCAAAACGATACACCTGTTGCATTTCCAGCCAAGTATCTTATCCTTTCGGGGGTCCTATTAGGTTTTGCGGCAGGTTCAAAGTTCACGGGAATTGCCGCCCTCCTTTTTGTTGGATTGTTGCTTGTGCTAGGAGTTTCTAAGGTTGTTGAAAGAGGCAGGCTCCTCAAATTCAGTCTCTTAGCAGCTGCGATTGCCGTGGCGATACCGTTACCTTGGATGATCCGGAACATCCAAAATACGAGCAACCCCGTCTACCCGTTCTTTTATGAAAAGTTTGGAGGTCACGATTGGAACCAGTGGCGTGCGGATATATATCGAGATGAGCAACAGTCATTTGGAGTTGGGCGTACCCCAACCGGACGTGATCTATCGCAGGCTGGCAACTCGATTCTGGGGATAGGTTATCAGCCAGGAAAGTATACAAATCCGGCACCGACTCTGGGTCTTGGAGTTCCGATGACAACGGCAGGTGCCGCGGTGGTCATCGCGGGGATGTTAGCTGCGATTGTTCTGCGGCGAAACCGGATCGTTAATCTGCTGCTTGCCTTCATCGGTTTGAACTTTGCAAGCTGGTTTTTCTTAAGCCAGCAGTCGCGGTACATGACGGGCATGTACGTACTACTGGCGATTCTCGCGGGTGCGGTCGCGGCGGAAGTGCAGTGGCGACGATTGATGGGCGCAATATTGGTGAGTCAATTTGGATACACCGTGGCGTGCCTCTGGGTGACCCAAACTCAGAGCCAGCTACCTGTTGCCTTTGGCTCGGTGGGCCGAGAAGATTATCAGCGCGCGACCATTCCATTTTATAAGTACACCTCAGCGATCAATCAAGAGGTGGGCTCGGGGAAGATTGCACTGTATGATGAAGTTTTTGGCTACTTGCTTGACGTCAAGTATTTCTGGGCGAATCCAGGTCATTGCACTTTGATTCCGTATGACAAAATCCAGACGACCGACGAATTCATCCGTGCGCTTAAAAGCCTGGGCATAAGTCATGTCTATGTGAACGTTGCTTCAACCGTAGGCTCAGAACGTGAGCGCTGGCTTCAGGCAATGCAGACTGCCCCGTACAGTGCCGAGGAGACTCAGGCGATGAGCAAAGACCTGAACCTGAAATGGAAGATGCTCCTCGCGAATGCAATAAGGGAGAAACGACTTACCTTTGCTGTTGAACCTAAAGGGTCGCTGCTCTTGAGGGTCGCAAAGTAGGCTAGACCTTTGCAGTTTTCCAATGGCCGCGTCGGAAAGCCCATATAGCCAGAAGTCCTTGGACCATCTGCGATAACGACATTGCCCAGTAGGCGCCCGGCGGACCCATTTTGAATGTTACCGCAAGGAGGTACGCCCCCGGGACGCGAAGGAACCAGAGGGAGATAATGGTAATCCAAAGGGGTGTCGCCGTATCGCCTGCACCCTGCATCGCCCCGATTAGGATCATCGCATATCCGAAAAAAACTTCGGTGACGCAAAGAATCTTGATGAGCGAGGTGGATTCATTGGCGATCAGTTCCTTATTGTCCTGCAGTTTCTGTTGCTGAACCGTAATCGTGTGCCCCGACGAAATTGAATCGGGTGTGACCATCGTACGACCAATTAGATTGGCGTTGATGTAGATGGGAAGGACCATGAGCAAGATAATGACGGCTCCAAAATGGCTCGTGAGCCAACCAATTTTCTCCGCGCGCGCAGGCTCTCTGGCCCCGAGGCACTGGCCGACAAGTGAAGTTGCCGCCATAGAAAGTCCAAAGGCGGGCATGAACATGATGGATTCGATGGCAAACGCGACCGGAAGCGCGGCTATGGCCTCTTCCGAGCGGGGGACTCGGGTGAGAATCCATGTGAAGGTGCTTAGAGAAAGAACTCGGAGAATGGACATTCCGGCGGTGGGTGCCGCAAGGCGCGAGATTCGGCGAGGCCACTCTCCTACGGGCAGTTCAAATTTCGCGCCATGCCCAAGTTCCGTTTTCTGGGCAAAGATCAAGTACCCGAGGGCAGCGACCCACGCGGATATTGCGAGTGCCGTCGATGCTCCGGCTAAGCCCATCCCCGCACCGTAGACGGTGGTGCCGTTGATGGATCGGGTGGGGAAAATGAGAAGAATATTGAGGCAGATGTGGAGAAGGATCTGTATTCCAGAGATGTACATCGGGCTCTTCGTATCGCCAATACCGCGGAGCGCACCGGCGAGAGTTTGGATTATGGCAATGGCAGGAAGCCCGAAGAGGTAGGGATGCAGATAGGAACCCATCTCCTGTTGCGCCCCCAAGTTGGTTGGGAAGAACATTCGACTCAGGAATGGCGTGATGAGTACACCTATGAGTGCCAGTGCGATGCCGACGAAAACGGCCAGTGCAAGGCACTGCCTTGCAGATTTTTGGTACTGAGCGACATCGCCTGCCCCATATGCACGACTGACCAAGGCCGTTGAGGCCACGCTCAGGCTAAAGGCAAGAGAGAACATCAGGAACTGAATGCTCATTGCCCCGCCAAGGCCCTTGAGAGCGGATTCGGGGAGGTGTCCGATAAAGCTCCGATCGAGAAGCGTATTGATGACTTGGAGCGAGTTCAGGACCACGGCAGGCCAAGCGAGGCTGAGTATCGTCTTGGGGAGATTTTCAATTTCTAGGGCGGGGCTTTGAATCATGAACTTGTGCTGCTACTTATATTCGTCCCGGATTCGCATGCGAGCCCTATTTATTAGCAAGGAAATCGCCTAAAATACTATTAGCGGTGAAGAAAAAATGCTTTGGAAGCAAGAGTACAAGACAATAATAGCCGATTTGGTTAATCCTCCGAGCCTCAAGGGCAGTTCGCTGATCGGTGCCGACTTTGAATTTACGCAACCCCAAGTTCTGATAATGGGCTGGGATTTTGAAGGGATCGCGAGTTGGGAAATATGGTGGAAATTACTGGAAGATAGTTTTCCGGCTTGTCCCAATATTTGTATGGGATTCATAACCGGAACTGCGGAGCGAAAGCACCTTACAGTCCTCGATCAGTGCATTCCCGTGAGTCGTCATCGCCGGACATTTCTCTGGAGCGACCCCCATGCGGATTGGCTTCGCTGGTCGCGATTTTCTGAAGATCGCCGGGTCCTGGCGACTCTCATTCGGCCGGATGGATCGTGCTTGGTGATGCAGGGACTACCGACGGAGGATGCTTGGGAGCGGTTTGAGTCTGAGTTCCAGCTCGCCCTGTCCCACGCTTCGGATGTTAGCCGGGTTTAGGCATCCGCAAATTGATCCTCCTCCCGACTCGCGGGAGTGAAGCTACCTTCCAGTAGTAACAGATCTGGACCCCGCAGGCGGCACAAACTTGAAGACACTTGGATTTTGCGGGAACCCGCCGAGGCCAAGGTCTGCCTTCCAGTGAATGCTACGCGGCGCGCCCATTCGGATGTCGCTGTACTCAAAATAAACGCTCTGAATGACATCATCGCCACTGAAATCAGGATTGCCACGGTTGACGTCGTAGAACATTTTTTCCTTGCGCGAGCCGCTATCCTGGACGAACCAACCTAGATTGTCGTAGCCTGCAATTGAGGAAAACGGCGTCCAATCGGTCGACTTCTTGTTGGAATAAATTTCGTCTAGAATTTGCACAATTCGAACGAGCTGGCCTTTGGCGACCGCACTTAGCTTCGTGAATAGAGCCGTCGTAGGGGTGATTAAGGAATTCGCCGGTGCGTAACCTTTCGCCCAGTAAGCGTTGGACTGCGGTCCGTAAACCCAGAGCGTTTCCCCATCGGCTACCACTTTAGAAACGAGGGTTTCTTCCAGATACTCCAGGACACAGAGTTTAGGAAGCGGATGTTCGAGAGTTACGTTGCCGTCGAAATAGACGTATATCGAAAAGTTGTCCTCTTTGTTTTCTCCAAGCTTTTGCTTGCCCTGCATTGTCATGGTAAGGATTTTGTAAGCCCCTGACTGACGCATGGCCCCGCCGATTTCGGCAACCGCCACGCTACGGGAATCTTCTGCAAATGCGCTGGTCCCAACAAGGCCCAAGGCGAGGATAAAAGCTTTTCGCACGTGCATAGGACTCATTCTATCTCCAAAGAGTTCCCCCGAGTCGGGGCGGCGTAGGCAAAAAGGCTAGGTAGACCTCCGGTGTGCCAAAAAAGTATCCGACCTTTGAATCTGCCGTTCTTGATTCCGTCGAGCAATCCGGCAAAGGCCTTGGCGGTATAGACCGGGTCGAGAACAATGCCCTCGCGGTGAGCGAGTAGCTGGGTTGCCCTGTCACCGACCTCACTTGCAACGCCATAGCCCGGTCCGCTGAAAGATGTATCAAGTTCAATGTCCCTAGGTTTGAGGTGCTTTGTCGTGCCGAGAAGGTGGTCAAGATCTCCGCAAAGGCTGGCCACCACATCGGTCATCCCTGGCTCAGGGTCAGCGCAAAACCCAGTGACTTTTGTCGGCGTTCCCGAGAAAAAATGAGCAATTCCAGCATGGGTGCTGCCCGAACTTGTGGGAACAACAATGTGGTCGAAAGACTCCCCAAGTTCCTTGCAGGCTTCGGAAAAGGCAAATGCACCCTGGACTGAACTTCCGCCCAGTGGGATGAGTTTGACCATGCACCCCTCTTTCTCAAGTTTATCCGCAAGTTGGTTGGATGCAGCCTCAAGTTCATCCCACGTTCCATTCTTGAGTTGGGTAATTTCTGCGCCGAAAAGGTCATCAAGGATTAAGTTTCCGCCCTGAACTGCACCGTTTATCATTTCTGGAGCGGGTGGCTCAAATGGTAGAGGCATGGTGACGGCGGCAAATCGCAGACCAACCATTCGACATGCCGCCGCAAGTTGGCGAATAAAATTAGATTGATTGGCACCACTACTCACCACGGTGTCGCAGCCGCTGGCGAGGATTTCAGGAAGGAGATATTCGAGCTTTCGGCCCTTATTCCCTCCGGCGGCGAAACCGGTGAGGTCGTCCCGTTTGATCCATAGCTCCACACCAAGATCCGAGGAAAGCCGCTCGAGTCGATGGCATGGGGTGGGGAGTTGGCACAAGGGGAAGCGTGGGATCATTGGAGTTGGAATTCGGTATAGCCAGCGGAATTCCGAGGCTAAATTTCCCCCCTCAATTCCCTTCGGTCATTGTCCCCCCCTTTTCAGGGGCGGGAAAGGACTCTGTACAAGCGATTTTGACATAATTTACGCCACCTGAAGCTGCTTCGGCAAGTGCTGTGCCTCAAGTTGTTCTTCTTCGCGATTTGACATCACCACTGCTCGCTCGATTACATTGCTAAGTTCCCGCACATTTCCTGGCCAATTATAGGCGAGGAGCGAGTTCTGGGCAGCAAGAGACATGCTGATGACCTTTCTCTCATTTTCTGAGGAAAACTTAGTCAAAAAGAACGCGGCAAGAGGCAGAATATCTTCGCGTCGCTC
Source organism: Armatimonadota bacterium (assembly GCA_021413725.1). Lineage (GTDB taxonomy): Bacteria > Armatimonadota > Fimbriimonadia > Fimbriimonadales > Fimbriimonadaceae > JAEURQ01. The sequence goes on along the minus strand of JAIOPU010000038.1, from coordinate 13,544 downwards.
GCGCAAAGGTGGAAGGTGAATTTCGACGACCTGAAGCCGGTAGAGCAAGTCAAGCCGGAAATTGCCCGCTTCGACCTCTGCATGAAGGTCTCGGTTGGTTGCGGTGATAAGACGAACATCCACCTTCGTCGGTTTGGTCGCACCGTGGCGCTCAAACTCTCGCTCTTGCAAGACTCGCAGGAGTTTGGCCTGGATCGTCCCAGGGATTTCGCCAATTTCATCCAGAAAAAGACTGCCTTTGTCGGCAAGTTCAAACCGTCCGGGCTTTGCCCCGACGGCACCCGTAAATGCGCCCTTTTCGTAGCCGAAGAGTTCGCTCTCAAGCAGAGTCTCGGGCATCGCGGCGCAGGAACATGCGATCAGTGGCTTCGTTGCGCGTGGAGATAGAGTATGAAGGAGGTTTGCAATAACCTCTTTGCCGGCTCCGCTCTCGCCGGTGATCAGGACGCTTGCGCGGGAATCGGCAACTTGCTCGACCAATTCGTAAATTTCCTTCATGGAAGGTGATTCTGCGATAAAGTCAACCTTCTTGCCCTTAGCTTTTTTGGCGGAGGGGAGAGGCTTGGAGTCTTCATTGACTGCCGCGCTAACAATCTTTTTCAGATTCTCCAGGTCGAATGGCTTGGTGACGAATTCAAAGGCTCCGTTGCGAATCGCTGTGATTGCTTGCGGAATCGTGCCATAGGCAGTCATGATGACGACGGGCAGATTCGGGAAGTGTTCTTGACTCCACGTCTGAAGCTCGTAGCCTGTCATTCCCGGCATTGTGACGTCGGTCACCATGCAATCAAACCTTGACGATTCCATCGCTTGCTGAGCGCGGTGTGCGTCCTCAGCAACGGCGACCGCATAGCCTGCCTTTTCAAAGCTGACTTGCAGTATTCGCCTGATATTGGGCTCGTCGTCAACGATGAGAATGTTTTTCTTCTCGTTCATGCTGCTTGCTCAAGGGGGAAAACGATGTCGAATCTGCTGCCACGACCGAGCTCAGAGGTGACCCGGATTTGCCCGCCGTGGGCATCCATGATCTTTCGAGCGAGGCACAGACCGAGTCCAGTTCCGCTAGATTTCGTAGTGAAGAACGGTGAGAATAGTTTTGTAACGGTGTCTGAATCCATACCCGCCCCACGATCTTCGACGCTGATGCTTCCATTTCTAGAAACCGTGACTGTCACGCGGCCCCCCGACGAACTTGCTTGGAGCGCGTTGAGGAGAAGGTTGCGAACGACTTGTTCGATGCGGGGCCCGTCAAGGTCTACGAATGGCTCGTCTTGAGCGACACTTGTCACGAGGGTGATACGCTTTGCTTCAAAATCGGGCTGGTGAAGCTGACACACGTTCAGCACGAGGTCACTTAACAGGGTTCCGCGAAGCGAAAGAGTGAGTGGTTTGGCGAAGTTCAAGAACTCATCGCAAAGCGCATTGAGTTTGGTGGCCTCAACTTCGATGATTTTTGAGAACTCGTCAGCGAGTTCGGGGTTCTGGGTGATCATCTGGGCCGCCGAGCGAATTCCGGTCAAAGGATTTCTGATTTCGTGGGCGATGCTTGCCGTCATTTGGCCGATTTCTGCAAGTCGCTTGAGTCGCTCGACTTCTTGATGCTGCTGCAAAAGGCGGGCGTTGCTCACGGCCAGCGCAATGTAGCTTCCCAGGCTTGAGGCCTTATCAAGGTCACGTTGTGTGAAAGTGGGTTGATCTAGACGTCTCGAAAGGCAGAGGACACCGACCGTTCCATTGCTCCGCGCGATGAGCGGTACGATCAAAGAACTTGAAATGTCTGCCCGCGTCTTCGGTGTTTCCTTTTGGATCTGTTCCGCAAGCGGATTACCCATGAGAATAGGAGTCTGTTCGGCGATTGCTTTGCCAGCGATGCCTTCGCCGGACCGGATTACCGCATCCCAAGGAATCTGGGCGAGGTCGCCTGCCTTTGCCGAAGGAAGGTAGTCCCCGCTGTTGGGTTGGAGCAGGAAAATACTGCCTCCGGCTGCGTCAAACCACTCCACGGAGCGATCAAGGACCTGACTGAGATAAGCCCCCGCAGTATCCGACGACCCCTGGGTAACGAGATCAAATATCTGCCAAATCTGTTGTAGTTCTTCCACTACTCCAGATTATCGGCAATGCTCCGTTGGAAATTTAGTAGTTTCTGCCGAGAATGGCATCCATCGCTGTGGAGGCGTTGGCCACTCTGACAAGCGGATAGAGTTTGTAGGTCGGGATCAACTCGGCAGTCAAGGGGCCGTTGTAGCCGATCTCTTGCAAGGCTTTGATGACTTCTGGAAAATTCACATCTCCTTCAAGAAGGTCTACAAAACCCTCGGCGGTCCCCACCGATTTCCGGAAATCTTTAAAGTGGATCGCGGCAATGTCTTTGCCCAAGTAGCGAATCCAGTCTTCCGGATAGCCAAAGGGGAGAACGTTGCCGACGTCAAAATATGCGCCGATCCAAGGGCTGTTGAATTGGCTGAGGAACCATTTCATCTCGCCGGGGCTGGTGAGGAATTTGTTCCAGACATTCTCGATTCCGAGCTTGATTTGGTGCTTTTCTGCGGTAGGGAGGATGAGTTTGAGCCCTTCGGTCGCATTGGTTAGAACTTCTTCGTAGGGTTGGACGGGGCGGTCGGGTAGGAAGAAGACATCGACCGCACCTGGAATGGTCAGAAGGGTTTTTGCCCCGAGCCAGGCCGTGATCGGGATCATCTTGTGTAGATCGTCCTGAGCTTGCGCCCGTTTGGCCGGGTCGGAGTCGCCGAGATTTCTGCCCCAATAGAGGCCGGAGGCGACGGTTTCTAGTTTGATCCCTTCTTTTTGTGCAGCTGCTCTGATTTCTTGGCAGGTTGATTGGGTCGTTTCGGGGGTCAGAATTCCGTTGTCGCCGATGGCCAGTTCGAGTCCTTCGTATCCGTATTGTTTAGCCCACTGGATCGCGTCGAACGGCGAAAGCGTGCCTTCGAGTCCGCCGGGGAGGGACCAGGCGTTGATGGCTTTGATCACTTTGTTGCTCCCTTTGCCTGTTCGATTTCTTGGAGCGTAACTTTGAGAGAAAGCAGTGCCGATTCGGGGGTCACTTTGTCCATGTTGCCGCCGGTTCCGAGTTCGTTGTAGAAGTAGTTCAGCTCGTGGAAATATCCACTGAGGTCGGAGATGTTTCCGCTACCGGTCGCCGTTCCCATCGCCTGGTATGCTGGGATTTCCGGTTGTCCGGAGGCAGGGTAAAGGGTCAATGGACTGCCGTCCATGATCGCCGCACCGTTTTCGAAGATTGCGCGGAACGCCATTTTGAAGGGCGTTCCGGGTGGGAGATTCCAGCCGCCTTCGAGGTGGACGATGGTCTTGCCGAACGCCATGGTCGTGAATATTTGGCTTAGGCCGCGTCCGTCGTAGGTTCCGAAGGACTTGACTTCGGTGGGTTCGCCGAGGAGATGGAGGGCGTAGTCGGTGTCGTGGATGTGCATGTCGAGCGCGGCACCACCGGCAAGATTCTCCTTGCCGATCCAGCCCTCACTACTCCAACTCGGGAATTCGCCGTATCGTGTGAGATTTAACGAGAGCAGTTTCCCGAATCTCTCGGATCTCACCAATTCGGTCAGCGTTACGTACTCGTTCCAGAACCGGATGCAATGCCCGATCATCAGTTTTTTGCCCGATGACTTCGCGGCGGCGGCCATTTTCTCGGCTTCCTCGTAAGTCAGGGCCATCGGCTTTTCGCAGAAAACGTGCTTGCCGTTTTCCAGAGCAGTGATGGCGACTTCTGCGTGGAGAAAGGTCGGAAGGCAGATATCGACGGCGTCGAGATTATCGTCGCTGACAACTCTTTTCCAGTCGGTTTCGACTGTCGCGCCGTGGGGTGCTGCGAGTTTCGTTGCGGATTCTGGGTGCTTTGCGCAACAGACCTTGAGATTCGCCTGGGACAGGGTGCCATACACTGATGAGTGCATCCGCCCCATAAATCCACACCCAATCAACCCAACATTGAACACTTTTGACATCGGAATAAGGATACTTCAACCGCCATTGCAGAAAGGGCGTAAATAAAAAAATCACACCAAGTCACCCGCAATTAAGCGGGAAAACTTGGTGTGATGAATTTTTGTGACGTTTGAACCCTATTTCTCGGCGTGAAGGTAACCTTTCGCCGCAACTGCCTTCACCTTCGCGGCGTACTTCGCGGGGGTGGCTACGAGCTTTGGCATGCAGGCCGCGCAACATACGTAGTAGCGCGTGTCTTTGAAGTCTACATAGCCATAGGCCTCATCAGGGCTGGGGATGGCATCGCCCATCACGGCGCACTTCATTACTTCCATCTTGGGAGTAGTGCCGTACTTGGCAGGATTCTTGTCGAATGTCGCTTTGCCTGCCTTGGTGGCGAAGTGGAATCGGAGACCTTTGTAGTCTGAAGTGAATCCTGCGCCTGTATCCACACGCTTTCCGGTGGTGGGGTCGAACAGGAAGTCACCTGAGACTTCTTTAGTGCCGACGTACTTTGCCGGATTCTTGGCGAATGCGTCTGGGCATCCTCCGCAACAGAAGCGGTAGGTTGCACCCGCGTAAACCACGCTTGGTCCGTCAGTTTTGGCTTTATGTGAGACCATGATCGGGCAGACGAAATCTGCGCCAGCGACTGGCGTTGTGAATGAAACGAGGGCAACAATTGCGGTAATCATTTTAAGTTTCCTTTTGCACGTTCTGCGTGCGTACCTACAGTTTAACCCATTCTGAGCCGGAATCGTTCCTTTGTTCCGGCAGTGATTCGCCGTTCTCAGGTAGTTTCCTTTCGTGCAGGCGGTAGTTGATTTTGCAAACTCGGTGCGAGGAGAACTCGCGAAGTCTATTGTGGGGCAGGATGCGGTAGTTGAGCAGGTGCTTGTTGCCATTCTCGCCAACGGTCACGTCCTTCTGGAAGGAGTTCCGGGAGTCGCCAAAACCCTTCTCGTCCGGTCCTTGGCAAGAACTTTGACGCTTGAGTTTTCGCGGGTTCAATTCACCCCGGACCTCATGCCGAGCGATGTGGTGGGCACGTCAGTTTTTGATCAGAAAAATCTCGACTTCAAAGTTAAGCGCGGTCCAGTGTTTACAAATATTTTACTTGCGGACGAAATTAATCGGACTCCGCCCAAAACTCAGGCCGCTTTGCTTGAAGCGATGGAGGAACGGCAGACGACTATTGATGGCGAATCTTATCCTTTACCTCAGCCATTTATGGTTTTTGCAACGCAGAATCCGATTGAGTTTGAGGGGACTTACCCGTTGCCGGAAGCGCAACAGGACCGATTCTTGCTTAAAGTTCTGATCGACTATCCGGCGCCGGATGTGGAAGTAGAGGTGTTGCGGCGGCACCACCACGGTTTCAAATCGCAGAATTTAGCCGAGGTAGGAGTGACTGCCGTGGGGAACGCAGAGACCATCGCCGAATTGCGAAAAGTTGTGGAGTCGGTGCAAGTGGAAGAGAAGATAATGACTTACATCTATCAAATCGTCGCTGCCACGCGCCGATCACCCGATATCGCCGTGGGCGGTTCACCACGCGCGGGCATTGCGTTGCTGCTGTGCGCCAAGGCACTTGCCGCTCTGCGGGGGCGAGATTTTGTCATTCCGGACGATGTGAAGTCTTTGGCCCTTCCGGTCCTGCGTCACCGAATCCTTCTTCGACCCGAGGTCGAAATTGAAGGACTTAGCCCAGACCGGGTTTTGACCAGTTTGGTTGACGCTCAGACCGTTCCGCGTTAGTCTATTTTGTATCGAACTTTGCGCCTTCATTTACCCAACGGTTAATCAGGTCAATTTCCTTCTTTGGCAATGGGGCAGCTTTTCGAGGCATCCGATCGCCTCCCTTTGCCACGAGCGAAGTGCAAAGTTTGCTCTCGGAAGATTTGCCAGCGACAATTACGGCACCGTGTTCGGAACCCTTCGTAATTCCTTCTGGGCTTGAAAGATCGAGGTCTTCTTTTGGATGCTCCTTCCCGTGGCAAGCAACACAACTTCGAGTCAAAATTGGGGCGATTTCCTTGGTGTAAGAGACTTTCTTCTTGGGACCGACCGGGGCCCAAGCGGCGAGAACGATGATGAGCCCTAGAGCTACTATTGGTGCGATTACTTTCATTTGAGTAGTTTTCCTTGAACTTGACCGTAAACGTCCGTAAGGCGGAAATTTCGCCCTTGGGATCGATAAGTCAATTTTGTATGATCGATGCCGAGAAGATGAAGGAGCGTCGCATGCAGGTCATGAACACTGACCGGATCCTCGGTGATGTTATATCCTAAATCGTCGGTTGCACCTACGGACCCGCCCGCTTTTATTCCGCCGCCTGCCATCCAGATTGTAAACGCCTTACCGTGGTGATCGCGTCCAAGAAATTTGGAGCCACCACGACCTTCGTTCATGGGGGTGCGTCCAAACTCCCCGCCCCAGATGACAATCGTATCTTCCAAGAGCCCGCGCTGCTTCAAATCCTGAACCAAGGCCGCGCTCGCCTGGTCAACTTCTTTGCAACGTGCGGGAAGCGAGTGGAGAAGGTCATCGCCCTCGCCGGTGCCGTGCGAATCCCAACCGCGGTGGTAGAGTTGGACAAACCGAACTCCGCGTTCCACCATTCTTCGGGCGAGTAAGCAGTTTTTTGCGAATCCGGACTCACCTTGCTTGACTCCGTAGAGGTCCAAAGTCGCTTGGGATTCGCCCTTGAGGTCGGTGAGGTCGGGGACGCTGGATTGCATTCGATAGGCGAGTTCAAACGAGTTGATGCGAGTAGCAATCTCGGGGTCGCCCACCATTTCGTAGTTCTGCTCGTTGAGGTCTTTGAGGGTGTCAAGGGCTTGACGACGAACCTTTGCGTCAATTCCTTCGGGGTTGGAGACAAACATGACCGGGTCGCCCTTTGTTCGGAACTCGACGCCTTGGTAGATGCTCGGTAGGAACCCGCTTGACCACAGGCATTTTCCCCCATCGGGATTGTTCTGCCCTGAGATCAGGACGACAAATCCGGGCAAGTCTTTGTTCTCGGTGCCGAGTCCGTAAGTCAGCCATGAGCCCATGCTCGGACGCCCGGGCAATTGGAAGCCGGTGTTCATGAAAATCTGAGCGGGAGCGTGATTGAATTGCTCCGTATTCATGGAGTGGACGAATGTTATGTCGTCGGCGATTTTCGCCGTGTGTGGCATTAGTTCAGAAATCCAAGCTCCAGATTCGCCGTGCTGAGCGTACTTGTAGGGGCTACCAAGCAGGAGAGGTTTGCCCTTGATGAAGGCAAATCGCTCTCCCTTCACGTACTCTTCTGGGATTTCCTGCAGGTGATTCTTGACGAGAACCGGCTTCGGATCGAAGAGGTCAAGGTGACTGGGAGCCCCTGCCATAAACAGAAAGATCACGCGCTTCGCTTTTGGGGCGATGTTGGGCATCGTGAAGCGGGGAAGTCCCGCGGCCTGGGTTGGCGAGGCGAGCAGATCGCTGAGGGCCAACCAACCAATTCCGTAGCCAATTTTACTGAAGAGCTGGCGGCGCGTAAGGAGTTTCAGTTCCTCTTCCGCAAGTTCGCGCGACAATTGCTCAGCGTTCATAGGGGTATTTTAGCCCGAATTGTACCAAAAGAGGTGAAACTGGAGGAAAGGGTGGGATTCGAACCCACGGTACCTTGCGGTACACCGCATTTCGAGTGCGGCGCACTAGACCACTATGCGACCTTTCCGATCCTCCGAGACCTTATTATACTGATTCTAGTTTTACCGGGCCAGAGCGAACTTCTCGCTCATCTGGTCCTGAGTGAACGGGCCTTGAATCGTTTCGTCGATGACGGTGTAGTAGCCGTTTGGTTGACGTGTCCACGGATCACGCAATTTGCCCACTAAGGGGGCGACAAACGTCGTCGGGAGCAATCGGCATAGCGCAGAAGCTTGATCAACTGCATCCGGACCCTTGACGACCACTACGGGCGCGTGCATTTCCCGATATGCCGCGTTGTAGTAAGCGCCTGCTCGCGTTCCCATCGCTTGGGCGGGACCTCCAAAGACTTGGACCGCATCGTGAGCAAACTGTCTCAGCTCTGTCGCGGTTGCCGTAGTCCAGAGTGAGGAATCGATCATTCGAAGCACTGCAGAGTATCCAAAGCAAAGGCGGATGGAGGTCGCGGTTGTAGAAGCCCCTAGGGTGTCCGCGAGTCCGGGACTTACGATGTCCGGCGGCCAATCTTCAGTTCCGGGGGGAATCCAACGGGCAAGGCATCCATTTCTTCCAAGAGCGAACAAGCTCAAAGCTCTTCTGAGAACCGCCGTACCGTCTTCGAGTGAGGCAAGGTTTCCGAGCATCAGATACTCTTCGAGCTTTGCGTCTGCGTAAGCTAAATAGTCCTGAAGCTCCGAGTAGTCGCCTGAATTCGCCCGGAAAGTATGAATGACATCGGCCACACCCAGCCGAAAGACTCCCGTTTTTTCCGCCAGTCGGATAGCTTGCGACATCCTTGCTTTGTCGTCTAGAATTCTAGCCGAACGAAGCATTCTCGCGGCACATGTGGCGGCAGTGCTTAGCTGCCTTTCACCTCCATAAACGGGGTCGGCACTCTTCTTCATAATCCGCATTTTTGCCATGATCTCTTCGAACTTCTCCGAGTGCTTGAGAAGCACATTGGGATCGGAAATGCGGATGAGCATTTGGCGATTCGTTTCCGTAGTGAGGCCAAGATTTGCTCGAATCCAGTCTCGATCTGCGCTCGCAAAGAAGCCATTTAAGCCATCGGAAGTTTCTCTGCGTAAGAAACTCGGTGAGTAACTGGATCGGGGGCTCCGGCCGGTACGATCCTGATCAGAAACTCGGTATCCACGCACAATTTCGCCTTGAGCAAATTGCTCTGCTAGGCAGTCAAAGGTGCGCCGGGCTAGTTCGGCGTAGTATGGGCTACCCGTTTCGGCGGACATGACGGACAAAATCTGAAGAATCTCAGCATTTTCGACGGAGAATTTGTCTGTCTCGACCATAGTTAGATCGTTGCGGTTGGCTTGGGTAAAGAACCCTCCGTCCGTCCAGTCAACTAACGAACTGCTCAAGAATTCGTCGAGTATTGACTGCGCTTCGGATTTTAGGCCGATCTGAAGCAGAAAGGCAATCTGAGAGACCGGGAGCTTGTTGGCACCGATTGCTGCGCGATTTTGCCTCCTCTCGACCGCTTCCTTGATCACCAACTGTGCGTAAGCTTGCATATCCGGTTCAAGTTCCGGAGAATTTATGAGGGCTTCACGATCATTCTTTTGGGCTTCTCCTGGCACGGTTGACGATCTCTTGGATTGAATTTCTCGGAATGCCACCTGAACTCTGCGAATGATCTGCGTGAACCAAGCGGCATCATACGATGTGCCGGGGTTTGTGATTTTTACGCTGGAGAATGTCTTGCCGGACGGGGTCAGAAACCATATATGAAAATTTGGATTAACATATGATCTCGTGCGGTAGAGTTGCATGTACGTGTCTCGCCACGAGGGGAATTGTGAGAGGTCTACCCTTACTGGGATGAAGTTTGTTCTTATCCAGGCGGTGATTTCTCGGTTTCCGAAAACGTCCCTATCGACTTGCCGGGCTGCTCGGTCGCATACATCCCCGCACACCAACATGATGGGCATTTCTCGCCTCTTTGCCTCCACAAACACGGTCGGATCCAGGTTTCGCCAAGGAATCGGCTGCTCGGTCCCTACGCTCAAATAGTCTTCTTCTCCGGCAACGAGAGTGTTCTTTCCTGACCTTGGAACCAGCGGGCGTACAAAATTGAGACCAAGTCCAAGCAGGCTCACGATCACGACTGTGGCTGTCGCGAACGGAAACAATGGTTTTTGCTTATAAGGGCTCATTTTGCTTTTTTGGAATTCTGAGTTATAATCTTATGTATGGCGATCTCATTCGACGAGGTCCAGCACGTAGCTCGACTTGCCCGACTAGAACTCAGTAATTCTGAACTTCTCATTTTCCAAAGTGAGTTGAATGCATTGTTGGGTCACTTTAGCGACCTCAATGAGATTGATGTTACCGGGATTTTGCCTAAGCCGCATGCGGTTTCAATGCACAACGTATGGGCGGATGATATCGCAGAAGTGGGTCTTACCAGAGAGTACGCCCTGCGCAACGCTCCTCGCTCACGCGCTGGCCTTTTCGTGGTTCCCACGATCATTGAGGAGTAAGACAGCTTGCTCACCGAGTTATCCGCCGTCGAACTCGCCGCCAAACTCCGGTCGCGAGAAGTCTCTGCAACGGAAGTTGCTCAAGCCCAGCTAAACCGCATTGCCGAATTGGATGCGAATTTAGGTGCGTTTTTGCATGTTTCCCCTGAAAACGTGTTGGAAGAAGCAGCCAATGCTCAGAAGTTGCTTGATTCTGGAGAGGGTGGTGCGCTTACGGGCGTGCCGATCGCTTTGAAGGACAACATGTGCACGCTAGGGTTGCCGACAACCTGCGCCTCAAAGATATTAGAAAATTACATCCCACCGTATGACGCGACCGTGGTCGGTCGTTTGCGCGAGCAGGGCTTGGTGCTTTTGGGCAAGACAAACATGGATGAATTCGCCATGGGTGGATCGACCGAGAAGAGTGCTTACCGATCTTGCCACAATCCTTGGGACCTAACTTGCGCACCTGGTGGCTCGTCTGGAGGGTCTGCTGTCGCGGTTGCAGGTTCTCTAGCGCCGCTCAGTTTGGGATCGGATACGGGTGGGTCTATTCGTCAGCCCGCATCTCTTTGCGGAATTGTTGGTTTCAAACCGACCTACGGTCGCGTTTCACGGTATGGGCTGGTTGCGTTCAGTTCAAGTCTTGATCAGATTGGCCCGTTCGGAAGATCGGTCGAGGATGTTGCCGCGATTTCGGACGTAATTTCGGGATACGATCACCACGACAGTACGAGCCTACCAAATGCAGGGATGGATAATTCGGGGCTGAAAGATGGGACTTTGAAAGGAAAGCGATTCGCTTTGCCAAAGGAGCTCTTTGGGTCGGGAATTGAGCCTGGTGTATTGAGCGTCATTCACGAAACCATCGATCTTCTCAAGAAAGAGGGCGTTGAGTTTACTGAGGTTTCCGTGCCTTCCATCGCCCAGGCGGTTACGATTTACTACATTATCGCGCCCGCAGAGGCGAGCAGTAATCTGGCGCGGTTTGATGGCGTGCGATACGGCCCTCGTATTGAAGGGGATGGTCACATTGGTTCCGCCGCAAAGACTCGTGGCGAACTCTTCGGGCACGAAGTTAAGGCGCGAATCATGATTGGGACCTATGCATTGAGTGCAGGGTACTTTGACGCTTACTACTTGCGAGCTCAGCAAGTGAGGGCGGTCATGGCGCAGGACTTCGAAAAGATCTTTGCCGAGTTTGATGCGGTGTTTTCGCCCACCAGCCCTGCGGTGGCGTTCAAATTGGGCGCTCTTGACTCCGATCCGATGGCTCTGAAAATGCTTGACCTCTGCACAATTCCGGCGAACATGGGCGGATTCCCAGCGATTTCGTTGAACGCGGGTTTGAGTGGCGGGCTTCCGGTTGGCCTGCAGTTGATGGGGCCGGTAATGGGGGATGAAAACTTGCTCCAACTCGCTTATTCAGTCGAGCGAGCGATGCCTGCGGCAACTGTCCGACCTAGGTTGTAGCTTGCTTGCAACGCTGTCAGGTGAAAACCTGTTATAAAAGTCAGATGAAAGATATTCAGGACCAAGACCGCAAGCTGTTCTTTAAGGAACTTTTGCAAACGGGGCGACTCGTTGGCCTTGGTGCCTTGGGGTTCTTCTGCTGGCTGGTTTTTTCTGTGTCGCGAGGAGTTTCTTGGCCGGTCCTGTGGTTTACGATGGGTCTGGGGATTTGGTTGATCAGTTCGTACTTCACGTCGAAAAAGAACCGATTCTTGAACTCGAAATTCAAGCAGCTCTGGCGCGATTGCGAAGACCGTGACCTTCGGCTTCAGGAAGCTATGAAGGAGAACCGTCGCCGGAATTCCGGCTCGTGGGAGGAACTTCCCAAGACGATTGAGGGCGTGTCGCACAACCTGTACGTCGCGCTTCGACGGGCGGATTTGGTTTCCTATGAGATCGCCAAGAGCGAGGGTTGGCTGTTGAGTCGTGGCTCGGCAACCGGGCTGACCCACCACACTAGCGACCCCCAAGCGCAAGAATTATATAAACTTGCAGATAAGAACTTAGCGGAATATAAGCAGGCATTCCAGACCGTATTAGCCACAGTCCAACGCACAGAAGCTCAGGCCGCAGTCTTCGTCACCACTCTGGATTCAATGCGCCTGAGGATGCTCGGGCATCGCCTGTCGCCGCGAAAGGCAGACATGGACTCTTTAGAATTCTTGAACGTGATGAACGAAGCGAAATTGCAACTGGCCGCCATTGACAAGGCCCTGGATGAACTTGATATGCAGCCCATCCCCAAAATGATCGCCACAATGTCAGAGCCGCCCCCACTTCCCGACGAAGTCCATGACCAGGTGCAAAATAACTCGTGATCACCGTTCGTTGCCCGGCAAAAATCAACACTTTTCTCGCGGTTGCTGCGCCAGATAGGTCTGGCTATCATCCGTTGCGAACTGTTTTTCAGGCAGTCTCCTTGTTTGATACGGTCGTCATATCAACGGCCCATCAATTCTCCATTACTTCAAATTGGGCTGAGCTGCCGGTTGAGAACACCCTGACAAAAACGTTGCGCATGATGAAGGAGTTGATTGATGTTCCGCCCGTCCACATTCACCTTGAAAAGCAAATCCCTTCTGAAAGTGGACTTGGGGGAGGCAGTTCGGATGCGGCAGGGCTTATTCGAGGTGTTCTGAAGCTGATGCGAACCGAATTCCCTTGGGGGCAAGACGTCGCCATTGCGGCGGCGATTGGGGCGGACGTGCCGTTCTTTCTTGTGGGTGGACGCGCCCGTGCCGAAGGCTACGGTGAGAAACTCACTCCTTTGGAAGATTGCAAGAGGGGGCACTTCGTGATCGTCCGGCCGGATGTCTCATGCCCAACCCCGGTCGCCTATTCCAAACTCGACGAACTCAGATCCAATCCAGAATTGAAGCAATTCCCGGAAGGCGATGAGGAGTTCTTCAACGATTTTGAGTCCGTTGCTCCGGATGAGTGCCGCGATGTCGCGGAACGCCTATACACTCACGGCGCGAGCGAATCGTTGCTCTGCGGCTCGGGTTCCGCCGTGTTCGGCAAGTTTGAATCCCTGGCGGGAGCAGAGAGGGCGCACCAAAAAATGAAAAACGAGGGTTATGAGCAGAGTTGGACCGTCCACAGCCTGACGCGAGCGGAGAGTTTATGGATGTCCTGATCCTTGCAGGAGGGAAGTGCGATCCCGAACTTGCAGCCGAGACGGGTGTCGAATACCGGGCGTTGTTGCCTTTCCAGGGCAAGCCGATGCTTGATACGGTCATGGCGGCGGTTCAAGGCGTGGGGCGCATCATTTTGGTTTCTGATTTCAGTCGACCGAATGTCGAAAATGTTCCGGCTGGCGCCTCTTTCGTGGGCTCGATTGAAAACGGGATCAAAGCAGTCCAATCGCCGACTTTTCTCCTTGTTATGGCGGACATCCC
>JAIOPU010000026.1 GCA_021413725.1 Armatimonadota bacterium | reverse complement strand
AATTACGGCGGTGGATACGGCGGATACGGCGGCTACGCTGCACCGTCTTACGCCGCGCCCGTCAATCCCGGCCTGGGGATGCCCTACAATCCGGGGGTGATTGGCGGTCCTGGGATGGTGAGTCCCTACATCTCTCCCATTGGAGGCGGGATCAATTCACCGGCCTACTATCCCCCCACCGGAATCAACGGTGGATACGGTGGCTATGGGGCTGGCATCAGCCCGATCAGCCAGCCAGGCTTTTCGAGCCCGGTGATCAGCAGTCCGATTTATTCGGACCCCGGATTCAACAGCCCGTTCTATCCGTAACCGCTGCGTGAACCCAAGAGAATGAACCTCTGATGCACAGACATCTTGAAGCGACAGCCTTCGGCCGCCGGCACCCCGGCGGCCGATCTGTTTCTTTGCGTGTTTGACAGATTCCACAGCGGCTTCTAATCTGGACGATCCGGTCTGGATCAAGAGGTGTTCCGTTCGCCACTCCCGCGATCAAGCAGCTCATTGATGGCCGTACAAGGTATCGCTGTATGATCTCGCAAACGGCCGAGTACGCTCTCCGAGCAGTTGTCTATCTTGCCGATCGGAACGACGTTCCGCAGACCACGGCGCAGATTGCCGAGGATACGCTGGTCCCGGTCAACTATCTGGCGAAGGTCATGCAGTTGCTGAGCAAGGGAAAGGTCGTGCATTCGCAACGAGGGCCCAACGGCGGATTTGTGCTGGCGAAGCCGAGCACTGTGCTGACCGTGCTGGAAGTCATCAACGCCGTCGATCCCATCCACCGCTACCCCGAGTGTCCGCTCAAGCTGCCGCATCACGGCAAGAACCTCTGCCCCCTGCATCGAAAACTCGACGATACGGCACTCCTGGCGGAGCAGGCCTTCGGGACGACCACCATCAGCTCGCTGCTGGATGTGCCTCAAACCCGCAAGCCACTCTGCCGCTTTCCCCTCGAGTCGAAGGGTTCGTAGTGCTTTGTCACTGCTAGAATTTCGGGTCGCCGTGCCACTGTTTTGCGATTGTACTCAATCGACAAACAGTGCATCAGGACAGAAGAAAGCACCGTTTTCCCTCCGAGTACCACGGGATAAACAGTGGCAGCCAT
>JAIOPU010000024.1 GCA_021413725.1 Armatimonadota bacterium | reverse complement strand
GCAAGTTTTTGATCTTGGAAGGCAAGGGATCGGCTTCCCCGCTCCCAATGATCTGGACGTCGAGGTATTCGGGGTCGAACTCGCGCTTAAGTTTGAGAAGCACCGAAAGTCACAGCCGACACCCGTTCGGATTTTTAGGAAACCTCCGGCTTAGCTATAATCTGTTTATGTTCGGATCTTTGCTTCATCGTACGTTTGCCGTCGGGACCCTTTGCCTTGCCGTCGCGGGCGTCGCCCAAGCGGACGAGAAGGCTCTGATTGCTGCACAGTACGCCAAGGCCGACAGCGCCTTCTTCCAGCGCAATGTAGCGGGTGTACTTGCGATCGCGACTGCAGATCTCAAACTCAAGGGACTTGACGGCAAGGTGAGTGGGCGCAAGGAAGTCGGTTTGATGCTTCAGCGACAATTTAAACTCGCTTCCAAGATTAACGGAAGTAAGACGACGATCGACTCATTTGTTCTGAAGGGCAAGACTGCGGTCGCGACGACCACGACAAGGTCGGTGTTCATGATGGCGACCAAGGATAAGAAAAACATCGCGGTTCGCGCAACCAGCAAAAGCAAGGACACCTGGGTGCTCAAAGGCTCGACATGGCTGATGAACGCATCGGTTTCGCTCAAGCAGGACACTCTCTTCAACGGCAAAACGCTTGAAGAGTTTATGAAGACGCAGAAGCCGGCAAAAAAATAGGAGCCCGGCTTGAGCCGGACTCCTATTTCGTTTTTCCGAATTACTTGGCGACGCCAGCAATTGCGCTGTTCAGCGACACCAAACCGGCTTTGTCGGCGACAAAGTTGACCATCTTGCTTGCGACTTTCCAGTTCTTGTAGACGAAGACTGTGTTCTTGACGGACTTGTCGGTATTGAACTTGTAGTTCTTGACCGCAGCGTCGTTCTTGTCGAGGACCGACATCGCGATGTTGCTGTATCCGGTTGACTTAGCAACGCCGGCGACGACCTTCTTTGTGGCGTCGACATCGCTCGTGACGAATACGACCATGGCCTTGAATTCGTTCTTCTTGTACTCAGCCATCGCGCCTTCGAGGCTCTTGGCGATTGCTCCGACGTTCTTCATGTCGTCGCCGTTGACCCAAACTTGAACCTGGGGTCGATTCTTGAATGTGCATGGGAAACAATTGCTCGTGTTGGCAAGAGGTCCGCTCACATGTTGGGGGTGGAATGGGGTGACTTCCTCGCCCTTCTCCAATCCTGACTTCGTTGTGCCCGCAAAAGCGAAGGCGACTGCACTAACCGCGAAAATTCCGATTACTTTTTTCATATCATCCTCAAAAGAACAATTCTGTCCTCTATCCACTAGAATGTCGGCAGAATCTGTTAAGTTCCATAGTAATTCTACTCTTTGCATTTCGGGGTGGTTCCATCATCGCTGTTTTTCTTTTTCGAGATACACTGAGGCCATGAGTTTTGATCTGAAATCTTACGCCCTTGGTCGCTTAAAGGACAGCCAATCTTCGTTCGCAAATGACCTGTTCGCATTGGAGGAAGCGGACCTGTTGGTGTCTCCCTTGGGAAGTGCGCGCCCCCCGGTGGACTTCATTTATGAGGTTGTTTTTATCAACCGGCGACTGGCGGCGCGGATTCGGGGCGAGGCGTTGGAGCCATTCGCTCGGGGAGAAGGTTGGATGGTCGCCCCGGCAGAGTTTCGGGCCAAGGATGTGATGGTCGCTGAGTTCCATGCGAGCATGGATGAGATCACGGCAAGTTTAGAGGCAGCCGACATTGAGACCAAGGTCACGTTTCCCGACGGGTCCCAACAAACGGTGGGCGAGGTGGCGCTGTTTGCCACGATTCACGTGACCTATCACGATGGGCAGCTCAACTACTTGCAGAGCATGAAGGGCGATGACGCCGTTCACTGGGACTGATCTTTGACCTATCCTGAAGCAAGTGCCTATATTGCCAGTCTCGCGCAGCGAGGTTGGCGTCTTGGACTCGACCGAATGCAAGAGTTTGCTCGGCTGGCGGGTCTGGATGACTATCATCCAGCGTTTTTTCATGTCGCGGGCACCAACGGAAAGGGGACGACGACAGCATTTATCCAGAGCATTCTGGTCGAGCACGGACACAGAGTTTGAGTTCAAGACGGCGCTTGGGCTGACGTATTGGAAGGAGAATCAGTGCGATTCGGTCGCGCTGGAGGTGGGTCTGGGCGGGCGGCTGGATGCTACTAATATCGTGTCGCCGCGTTCGACTTGCATCGTGAGTATTGGCCTGGATCATGTTTCTATTCTGGGCGACACGCTTGCCGAGATTGCGGGCGAGAAGGCGGGCATCGTAAAGCCCGGGATTCCGGTGATCGTCGGGGAAATGGCGGACGAGGCGGCGGCAGTGATTGCTGATGCGGCCCTTTTGAACTCTTCGCAGCTTTGGCGTTTTGGTCGAGATATTGTTTTGGAGTCATCGGCGCTGGGATATTCCGTGGCAGGTCCAGGGTTTCATTTTGGCGGCCTCCATCCAGGCTTGAGGGGATCAAAGATCCCTCACAATATGAGCGTGGCGATCAGTTGCCTCGTCGCGGGCGGAGTTTCGCTAGACCTGGCTTCGGTGCAACGCGGGGTGGAGAGGGCGACTTGTCCGGGTCGTTATGAGAAGATTTCTGCTGGGGGGAATCAATTTATCTTGGATGGGGCGCACAACGCTGATTCAGCGCGCGCACTCGCCGAGTCTCTTCGCGCAGACGGGGTTGCGGCAGGCTCTCTCATTCTGATCACCAACATGCTCAGCGGCCACGATCCGACGGAGTTTTATTCGCACTTGCGGGAGTTCGTAAAGGAAGTCTGGGTCGTCCCCATCAACTTTCCTCGCGCCCGTCCGGTTTCAGAAACGGCGGCGGTTTTGCGCGGGGTTTTTGGGGAGGTTCGGAAGTTTGAGAGTCTTGCAGACGTTCGGGCATTGGCATCTTCCTTGGAAGGCGAGAGCGTTTTGATCACGGGAAGTTTTTACTTGTTGGGCGATTGGCGTAGAGCGTCCGTTTAAAGAATTTTCTAAAAGCATTTTGTGACCCACTACGGGGTCAAGACCAAAGGATCCCCAACCCCAGGTGTCGCTTTGCTCAACCAGGGGCTACCCTTGTGTCATCCCTCCGGGATATTAGGAATCCGGTGCCGGCTGCATCGCACAATTCTTAGCGCGGGGTTGAGCGAAGCGACACCCCGGGATCGCCGCCCAGCATACTCTTGGGTCCGGCGGGATCAAGCTATTCTCCGCAAGCTATTTTTTATATTTACAGCAAATACCTATCGCATTCATCGAATTGCATGTGAATACCATGCAATAACATTCGAATACAGAGCGAGAACATCGCGATACAAACCGGATGCTGCTCAATACAAAGCGTTTGTATTTCAATACAAAACAAGCGATGCTCAATACAACTCGATCGCAGCTGAATACAATCCCGATGCTTCTGGATACAAAGCGCGTTCATTCGAAGATTTTGTATATGTTCATCAATTTTTACAAAATTCTCACCACACCCTAAAGATCTCCTAGAGAGTGCCGACACATTATTGGTGGTACATCACTTATGACAACGGAGACACTGATTACAGCTTGGGACGAAACAAAGTCAGTTGCCGATTGGGCGCAAGATGCGCGGGCAACGGCCAGCGCGGAGATTATTTTGAAGCGATATGAAACGGGGCAATTGGCCGAGACTGCGATTGGATTTCGCAAGGGTCTTGATCGAATACTCGCGAAAGCGGTTATCAACTACGATCCCCGTATTCCATTTAAGCAGACAGTTCCAAAAAATGTTCGAGTGATTGAGGCATTTGGCGAAACGAAGACCCTCACGGAGTGGCAACATGACCCACGTTGCGTAATTACTTCGACGGCCATTGACAGCCGTCTGGCCAAAGGAATGTCCCCAGAAGATGCGATTGGGCAAAAGCATATTATCGCTCAAACAAAAAGAGCTTCACCAAAGCGAGGCAGGCTCTATAGTGCATTTGGGGACGCAAAGACTTTGAACGAGTGGGAAAAAGACCCGCGTTTCTTGGTGCACATGCAAACATTTCGATCCCGTCTCAAACGTGGGTGGATTTCTGAGGAAGCTATGACAGTTCCTTCCAAAATGGAAAACCACCCGGTGATTCCAAAGAAGGGCGTGGATCGCAAGCGGATGCTCACGGCTTTTGGCGAGACAAAACGGCTGAGCGAGTGGGTTCGGGATCCTCGATGCACGGTACGGGCCGGGACACTAACGGTACGACTGATGCGGGGTGGAGATATCGAATTGGCAATCACTGCCCCACTTGGTTATCGATCAGATCAGCACCCTTCTGCGCTCCAGATCACGCTTTGCGGCGAAACAAAAAGCGGGAAGGAATGGAGTAAAGACCCCCGATGCAAAGTTACAACTGGGCGCTTCCTCAAGCGACTCGGCGAAGGTTGGGATCCGGCGGAGGCATTTGAACAGGAATTTGATGTTGACGCAACTCGATTGAATAACCACGGGGTCTTTATGACCGCCTTTGGAGAAAGCAAGAACCTTCTAGCATGGTCAAAGGATCCACGTTGCGTGGTTCCGTACGGTACTGTCCAGGCACGGGTTCGCGAAGGTGTGGCACTGGAGGCAGCACTGACAATTCCGAACCGCAGAATTGCAATTCGAGCGGAAAACTACATTGATCCGAAGAGCATTCTTACTGCATTCGGCGAAACGAAACAAATCTTCGAATGGGCCAAAGATCCTCGATGCAAATGCTCTGAAAAGACTCTCAATTACCGCAGGGATGCGGGATGGGAGCCGGAACTCTCGATCACCACTCCAGCAACTGTAGAAGGGCGGCGAGAAAGTGAGTTTTGCATGCCTTGGACTCGAAAACTAACCGCATTTGGCGAGACAAAAACACTCATTCGCTGGTCACAAGACCCTCGTTGCCGCATCACGCTCAACGCTCTTGCCAACAGACTTGCCAAGGGCTGGGATCCCGCGGACGCTCTTTCAACTCGCCCCTGGGGTGGAACAGCCCGTATTGCGGCGTGAGTTCTTATGTTGCTTAGTTTGCGGGCTTGCAGTCGTAGTGTAAACTACATATATGAAATCCATTGCATTTCTCGTCTTGTCCTTGACCCTGCTCGCGGGTTGCCAGTCCAAAGTTGAGGAGACTCCTGCTCCGGCCGCTCCAGCCACCACGAAAACTGACCTCGTTGACAACGTGAACGGCGAAGGCAAGCTTCTCTGCCCGGTGATGAACACGGTCGTAGACTCGAAAGAGGCTGCGCACGGTTACCAAGATTACAACGGCAAGCGATACTATTTCTGCTGCGACAAGTGCCCTTCGTCGTTCAAGGCAGACCCCGCCAAGTACGCCAGCAAATAGTTTTTTGCAACCGAATACTCGGTTGATACGCTTTACATTGTAAGAAATGGAATTCTCTTTTGCGCCCCCCGATCTGATTACGATCGGGGTTCTCATTGTTCTTGAAGCTCTGCTTTCGGCTGATAATGCGCTGGTGATGGCGATTATGGTGCGGCATTTACCGCCCGATCAGCAGAAGCGCGCGCTTATGTACGGGCTCTGGGGTGCGTTTGTTTTGCGTGCGATTGCGATTATTGGGGCGAGTTACATCACTCGTTTTTGGTGGTTGCAACTCGCGGGGGCGCTGTATCTGATTTGGCTGCCTCTGAAACATTTTGTTTCGCATAGCAGCGGCAAAGAAGTCAAAAACAAGCCGATGGGCTTTTGGCAGACAGTTATCGCGGTGGACCTCATGGACCTCGCTTTTGCCCTCGATAGCGTGCTCGTTGCCGTGAGTTTTGTGGACACAGCGCACCATCCGGACAAGATGTGGGTGGTCGTCACGGGCGCGATTTTGGGGATCATACTCCTGCGTTTCGCGGCGAGCTACTTTATTCGACTGCTCGAGAAGTATCCAATGCTTGAGCAT
>JAIOPU010000116.1 GCA_021413725.1 Armatimonadota bacterium | reverse complement strand
GGCATTGAGGATGTAAACGACCTCATCGCGGATCTTGATCAAGCTCTGGCCTAACATGCCTTTTGCGTGTTTTTTCGCCTTGAGGCTGTGACTCTCACAGTATTTTTTGGCACTGCGAGGAGTTTTTTATAGGAAAGCACGAGCTGTTTATTGCGATTTAGTAAAAATTTGCGCTGAAGAGTAAAAAGTTTCGTCGTTTGACGCGGTGTTTATGGCACTGAGCGGCGTGGTTCGTTGGCTGCAGTGTCTGTCTTCACCGTTTGGTGGCGTGTTTTGCGCGCCGGAGCGGTTGTTTTCTGCACGCGGCGGTGTCACTGCATGGAAATGCGGTGAATTTCGTTACTTCTTCCCGGGAGTTGTAGCAATATTTATCGCTATGACGCTAAACTGGATTACTGCCGAGCTACAACAATGGCTCTGCAAACTAGAATGGACTTACGGCCCGGCGGGGGAGTTGGGAACATCCCGATTTTCGACTCAGCGACTTACAAGTGCCGGTCGGATGGTCTGCGGACGGTGAAGAATGGGGGGTGAGAATTTCGTAATGGACCAGACTCGGAAGACGGGGACCTTTCGGCTACAGTCGGCGCTTATCTTATTACTCTGGTGATGTTCATTACGCTTGAGGGCCTACAGGCTGGAGTCGGACCATGAGAGAGAATCGGCTTCACACTTGGTTATTGCCGAGCCTTTGCCTTTTAGTGGTGGGAATCGCGCTGGTAATGAGCAGAGGAGAACTGTTCGTTGGTAGCTTTTGCGGATTGGCATCTCTTTTCGGGCTCTATAAGTACCTTCAAGCAGGTCGGATAGGCCGGTGATCCACAGTTTCGCATAATGTTGACTAGGTGTTTGGCCCGGCTCATTGTTCCAATACTGTTCAACACGATGAACGAACCCTTTGTTCTTGGGAGGCTTTTGCTGGTTGGAAATCCACCTTGAGGTGGGTTCTAGTCCGTGCGATCCTAGTGAGGCTTATTGCGCGAATTTGGGGCAAAAGTCGAACGTGGAGAGTGACTTTTTTAACTGGTGGGCACCGCCCGCTTGATCGAGTGTGTTCCGTCCGGTAGATGATTCTCATGGAGACCCGCTGCAACCAAACGCGTCGGCGACCGATACTATAGAGGACGGATAAAAATATGTTGACCATCACCATCCTCATCTTCATTCTCGCCACCTTCGCCCTCGTGTCATCCTTCGCCGCGAGCCCGGAGTCCAAGCCCATTCTTCGGGGTGTCAGCACCGTTGGTTTTGTGGTCGGGATTCTTCTGGTCATGGTCACGATGATCCGCATTGTGCCGGTCGGGCACGTGGGGGTCAATTCGGTCTTTGGCAAGGTCAATCTCTCGCCGCTCCCGGAAGGACTGCACATGGTTTCGCCGCTCGTGAACACCGAAATGGTGAGTGTGCGGATGGACGAATACACCATGACCGCGAGCCACGAAGAAGGCGCGGTTCGCGGCGACGACTCGATCAAGGTTTACAGCAAGGACACCTTGCCCATGAACGTGGACATGACCATCAACTACCGCCCCCTCGGCTCGATGGTTCCTTGGCTGATGCAGCATGTCGGACGCAACGAAGATTACATCGCAAAGATCATTCGGCCCGCATCTCGCTCGGCAATCCGAACGGTCGTCAGCAAATTCACAGCGATCGAAGCGATTTCTCAGAAGCGAGATATCATGGGCGCAGAGTTTGAGAAAGAGCTGAATAACCAGATTGATTCCCTGCTCCGAAACTCCGCCGACTACAAGGGCGACTGCTTTATGATTCGCGTGATGATCCGCAACATCGACCCGCCGGAGAACCTAAAGAAGAGCATCGAAGCCAAGCTTATCGCCGACCAAGACGCCCAGCGAATGCAGTACGTCCTTGCCAAAGAAACCCAAGAAGCGGAGCGAAAGCGCATCGAAGCGCAGGGTATTGCCGACTTCCAAAAGATCGTCTCGGTGGGAATAAGCGACGCTCTGCTGAAGTGGAAAGGAATCGAAGCCACCCAAGAACTTGCCAAAAGCCCGAACACGAAGGTCATCGTGATTGGCGGCAAGGACGGAATGCCCCTCATCCTGAACGGCGACACGGCCTCCATCGGCAAATAGGCGCGGGCCGGGAACGGCTAAAATAGAGGGAATGGCCATTGGTCGCTTCCTTCTGTGTCTCCACTCGCACATGCCGTACGTTCTCTCGCACGGCAAGTCCCCCCACGGCACAGACTGGCTCACCGAAGCCGCCGCCGAGTGCTATTTGCCGATTCTGGATGCGTTGAGTCGTCTTCGCGATGAGGAAATCAAGCCGCGCTGGACGATCAACATCAGCCCCATCCTCGCCGAGCAACTCGACGATCCTTCGTTCAAGACCGAATTCGAGAATTATTGCCAAGAAAAGATTGACTTTGCGATTGCGGATCAGAAGAAATTCCAAACGGAAGGGCCGATGTGGATGGAAGGCGTCGCCGCGATGTGGCAACGCTTCTACACCAAGCAACTCGTTGCGTTCAAGCACCAATGGGGGCGTTCGATTTGCGAAGGATTTAAGTTCTTCCAAGACGAGGGCTACATCGAGATCATCACCTGCGGCGCGACTCACGGCTACTTCCCGTTGCTCGCGACCGATGAGTCGGTTCAGGCCCAGGTCAAGCTCGGTGTAGATTCCTACAAGCGGCGTTTCGGCAAACAACCGCGCGGAATCTGGCTCCCCGAGTGTGCCTACCGCCCAACCTACGATTGGAAATCCCCGGTTGAAGACCAGAAGCCTTGGTCGCGCAAGGGCGTCGAGCAGTTTTTGCAAGAGAACAAACTCGAATACTTCTTTGTTGACTCGCACATGATTCGAGGTGGGACACCCCTGGGAACGTACGCCGCCAACTTCCCCCAACTCGCCGAGCTCTTTGCGCGGAGCAAGAAGATGTTCTCGCCACCGGAAGACAAGCGCAGCGAGTACGAGCATTACGCCCTTCCGAACGGCGTGCAAGTCATGGCTCGGGACCCATACACCACGGTGAAAGTGTGGTCGGGAGACGTCGGCTACCCCGGCGACCCGCACTATCTCGAATTCCACAAACAGCTTTATCCGGGCCGACTCCGCTACTGGCGAATCAGCGAAGAAAAGTCTGATCTCGGTAAGAAACAGCCTTACGATCCGTGGAATGCTTACGAGAGCATTCCTGCCCATGCAGAGGATTTTGTCAATCTTCTCAAATCGACTTTGGCAGAATACAAGGGTGCAAACGACCGCACTGGAACTATTGTCGCCATGTACGACACTGAGCTATTCGGCCACTGGTGGTTCGAGGGGCCTGAGTTCCTCTACGAAGTCGCCAAAGCCATCGATCGCACCCCCGAACTGCGCGTGGTCAGCGGCGGCGATCTCATCGACGAAGAGCCTGCAGAGCACATGATTCATCTCCCCGAAGGCTCTTGGGGCGAGGGCGGCTACCACTACATCTGGCTCAACAACGAGAACTCCTGGACATGGGAAAAGCTCTACCCTTGCCAGCGCAAGATGGTGCAAATGGCCCGTCAATACAACGGTGGGCCCGCGCACGAGGTCACTGTTCAAGCCGCACGCGAGTTGCTCCTCGCCGAAGCTTCGGACTGGCAATTCCTCATTTCGACCTTTGCTGCGAAAGATTACGCGGAAATTCGGTTCACCGATCACGTAGACCGGTTCGAGCAACTCGCAGGCATGGCCGACCGCCTCTTTGCGGGTACTCCTCTCACGGGCGAGGAGGTTATTTTCCTCGCAGATTGTCAGCAAAAGGATGCTCCGTTCAAACATCTTGATCTTTCGTATTGGGCGCAAATCGAGCACCCGATCATGCCGGAATCTTTGGGACTGTAACTTTGCCGGCTTTCGCGCGTGAAACTAATGATTCCAAAATGAAATTCAAACCCCTGTTTTTGGCTGTGGTTATCGTTGTTCTGCAGGCATGTTCGCCGAATAAGCCGCCGTCCGTGACCTACATCGAGAGTCCAAAGCAACCCGACCCAACCAAGCCTGCCGGCGAAACAGTCCCGGCACCTCCAACCACGGACCCTGCCAAATCTCCCGAACAGATCGCGCAAGAAGCCAAGGCGAACGAGATGAAGAAGATGTTGGAGAGAATGCCCAAGGCCGGGCCCGAACCTTCCATCGCTCCCACCGCAACGCCGCGCAACACGGTCAAAACTGCGGGCGGCATACCCCAAGAAACATTATATGAAGTCCCGGGTCAAGGGACCGATGGCTGGGCAAAGTCCACAATGACGGGCGAGCAACTGGGCGTGAAACTCGACGAAGGGATGAAAACCCTGTCGGGCGTTTACGGCGAGGCAATCGCGGCGACCCGGGACTCCGAAATGCAAGGCTCGACGAAATCCGAAATTTGGATTCAGGACGCGTCCCACTACAAGGTTGAGTTCAACATTCCGGAAAAGCCGACCGAAGCGAATTTTATGATGGGCGCCGGACAGGCTCGCGGCACGTTCATCAACGGGACCTGGAAGTCGGATGACCTGCCCGACGCACCCGCCGCGCTCGATGATCGAATTTCTCATCTTGGATCATTGGCGTTCTTCCCGCTCGTGGATCAGAAGCCGATGTGGAGCGTACTGCTCAAACAACTCACTGCCGGGGAGCAGGGTTTCCGAGCGATCGTCGAAGAGAAACTCATTCCGGTCGGCACCGAAGAGCGCATTTTCTACCGTGTGTTGGCGGAAAGAAAGGGTGAAAAACCCGCAACCGCCGAAATCCGGGTGGACGGCAAGAGGTTTTTGCCCGTGACCGTCCGCTTGAATCGTGCCCTTGGTAGCAAGAAAAATCAGTTCATGCAATGGAACGCACAATGGTCGTTCACTCGCCCGATAGATCCCGGCACTTTTAAGGTGCCCTCAACCGTCAAATAAGATGATGCTCTCCTTACTTGTTGCCTCTACCCTCACGGGCCCTTCGGCAGGTCTGAACCTTGCCCTCAAAAACGAAATGCTCGCAACCAAGAGCATTGCCGTGTGTCCTGGTCCCGGCTCCACTTTTGTTGTTTCCAACGAGGATAACTCGATTCGCTATGTCAATGCTGCAACCGGCGCGACGATCAAGACCTTTATGGGGCACCCCCAGCCAGCTTATGGCATCGCGATCAACAAGGCGGGAACACTTTTAGCGACCGGAGATGAGAGCGGAAGAATTTGGATTTGGAACCTAAAAACTGGTGTCAAGGTCAAAGAGATGCCCCGCAGTCCTCAATCCCACCTGCGCGGAATTCAGGGGTTTAGTTGGAGTGCCGACTCCAAATTCCTCGCGAGCACCGGTAAGGACGACCAGATCATCGTTTGGGATTACGCAACCGCCAAGCCGATCAAGCACTATCCCAGCGAAGGAATGAATGTCTCAAGCGCAAGCTACGTTCCCGGCGGCGGAATGTGGGCGGCGACCCTTGGGGCAGGAGTTTGGAATTACAATGCAGCGGGGAAGGTATCAAAGTTCCCAGCTCACGGAAGCCAAGGTGCGGTGGACTTGCGGATCGATAGCTCGGGAACCCGCGCGATTTCCGGCGGTCGGAACGGCACCGTCATTCTTTGGAATCTTACGACAAAGGCCGCTGTGAAAGGCTCTCAGCAGCACGAAGATTCCGTGTGCAACGTCGCCATGGCACCAAACGGTAAAGTCGCCGCGTCCTCTTGCTCGGTGGATCGTAGCGTGAAGCTGTGGAACTCGACCACGGGCGGGGCAATTGCGACTTTAGCTAACCAAAGCGCCGTGGGTGCTCCGATTTGCTTCTCCGGCGACGGAAAGTACTTTATCAGCTCCAGCCCCGGCGATCACATTACGATCTACGCGGTAACGCCTCCTCAAGGCGGGGTAGCGGCTAAGGCACCCGTTGTCAAGAAGAAGCGCAAGAGATAGAGATTAGATTCTCACTGCAGCCCTCCTCATCCAAGCACTCTTTATCAGGTGCGGGAGATTGTGGTGTGTTTTGAACCTAAGAGTTAAAGGGAAAGAGGTTATATTGCGCATTTTGCAACAATCGTAAAATCGGGTGCAACACTATTCTGGTCGCGAACCAACTACTTGCGATCATGAAAAAAATCTTCACACTCTCAACACTTTTCGCAATCGCCGCCACTAGCCAAGCTCAACTCTACGGAGTAGGACGATCTTCCGCTGGTTTCGACTTCTACCAAATCAATACGACGACCGGAGCTGCAAGCTCACTCTTTTCCTTCAACGTCCCGAACGCCCAAGCGATCATAGGACTAACCTACTGCCCGACGACTAACAAGTTTGTTACCACAGCGCAAATGTCCGCGTTTCAATCCAAACTCGTCGAAATCGACCTGGGCGCAATGACTGGCACGGTAGTTTCCAATGGCATTCCGATGGTTGGCTCCGGGCTACCGTACTTCGAAGGACTTGAATACATGTCCTCGCTCGGCGGGCTCGTTGTGACCTACGGCGGCGGCGGATTCTACACGGGAGGTATGTCCCTTCTCAATCCTTCTGGATACGGTCTGATTTCTAGCAACATGGCAACTGGTCTTCCCGACGCTGACGTGGTCTTCATGGATGGATCGGGTGACCTGAATGCAATGGACTCCAACAACCCTGCCGGTGGATTCATGCGAAACAAGATCAATAGCCCATTCGCTGGAACTACTCTCACCGGATACGGATCAAACATGTTCGTCGGAACGGATTCTGACTTCGCTTGGAAATCTGACGAAGGACGACTCTTCCTGACCCAGGGAACCAGTTTGTCCACAGTGAACGCTGCGAGTACATCGATCACTCCAGTCGGGTCTTATGCCCCTCCGGGAGCCGTCATCAATATCACGGGAATCGCGGCCAAGCCAGTCCCTGAGCCAGCCTCATTCCTTGCCCTCGGACTCGGCGCAGTTGCCATGATGCGGAGGAAGAGAGCCTAGAGACTAAGCGCAAATTTCATAGAACCTCCTTTCGCCAATAGCCCTCGGTGCCCCTCGCACTGGGGGCTTTTGGTTTTTCGGTGGACATCACCCGACTTTGAATAATGAAATCGCAATCTCGCGCTGCACTCGGTGGTCCACGATAGGGGCCGGGTACCCGTTTGGGACAAACAGCGAGTCGTGAGGCCAATGGATGTCTTCATGATTACACTCGCGCAATTCGGGTACCCATTCACGGATGAAGGTTCCTTCGGTGTCGAACTTTCGGCTTTGTAAAATCGGATTCATAATCCTAAAATAGGGTTGGGCATCAACGCCGGTAGATGCACTCCACTGCCAGCCGCCGTTGTTTTGGGCGAGGTCGAAGTCAAGGAGCTTTTCGGCAAAGTAAGCCTCGCCCCAGCGCCAATCGCAGAGTAGATCCTTGGTCAGAAACATTGCGGTGACCATGCGGAGGCGGTTATGCATCCAGCCGGTAGCGTTGATGCAACGCATGGCGGCATCTACAAGAGGGTAGCCAGTTTGCCCCTGCTTCCATGCTTCGAAATGTAGCTCAGTTCCGGGCCAGACAATGCCATCGTACTCAGGACGGAACGCGTGACCCACGACATGAGGGAAGTTGCTCAGGATCATCATGTAGAACTCACGCCAGATGAGTTCACTAAGCCATTTGTTGGTCCCGGAGCTTGGATGTTCTAGTGCGGCGGAGACGCATTCGCGAATAGAGATCGTGCCGTGGCGCAGGTGAACGCTCATCCCGCTTGTATTGTCGAGGGCGGGGAAGTCCCGGAGTTCGCCGTATTGGGTGAGCTTGGGAATGAACTGTCGGAGTCTCTCCTCTGCTCCAAGAAATCCAGGGTTGAGCCAGGTTGTGGTTTGCTCAAATCCGATTTCCACCAGAGACGGATTGGCGGCGAGACCGGCGAGGGATTCAATCGGTGCGAATCGCGCATGGTTCACTTCAAACGGTTGGGCGTCTTCAACAGAAAACTTTTTGAGCCATTGCTTCTTGTAAGGGGTAAACACCCTGAGAGGGGTCCCCGCTTCAGAGAGCACTTCTTGCTTTTCAAAGATGACTTGGTCCTTAGATGTCAAGAATTTCTTATCAATTTTTGCGAGATTGAACTGGACAGTCTGGTCCCGTTGGAGAGCATAGGGTTCGTAGTCGTGGTTAGTGAATACAACATCCGCAGCGAGTTTTTCGGCGAGGCGTGGAATTTCAACTTCAGGGTTTCCGTGAAGAATCACCAACCGGGAGCCTTTACTTTTGAGTGCTTGGTCAATTTGCGCTAAAGATTGATAGATGAACCAGACTCGCCGATCTGCTGGGTCTGTCAGGGCGTTTAGGATAGCAGGATCAAACACGAAAACCACAACAACCTGCCTAGACCGATGCGTGGCTTCGCTCAGGGCGTGATGGTCGTGGAGCCGCAGATCTCGGCGCAACCAACATATCGTCGTGTCAAATTCAGGCATTGCAGCTTCTACGCAGGTTAAGACGAACCCGGCGCGGTCATAATCTCGGGATGAACCCGCTCGGCTCAACTTGGTATCGATTTTGCCGTTTCGTGGTGGGTTTCATTTTTCGGGGTCTGGGGGGTGTTACGACGATCCACCCGGAAAATTGCCCCATGTCGGGCCCGACGCTGTTCGCTCCAATCCATCTTAGCTTTCTGGATCCACCTCTCATCGCGGTCGGCGGGCGACGTGCGCTGAATTTTATGGCGAAAGAGGAACTCTTTCGGGGAGCCCTAAAGTGGCTCATTGTGTCCCTCAATTCGTTCCCGGTTCGGCGAGGCGAGAACGACACCGAGGCGATCAAGGAGGGCATTCGGCGTTTACAAGCTGGTCAAGCCGTTCTGATATTCCCCGAGGGGACCCGTGGGGATGGAAAAACTCTTGGTGTGATCAGTCCTGGGATTGCGATGTTCGCAAAGAAGACCGACGCGGCCGTGGTTCCCGTGGGACTGGTGGGTTCGCACCTTGCGTGGCCCAAGGGTCAGAAGAAGTTGCGAAGACATCACATGACGGTGGTTTTTGGAACGCCCTTCAGATATTCCGAAGTGGCAACAGGGGCGAGTGAGAAGGAGAATCGTGAAATTTTTGCCCGCGAACTCGCTCAGCGGATTGCCCTTGCTTGCCACGAAGGAGGGCTGCCCGTAGAGATCGCGGAAGAAAACCGCCCAAAGGGACCATAATCATCTATGCAGTTGCAATCCATGACGTGGCCGGAAGTGAGCGAATCCGACAAGGACGCCATTGTTCTCATTCCCACCGGCTCGCTTGAGCAGCACGGCCCGCACTTGCCCCTTTTCACCGACACCTTGCTCGCGACCCACGTTGCCGGTCAGGTCGAATCCCGCCTTCCCGCAGAAATCCTCTTGACGCCGACCTTATGGCTAGGAGCCTCCGGGCACCACCTCAAGTTTCCCGGCACACTGTCGGCGAGCTTCGAAAGTTACGAAGGTGCGATCCAAAGCGTTGTCGAGAGCCTGGTTCCTCACGGCTTTCACCGCTTTTTCATCCTGAACGGGCATGGTGGCAACAGCGAACCCAATGGAATTGTCCTCCGCAAACTGAAGCAGGTGAATCCGAACTTGACGCTAGGGCACTCCAGCTATTTTGCCTTCGCGGCGGAACTGGCTTCCCAAATTCTTGAAGGTCCGCTCAAAGAAATCCGCCACGCCTGCGAGGCGGAGGTCAGCATGATGCTCCACATCCACCCCGAGCTGGTTCGCGTGGATAAGTTACGCGACGACGGCCTCTATCCCGAACCCAAAACATTGGGGATGGTATATCACTTTGACGAGCAAACCGACAAAGGCTCGTTCGGTTACGCCACTCTGGCGAGTGCCTCAAAAGGAAAGCTCTTACTAGATGCAGCGATTGACGGTGCGGCTAAACAGCTGAAAGCGATCCACGAGAGCGTCATGCTCTTAGAGCGTCCTCGTATTTCCTAGCGGCGAAAACAGACCTCGGCGCGTCCTTTCCATGACCAAAGGAATGGCGGGCAGGCTAGGGATGGCCAAAAATTTCCACTTTCCACTCTAATTTTGCAATAGATTCGCGCCGAATACTACAATAGGGTGGAATAAGAAAATGTCTATTGGAAAATGGTTTGGATTTGGTCTCAATAGCGACTACGACGAAGGGTTGCGGTTGCATTCGGCGGGAAAATACGCTGACGCCATTCCATTCTTTGAAAAAGTAGTCCTCACCAAGGACCCGCAGATTCATCGCCAAGCTCACTTTTACTTGGCGGAGTGCGTGACCCAGCTTGGAATCACATTGCTTCGCACAGAAGATTTTGAAGGCGCTCGGGGCTATTTGGAACGCGCCTGCGAACTTCACCCGACATTTCCTGACGTGCGGTTAAACCTTGCGCTAGCTTATCGAGGGCTGAACCGACGGACGGAGATGAACACGGAGCTTCGCGAAGCTCTTGTATTGAACCCAAGATTTACGCGTGCGCAATTTCTCCGTGGACTTGCCCTTTATGAGGCGGGAGATATTGAGATCGGATTGGCTGCGATGAAGGAAGTTGGGGCAAGTGACCCCCTCTTCAGTGGCGACCGCTTCGAGGCTGGACTCAACAATCACGAACTTGGTGACCGAGGGACGGCCGTCGCCCACTGGAATGTCTTGCTCATTCTTGAACGCAATGATGCCGGCCTCTTCATTCGAATCGGCGACCAGTTTGCTCGAAAAGAACTTTGGGAGCAGGCTTCCATGGAGTACGAAATGGCTTTGGAACTCGAACCGACATTCGCGGACGTGCGGGTGAAATACGGCCAGGCACTGCTCGAACTAAACCACGTGCACCGAGCGGTGGCAGAATTCGAGAAAGCCATCGAACTCAACGAAAATTACGCCGATGCACACGCGATGATGGGCGTCGCCCTACGCCGGCTTGGCGAAATTGATCGGGCCAAAAGTGAATTTAAGGTTGCGGTCACGATTAACCCTGATCATGTGATTGCTGTTCGCGAACTCACCCGCTTGCGCTAACATCTAAGGATGAAAAAAGCAGTCGTCCTCCTGAGCGGAGGACTCGATTCGGCTACGGTTGTGGCAATCGCTCAGGGTCAAGGATTTGAGATATTTGCCCTGACCGTGGATTACGGGCAGCGTCATCGCGTTGAACTCGAAGCCGCCGCCCGGGTCGCCGCGGTGAATAATGTCAAAACACACCAGGTCATTCACATTCCTTTGACCGATTTTGGCGGTTCCGCTTTGACTTCAGAAATTGCCGTCCCCAAGGATCGGGACGAAGCAAAAATGAACTCAGAAATTCCGATTACTTATGTCCCCGCTCGAAATACTATTTTCTTGAGCTTTGCCCTGGGTTTTGCCGAAGTGATTGGCGCAAACGACATCTTCGTCGGCGTGAACGCGGTGGATTATTCGGGTTACCCCGACTGCCGACCCGAGTTCATTGCCGCGTTTGAGAATATGGCGAACCTAGCCACCAAAGCTGCTGTGGAAGGTGCCAGGCTGACGATTCATGCGCCGCTGATGTCCCTGACGAAAACTGAGATCATCAGAGAGGGCCTTCGGTTAGGTGTGGACTACGGGATGACCCATTCCTGCTACGATCCGTCTGACTCCGGGCAAGCGTGCGGCCGATGCGATTCTTGTCTAATCCGCCAGCGGGCGTTTGAGTCGCTTGGACAGTTGGATCCTGCGTTATGAAGATGCGGGTTTCCGAGATATTTACGTCCGTTCAGGGCGAAGGGATATGGGTCGGAGTTCCTTCGACCTTCGTGCGGCTATCTGGATGCAATTTGCGGTGCGTGTGGTGCGACACCCCTTATGCAAGTTGGGCGCCAGAGGGGCCAGTGCTGAAATTGGATGAGATTTTGCGGCAAGTCGCTGAGGCAGGAGTGAAGGATGTTGTCATAACAGGGGGCGAACCGATGCTCTTTGACCCGGTGATTGATCTTTGCCAAGAACTTCGCATTCTCGGCCATAGGATCACCATTGAGACGGCGGGGACAGTCTTTCGCGACTTGGAATGCGACTTGATGAGCATCAGCCCCAAGATGTCCAATTCTACTCCAGGAGTGGGTGGGGTCTATGAAGGGCACTCTTCAGCCGTGCCTCTCCAAATTTCCCCAGAGTGGCGGGAACGGCACGAGGCGACTCGTTTGGATCGAGGTCCGCTGAAATCTCTTGCCTCGTACTACGCGTTGCATCAGCTAAAGTTTGTGGTCCAAAGTCCGGCTGATCTCATTGAGATTGAGCGGTTGCTGGAAGAAATTGGTCACGGCGACTCCGAACGAGTTTTGATTATGCCGGAAGGTACCGATGTTTCCACTCTCCACGCCCGCGCGCGAGTTCTTGTGCCTGAGTGCATCAGACGGGGTTGGCGCATCACGCAAAGGATGCACGTTGATCTGTTTGGAAACACCAGAAGTACTTAATTATTGATGATAATTGTGCAATATTAAGCAGATGTAGACTTTTTTAAGATTTTTTCGGCAATCATGTCACAAATTCGAACTTTTTTACCGATTAGTATATGAAGATGACTCCGCAAGGGGCTCAACGAAGTAAACATCGACCACAGAGTCGAGAGATAGACACAACCTGGCCCGCGTTCCGACTGACCTCTCCTGGAACGGGGCTTTTTTTTGCCTCATGGTTCGACTTTCCCTGAGACCGCTCTCCGCGAAAGGACGTAGTTATTGGGTGATGGAGACCAAAAACTGGTATTCGCAATTGGTAAAGCCAACGTGGTCCCCGCCCTCCTGGCTATTTGGGCCGGTTTGGACGGTCCTCTACGTGGGAATCGCCATTTCCTTTGGGGCGGTGTTTCGGCTGGCTTGGCTTAAAGAAATTCCGACCCTCGTGGTCTTGCCGTTCGCTTTGAACCTGCTCTTCAACTTTGCGTTCACGCCCATCCAATTCGGACTTCGAAACAACTTCTCGGCGTCTGTGGATATTGTCTTGATCCTCGCCACGCTGATCTGGGCAATGGTTGCGGTCTTTCCTCACGCTCGCTGGATTACCTATGCGCAGATTCCCTATTTGGCTTGGGTTTCCTTCGCGACTATTCTGCAGCTCAATATTACTTTTCTCAACAAATAAAAATGCACTTCAAACTTTTTGGAATCACGCTCCCCATCTTTTTGGCCATCGACCTCCTTTGGATCGGAGTCGTGGCTAAGGGCTTTTACGCCAAGCAAATCGGCTTTCTTTTCAAGACAAACATCAATTGGGCGGCGGCGGGCTTGTTCTATCTCATTTTCATTGCGGGCCTTGTTTTATTCGTGATTGAGCCTGCGGTTCGCAAGGCATCGCTTAGCTCGGCTGTCGGCCTAGGGGCTTTCTTCGGCCTGGTTTGCTACGCAACGTATGATCTTACAAACCTCGCTACAGTGAAAGATTGGCCAATATTAGTTACCGTCGTTGACTTGGCCTGGGGCACGACTCTCGGAGCACTCGTTTCAGGAGTTTCCTTTTCTCTGGGAATGAAGTTCGTCGCTTAAGCATAAAAAAGCGGCTGTCCTTTGCATATGCAAGGAACAGCCGCTTTCCCAGGGCTCGAACTACTCGGCTTCGCCGGCCGAGAGGCCTTCGATAACCTTAATCAACGGAAGGAACATCGCGATAACGATGAATCCAACGATGAACCCAAGACAAACGATGAGAATAGGCTCTAGTGCCGCCGTAAGGGACGCCAGAGTCGCTTCGACCTCACTCTCGTAAAAGTCTGCGATCTTCTGCAACATAAAGTCCAGAGATCCTGATTCCTCGCCAACTCCGATCATGTGAACGACCATCGGTGGGAAGAGGCGGGAGGCTTCCAGAGGGTCGCCGATTCGATCTCCTTCACGGATTCTTGCCCGGGCTTCGAGAAGCGCGTCAGCCATGATCGTGTTACCGACCGTGCCGGCAACCGTTTCCATCGCCTGCAGAATCGGAACACCAGAAGTCAGCAGGGTACCCATAGTGCGACTGAATCGAGCCATACAGATTTTGTGGTGGAGCTTTCCGAATACAGGCACTTTGAGCTTGCCTCTGTCGGCCACCCGACGACCAAACCTAGTACCGACGAACATCTTCCAGGCAAACATAATTGCCGCGCCGGAGATAATCAGAATAAGCCAGCTGTGCTTGAAGACCTCGGAGAGGTCAATCAAGAATGCGGTCATCGCAGGGAAGTCATCCTTCTTGAGTCCGATGTCAAGGAAGAGTTGGGCGAATTGAGGAACGACCCAACTGACAAGGAAAATAACGATACCGGTCGCAGCGATCAAAACGAGGACCGGATAAGTCAAGGCTGACTTAACCTTTCGGCGGAGGGCGACGTCGCCTTCAAGGAAGGTTGAAAGACGTTGCAGGGACTCTTCAAGGACACCACCAATCTCACCCGCACGAATCAAACCAATAAAGAGGTTGTTGAACGTCCGCGGATGGCGTTGCATGGCGCGCGAAAGGCTTTCACCACCTTCAACTCTTTGACCGAGATCAATCAGAATCTTCTTAAGTTTCGGGTCACCCGCTTGTCGCGAAAGAACGTCCAAACAACGCACCAGCGAAACACCGGCGTCGATCATCGTCGAGAACTGTCGACAGAAAACCGAGAGGTGAACGAGCTTTACTTTTCCGAAGTTCTTCTGCTTGGTCTTACCGGCTTTGATGACGGTAACTTCGGTGATCGTAAAGCCCTGCTCTTCAAACCTTTTCCTTAAAAGTTCTTCAGTTTCAGCTTCGGCAGTCCCTTTTTGGATCGAGCCGCTGGCATCTTTAAATGAATATCCGTAAATGGCCATTTTTGTTTACCTTCTCTGTGGCGGTCCGCCGCCTTGGCCGGGAGGAGTTCCTCCGGGTCCGGTCGAGTGAATCATCTTCTTAAGCTCTTCAATTTGAACCGCACGGCTGAGGGCTTCTTCCAGGGTAATGATGCCCTTAAGGTAGAGGTCTCTCAGACTCTGATCCATAGTGAACATTCCAACGTTTCCGCTGGTTTGGATCATCGAAGCGATTTGGTGGGTCTTTCCTTCACGAATTAGGTTTTTGATAGCCGATGAGGCGATCATGACTTCGTTCGCAGGGATTCGCCCCGGTCCAGTCGCTCTCGGACAAAGCTGCTGCGCGATAATCGCGACAACGTTGTTCGCGAGTTGAACGCGGATTTGCTCTTGTTGTGCCGGTGGGAACACGTCAACCATACGGTCGATGGATTCGGCGGCGTTATTCGTGTGAAGCGTGGCAAAGACAAGGTGACCGGTTTCCGCCGCGGTGATCGCGAGAGCGATGGTTTCGGTATCGCGCATTTCACCAACGAGCAGGACGTCCGGGTCTTCTCTAAGACAAGCGCGGAGTGCGTTGCTAAAGCTCTTCGTATCCTGCCCAATTTCGCGCTGGTTGATCAAGCACATCTTATGCTGGTGCAAATATTCAATAGGGTCTTCAATCGTGATGATGTGAAGCGGCTTATTGATGTTGATGTAGTTGATCATCGCGGCAAGCGATGTCGACTTACCAGAACCCGTAGGGCCGGTAACCAAGATCAAACCACGAGGCTTCTCGGTGAGAGTTTCGAGGATTGGGGGCAAGCTCAGCTCTCGGCAAGTAGGAATCTTACTGGAAATCAATCGGAAAGCGGCGGCAACGGCACCTTTATCGCGATAAAGATTCACACGGAAGCGGGCGCGCCCTTTTGGCAACGAGTACGAAAAGTCAAGTTCCAGCGTGGTTTCAAACTTCTGGATGTTGTCATCCGAGATGATTTCGTACATCATCCGCTGCGTTTGCACCGGCGAGAACTTCTCGTAGTTGAGTCGCTTTAGGACGCCATCTTCGCGAATGATGGGCTCGGAGAAGGGGCAAATGTGAAGGTCAGAGTTATTGCGATCGACGATGATGTTGAGAAGTTCATCAATGTGGAGGTCCTCAAGCGGCTTGGGAGGGCCATTCTTGTCCACGATCACCGGTCGAATTTCGCTGTCGAGCCCTGGTGTTCCGCCACCTTGTGGCGGAGCCACGGGAGGTGCTCCGAGCGGGGGAGCGCCAGGGGCCTGACCCGGTGCGGACATTCCGGGGGCAGTTGGGCGGCCACCATTATTGGGATAGATTGGATTATTGCTCATATTAAATCTTCTTGACTACAAAGTATTACGTTTCGTTCGAAGCACCCCAACCTCATTATCGGCGGTTGGGGTGCTCATCTTTTTAGAATCCAGCGGTGAAGACGACACGCATGACTTCTTCGGGTGTGGTCACACCACTCAATACCTTCACGAGTCCATCTTCGCGAAGTTCCTTCATGCCGTTTGCCTTCGCGGCTTGCTTGATATCGGCGAGGGGAGCGCGGCGCACAATGAGTTCCGCAAGTTCAGCGTTCATAACCAACAGCTCGTGGAGTCCCATTCGGCCTCGGTAACCGGTCATTCGATTGTTTTCGGCAGGAATCCCTCGATACAGTGTCAACTCGGCTTCCGGATCGGTGACTTCAAAGCCAAACCGACGAACGTCGATTTGCTTAACAGTGTAAGGCTCCTTGTGGTCAGGGTCAATTCTTCGTCCTAGTCGTTGGGCGAGAATTCCGATAACCGTTGCGGCGATCAGGTAGGGCTCAACCCCCATATCGATCATACGAAGGGTTGCCGAAGGCGCATCGTTCGTGTGAAGCGTGGAAAGAACAAGGTGACCGGTGAGGGACGACTCAATCGCAATTTCCGCCGTTTCAAGGTCACGCATTTCACCGACCATGATGATGTCAGGGTCTTGTCGAAGGAAGGCGCGAAGTGCAGTCGAGAAGGTAAGACCCGCCTTTCGGTTCATCTGAACCTGGGCGATTCCACCAATCTGGTACTCGACTGGGTCTTCTGCAGTAACAATGTTGATGCCGACTGTGTTCAGTTTGTTCAAAACCGAATACAGGGTGGTGGTCTTTCCGGAACCCGTAGGTCCCGTACAAAGGAACATGCCGTTCGGCTGGCTACAAAGCTCTTCGATCTTGGCTTGGTTTTCTTCAAGGAAGCCCAGCTTTTCAAGACCGATCTGCGTACTGGACTTGTCCAGAACACGCATAACGACTTTTTCGCCAAAAGGAGTTGGAATGGTACTGACACGCATGTCGTACTCTTTTCCGGCGTTTCGAACTTCGATACGACCATCTTGAGGGACTCTTCGCTCGGCGATGTTCATGTCCGCCATGATCTTCAAACGCGAGATCATGGGAGCCTGAAGGTTCTTGGGAACCGTCATGGCTTCCATCAAGACACCGTCAATGCGGTACCGGACGCGGACTCCGCGCTGTTGCGGCTCCACGTGGATATCTGAGGCGCGGTCAACAATGGCTTGCTGAATAATAGCGTTTGCCAATTTGATAATCGGCGCTGCCTCGGCCATTTTTTCCGAGTCTGCCTCGGAACTTTCTTCGACTTCGGAGCCGCGGTTGACGCCTGCTTCAGCGAGCAATCGTCGCATATCCGCCGAATTGACGGCCGGCTCTTGGGCGGTGTTTGCGGCGACCGGTTTGGGCTCTTCGGCGGTAGTTGAGCTTCCGTAATACTTCTTGATCGCGTCGTCAATCGCGCCAGGAACGGCGGCGACCGGGATAACACGACAACCAGAGACCATGCGGACATCGTCAGCGGCTTGGAGGTTGACGGTGTTCGCCATTGCGAGCCAGAGTTGCGGAGGATTCGACGAAGAATCCTTGCGCACGGCGATGACGCTATGCTGCTTAGCGATCCTTTCGGGAACGGCACTGATTGCGGCGGCATCTATAGAGACCTTATCGAGGTCTGCAAAAGGAATGCCCTGCTCCTGGGCTTTGGCTTCCAGGATGTGCCGCTCTGCGACAAAACCCAGGTTAATATAGACCCTGCCCAAATCCTTGGTATTGGTCTGCCCTGCTACCTTCGCGCCTTCCTCCGCTTGATCTTGCGTCAGATAGCCTTTCTGCATCAAAAACTGCGTCATCGGAACGCGCGGTAATGCCATTAAATCTCAACCCCACCGGTCAGTTTAACCATCGTGTATGTTTGCCTCAAATCTGTACGAACGTCCCCTAGCAAGGCCCTCGTCTTGCATATGATCTTGAATTTTAGACCGTAGAGCCACTTTTTTGTTCGGGCAAAGCCCTAAAATCAGCGTTCATTGCAAAAATGACGCAAACAAAGTTGGATTTTGTTCAAATTTGCCCCCGAAAAACAAAAAGCCCGTGCTTGTACCCTCGTGCGGTAAGATTTGGCGTGGAACACGGAACGGCGGCTCTCACCGGACTTTTGGTCGCCTTTGTCGCCGCGATCTTGGGCGGCGAGGTGGCTCGGCGGTTGCGGATGCCTGCAGTGGTGGGACAAATTGCCGCAGGAGTGGCGATTGGGCCTTCTGCGCTCGGCTGGCTCACCCTCAGCGAACCACTCGAACTGCTCGCCGAACTCGGTGCGATCCTGCTTCTCTTTGCGGTCGGGCTCGAAACCCAACTCGCTGATCTCCGCAAAGTCGGAAAAACCGCCTTTCTTGTCGGCCTGCTTGGTGCAGTTGTACCCTTTGTCTTAGGCGTCGCCTGGGCTCTTTCTTCCGGATTCCCTGCATCAAAGGCGATGTTTGTCGCCGCCGCGTTTGTCGCAACATCTGCCGGAATCACCGCGAAGGTGCTTCAAGAACTCGGTGTCCTAAATCGCATCGAGGCGCGAATCATTCTTGGCGCGGCGGTCATCGACGACGTCCTGGCAATGCTCCTGCTCGCCGTGGTCTCCGCGCTACAAACCAAAGCCGGGGTGGACATCGTGAATCTACTGAAGATTCTGGCTGTAGCGGTTGGGTTTGTGGCAGTTGTCGCATTTTTGGGGACGTACGTCATGAAACGCTCCTCGGCGATTCTCGACGCTCCCCTGGATGAAAAAAGCCCGCTGCCGGTGTCATTCGCCATCTGCCTCGCCCTTGCGGTCGCGTCCGCTTATGTGGGGCTGGCGGCGATCATCGGGGCATTTCTCGCCGGGATGGTTCTCGCGGAGACTCCTCACCGGGAGGAACTGGAGCATGATTTTGCACGCATTTCGGCGATCCTTGTGCCTTTCTTCTTTGTGGTGACCGGAGCAACCGTGAATGTCGGCTTGCTTGCAAGTGGCCCTGTAATTCTTGCCGTGGTGGTCGTGACCGTATTGGCAATCCTAGGCAAACTCATGGGTTGCGGACTCGGCGCACGTTCACTGGGTAACCGAGCCGCTCTCACGGTTGGGGTCGGGATGGTGCCTCGCGGAGAAGTTGGCGTAATCGTGGCTGGTTTGGGAAGGCAAGCAGGAATCTTCCCGGAGGCCACTTACGCGATCATCGTCGGGATGTCACTCCTGACTTCTGTGGTCGCTCCCCCGGCTTTGAAGGTTTTGCTATCGAAGCCAGAGGAGCCAACGGCGGAGTTACCAGCCGCGAACGGCTAGCTGTTCTTCTTGAGGCAAGGTCGCGCAGTTGATTCCCACCATCGCTTCGCCCAGATTCTTGCTGATTTCGACAAGTTTCTTCGCGTCTTTGTAGAACAAGACTGCCTCGACCATCGCCTTCGCGCGCTTGGCGGGGTCGCCGGACTTGAAGATTCCCGAGCCGACGAACACAGTCTCCGCACCAAGTTGCATGAGCAGGGCCGCATCTGCTGGTGTGGCGACTCCGCCGGCTGAGAAGTTGGGCACCGGCATCTTGCCCGTCGCGTGCACAATTTTGATCATCTCGAGCGGAGCCTGCATTTCCTTAGCAAGTACGAACAACTCGTCTTCGCGGGCACTGCGAACGCGTCGAATGTCCCCCATGATCTGTCGCATGTGGCGGACGGCTTCAACGACGTCCCCGGTTCCGGCTTCGCCCTTCGTGCGAATCATAGCCGCCCCTTCGCCGCATCGTCGCAGTGCTTCTCCGAGGTTGCGCGCTCCGCACACGAACGGAACGGTGAATCCGTGCTTGTCCACGTGATTCGTCACGTCGGCAGGGGTGAGGACTTCACTCTCGTCTATAAAGTCCACTTCGAGGGCTTCCAGAATCTGAGCTTCGGCAAAGTGACCAATTCGGCATTTCGCCATGACAGGGATCGACACACAAGCCTGAATCCCGATAATCATTTCGGGATCGCTCATACGCGAGACGCCGCCATCGCGTCGGATGTCCGCCGGAACTCGCTCCAAAGCCATGACGGCCACCGCACCCGCGTCCTCCGCGATCTTCGCCTGGTCAGGATTGACCACGTCCATAATCACGCCACCCTTCAACATTTCGGCAAGGCCAACCTTTTCGCGCCAAGTCTTCTGGTGGGTCGTCGGGATTGCGGAATCGATTAAAGTACTCATCTTATCCTAGATTATACGCGATTTGAACCTAATCCATTGCTTTTTGTTTGTGGGGGCAGATCAGTTCGGGCGCGTAACGACCTTCGGGCCGGTTCCATACGGCGCAGAATTCACCAGCCGAATGTTCTTAATCACCGGTGGATCGTTGGGGCGGTCTTCTTTTCCGCAGGGTACGGCGGCGATCTTGAGGATCGTGTCCGCTCCAGAAATCGCTTCCCCAAAGGACGCGTAGCGACCGTCTAGGTGTTTTGTGCCGTTCCGGCTCAACGCAAAAAAGAACTGGCTGCCATTGGTATTCGGATCGGTCGACCGTGCCATTGAAATAACCCCGAAGTCGTGCGGAAGTGGGCTTTGCTCCAAAGGAAACGCGTATCCCGGCGAACCGCTTCCGGTGCCGGTGGGGTCTCCTCCTTGGATCACGAACGGGTTGCCGTCGGCTCTTTTAGCGACAACGCGGTGGAAAATCACATCGCGGTAGTATCCGCCCTCGATGAGCTTGATGAAGTTCCAGACCGTGTTTGGCGCGGCATCGGGACGCATCCGCACTCGAATCTTGCCGAGCGAAGTGTCAAACTCGGCGTCCTGATCCACCCAAACCCGGAAACCGGCGTAGGTCTGATCTTCATCCGGAGTGAAAACGACAGACTGCGCGTCAGCGGACAGTGTCGAAACGGGCGCATTGGTCATGGGTTGGAAGACCAGCGCAGAGTCTCTGGCTTTGCCTTTTTCGAAGAGTTGCAAGTAGGTCACGCCCTTGGGCTTGAGCGTCCAGAGATTCAGTTTTGTTGCGACGTCAATGGAACCACCGTCCGTTTTCGCGCTCGCCAGGACTTTCCCGGTAACAGGTTCAAGAAGCCTGATCTCGTCTCCGCCGGAGACTTTTACGCGCAACGGTTTGCCAACGCCGTTGTAGGTGAATTCCGGCTTAAGGCCCGCGGCGGCGAAAGCGGGAAGCAGAGCGAGGGTGAGAATGGCAGTTCGCATTGATCCATTCTAGCCGAGACTGCCTCATAATAACAATCTGAATCAAATGTTTCTCTCCGAAATGGAGACCGAAGCTCTTGCGCTCACCGCTAACACCGAGCCCACGCCCAAGGCGCTGGAACGGGTCACGAAACTCGTCGGACTCGATCTGGCTCGGTGGGCATTTGGACAGCACGAACTTCGGCAGCGTGCCGCATCCAAATTTGCGAATGCACCCGAAATGCTCTTCGACCGCGAGGCTCTAGAAATGGCCTCCCACGAGGCGGTTGCTCGCTATCACGCCTCCCTTTTTCCCCGGGGCTCCGTTGTCGCCGACCTCACCTGCGGCATCGGTGGCGACCTGATCGCCCTCGCTCAGCGCGGCCCGGTCCATGGGTTTGATCTCAACGTGGACCGGCTGAGATACGCTCAGCACAACCTCGCAGCCCATCAAGAGAAGGCGCAAATGAGTCAACAAGACTCTGCCGACAGAATTGGCGATTTCGATTACGTCCTCCTTGACCCCGCGCGAAGGGTTGATGGGCGACGGACAGTGCATATCGCCGAATTCCTCCCCAACCCGCTCGAACTCCTCGACCAGCTCAAGGCTACCAAACTCGCCGTCATCAAACTCTCCCCTATGATCGCCAATTCTGATCTGATCGAACTCGGCGGGTGCACCCGGTTTGTGAGCTATGGCGGCGAATGTCGCGAGGTTCTTGTGTTGCTCGGAACGGACGCGCCAAATGACTGGTCAGCGGTTCACATCGAGACCGAAACCCGCGCCGCGGGTAACTCGGACCTGTACCTCCCGGAGCCGGGTGAAATTGCCGATGAGTACATTTTTGAAGTAGATCCCGCCCTCATCCGTGCCCACGGGGTCCGTCAGTTCACCGAAGAGCACAGTCTCCAGCCGCTCGGCGCAAGCCTCGGCTACCTCACCGGAACCGCCATGGTCACGTCCCCGTGGATCACTGGCCATTTCCGTACTCAAACGACCCTAAAATTAGACCGAAAGGCCGTCCGGGCTTGGATCCGAAACTCCGGAGCGAATCTTGACGCCATTAAAGCCGCCGGTGAGAAATTCGACCCCCGAAAACTCGAAATTGAACTCAACGAGAAAGGCTCGCACTCGCGTAAGTGGATTGGGATAGTCTACAAAGCCGCCGGGAATGTACAGTTCTCAGTTTGCGAAAGGCTTCCCCGGATATAGTATGAAGATGCGTAATCGCTCTGCTTTTCTAGCTACATTTCTTCTGGCAACAGGAGCATGCGCGCAAAAAGCCGTCAATCTCAAGCCCTTGGAAACCGAGCTAAATTCGATCTGCAAGAACTTCAAGGGTCGAATGGGTTACAGCCTGAAACTTCTCAATACAGGGCAGCAGATTTCTTTTGGCGGAAACGACCGCTTTCCCAGTGCCTCGACTATCAAAACTGGAGTCGCGCTTGCCGCCCTCCAGATGGTGGATGAAGGGAAGATGAAGTGGACGGACAAGCACGAAATCCTGCCAAAAGCCAATCGCGAAGCCAGCATGTGGGCGTTCTACTTGCCCGAAAAGATCAAACTCGATCTCGATGGCTGGGTAAATCTTATGATCACGGTCAGCGACAACACCGCAACCATGGTCACCCGGGACTGGATCGGGACCATGGAAGTCAATCGAAGACTGGAAGCCCTGGGCCTGAAAGACACCAAAATTCTCGGCAACGCCCCCAAACCTCTCAAGAATATCCAGCGACTCCGCGGGATGTTCGGAATGGGAATGACCACGCCGAACGAGATGAACCGGCTTCTGGAACTCATCTACCAAAAGAAAGCCGCCAGCCCCGCCGCTTGCGAAAAGCTCATGCGAATTCTAAGCCACCAGTACTGGGATGACTGGATCGGTTCTAGTGTGCCGCCGGGAGTGACCTGCT
The DNA here is from genome assembly GCA_021413725.1 of Armatimonadota bacterium. GTDB lineage: Bacteria > Armatimonadota > Fimbriimonadia > Fimbriimonadales > Fimbriimonadaceae > JAEURQ01. Next base: position 73 of record JAIOPU010000116.1, on the reverse strand, counting down.
GCAGCAAAAGTGGCGCAATCACGCGCTCCAGAAGCGACACTGCCATCGTCTTTGCCCCCGAGGGACCATACAT
>JAIOPU010000049.1 GCA_021413725.1 Armatimonadota bacterium | reverse complement strand
GGTCGATCTCGAAGGGAAGCCATCGCGCGATGTTGTCGATTCCGGTCTCCTTGAGAACGTTACAAACCGAATAGCTCATGCCGAGGTTCGCGGAAACCGTGCGGTTATAGATGGGCTCGCCGCTCGGATCGCGGAAGACGGAGAAAACGTCGGTGGTCGCACCGCCGATATCTACGCCGAGAACGTTGAATTTCTCTTGGACGGCGTACTCTTTGAGCAGCTTTCCAACCGCGTTCGGGGTCGCCATGACTTCCTCGCTCGCCCAATCCAAAAGGCGCGAGTAGCCAGGAGCTTGTTGCATAACGTGCTCCAAAAAGAGCTCATGAATCTCGTCGCGGGCAGGGTCAAGGTTCTCGCGGTCGAGCGTGGGGCGGAGGTTATCAACCACCTTCAGCTCAATGGATTTGCCGAGAACTTCGTTCACATCGGCGCTGACATCTTTGTTTCCCGCGAAGATCACGGGGAGCTTCATATCGCCAAAGCGAGGCTTAGGATCGGCGCGGCGGATGACTTCGGCCATCTCAATCAGGTGAGATTTGGTGCCGCCGTCGGTGCCACCGGACATGAGAATGATGTCGGGGCGAAGCTGTCGCAGCCGCTCGACCTTCTGGTAATCCTTGCGTCCGTCGTCAACGGCGAGCGTGTCCATGAGGATCGCGCCTGCGCCGAGAGCGGCGCGCTCCGCGGATTCGGCGCTCATCGCCTTCACAACTCCGGCTACCATCATCTGCAGTCCGCCACCGGCAGAACTCGTACTCACATAAAGATCGCTCGCGTCAAGGTCGTTGGTGCGCTTGAAGGTGGCGGTGCCGTCCTTCATGATGCGCCAGACGGTGCCGTCTTTGGTCAAAGTGCGCTTCCCCGGCGCAAACCCCTCGGGCATGTGCTCGGCGGTGAGCTCTTCGAGTTCGGACATCGCGTTGAGAACGCCGATGGTGACGTCTTCAAAAGGCTTCTCAACAGTAGTAGGAGCCTCACCCCGCGCGACAAGCCGATATTCGCCCTTGTCGTTGCGTTCGATGAGGATAGCTTTAGTAGTGGTGGAACCACAGTCAGTTGCGACGATGCGCCGAATGTCTTGAGACATGCAGGGATTATACTTTGCGGCGGGGTGGGTTGGGGAAGTTGAGCGGGCGCGATGTCAGTGGTGCATACTGAATATAGAGCGTGAGCGCGTGATGAAACAGTTTTTTAAGAGCCGGTGGTTTCTTGGGGGGCTAGGAGTCCTTTTCGCCGTAGGAGGGTATTTGCTTCATCACAATACTTCCTGGTACTACAAGGCGTCTAGCAATTACGATCCAGCGAATCCGCCGGTTAAGTATTACGGCAAAGCTAATGGAGCCCAAGCTTTTGTTCGTAGCTACTCAGTGCCTGACTTCAGCCAAATGCAGAACGCGCTCGAGAATCGAGTTTTCCGCTATGCCCAGAAATTTGATTCTGCCAAAGGATGGGTGCTTCCAGGCAAAAGCGCAATGTCTACTGGGATCGCCCCGAGTGACGGCAGGCGCAGAGTAACAGTCTTTATTCGTCGCGCAGAAGTTGTTGACTATCTTTGGTTTGAATTTCCGAAGGAAGCAAACTATCTCGGGGAAGTAAGTCAATTCTTGAGGACTGAGTTTGGCTGGAGCCATTCTTTCAATGAGTTTCAACTAGTTAACATAGCAAATCTTTGCTACAAGTTTCAGATTGAAAAAAAACAGTCCATCGAATTACCTGCCCGATGGTTCGAGTTCATGGAGGACATTCCTTGCATGCCTCCAATGTATGTGGGAGGTTCCGATAGACCGAGCGTTACGTATCAAGGGATTGCATCCCCATATCCTGATTATTTGTCGAAGGTGACGCTTTATGCTGCAAACTCGTTTAATAATTTGATCGAGGAGAAGCAGAAAAAGCAGCCTTTTATCTACCTAGCGAAGACTTGGCCTGCGACATCGGATTCGTGCCAGATCCGCGAATATTGCAATCCGGGCATTAAGCAGAATGTTTGGTTCTTGATCAAGAAGAAAGATCGAGAATGTGCGCTTATCGCAGAGATCCAGACTTACCCACCCAAAGAAATCTCGCCCAAGTGCTACGAATTGGCCGAGCACATCGCTCGGGAGTGGGCGAAACTGCCGGATTAGGTCGATGGAGGTGTCATATTGAAGCAGATTTTTAAGGATCGTCGGAAGGTTTTAGGACTAGGAATCCTTTGCGCAGGAGGACTGTACTGGCTCTACTACAATACGTCGTGGCATTTCAAATCGTCCACTGATTACGATCAACTGAATCCGCCTATTCAGTACTTCAGAAAGGCAAATGGGGCATCGGCAACAGTTAGGCGCTTCCCAGTCGATGACGTCAAGGGACTTAAGGCATCTCTTGATCGAAGGATTTTTCGCTGGGCGCAACAGCGAACGAGGGACTCCGAGTGTTACGTTTCTCCCCTCCCGGCCGCCTACGCGACCGCGTTCATTAGCACAGGAACGACGCGCCGAGTAATTATGTATGTCGCGGCCGAGCATTATGTCGACTGGATTAAAATGGACTTTCCCAACTCATCGAACTATATGGGCGAGCTAAGTCAATTTTTGCGGACAGAAATGAAGTGGAAGGGCTCATTGAGTGACTTCCGACGGATCAAGAATGACTTTATTCCGTACAATTTCCCGATCGAGATAGGCAGAGTTATAGAATTACCGCATGACTGGTACAGCGTAGGGGAAGAGGTAGGAGGATCGCCGTTGTTCAGATTTAACTCCAACGCACAGTCGGTTCACCGAACCCCCCAGAAGATTTCTGTAAGCCTATATAGATCGGAGGTCGCGGGCGAATCGGCAACGGAAGAGGGTTTCCCAGAGAAAGAGCTCAACCTGCTCACAACTCACGGGGCCTCTCCCGCGATTTGCAGCATCAAGGAATACTTGGGCGGCGAGAAACAAAATTTTGGCCGGTTCACAATTCTCAAAGGGACTAGGAAGTGTTTGCTGAACGTGAGGAGAATGTACTACGATTCAACCGATGTTCTCGCCGAAGCCCGCCCTCTCGCTGAGCACATCGCTCGGGAGTGGGCGAAATTGCCGGATTAGAGAGTTCTAGCGACAATATTTGACGCCCCCGCCTGAATATTTCACCATCCCGCGAGAAAATTCCGCTCAATCTTATTGCTGGAGCGCGGATTCTTGGTAATATTCCGCTCAATATTGCTGCGGGAGAGCGGATTCTTGACAATATTCCGCTCAATATTCCCAATATCCCCCGTAAAAATTGTCGCAGACCAAAAGGAAATTTTTGTTTCACGCAGAGGCGCAGAGAGCGCGGAGGGGGGTTTCTTTGAACCTAAATTTCGTTCATCGGGAGAGTGGTGAGGAGTTTCTCTGCGTCTCTGCGTGAAACAAAAAAATTGGCAACAACGCTCAAGCTCGACCCGAAAGTCATCACGGATTTGAACGCTAGGGTTTCTGCTTTTAGTAGCGGACTCTCCGGCGCAGAATCTGCAAAAGCTGCCTACCGTGGAGCGATCCAGACTCAGGCAACTGCGGAGAATAACTTTGAAGCCTATGTCCGTTCCTTGGTGAGTGAGATTCAAGTCAATAGCGCTATGACAAACACGATGCGTGGAGATCTTGGTATTACGGTTAAGAGTTCTAGTACTACGAAGGCTGTTCCGGTCACGGTTACTGGTTTGATCGCCACTGGCTTCGCCAATGGTAGCGTGAAACTTAAGTGGAACCGAAACGGAAACGTGGCAAGAATTGTATTCTTGATCGAAGCCAGTTTTGACGGTACGACCTGGAATCAGGTGAATGCGGGCAACGCAACGAAGGTTACTTTGACTGGGTTTGCCGCCGGTACTCCGGTTTGGTTCCGCGTTGTTTCTTCAACCTCGACCCGAAAGAGCGCGCCGACAACGGCCGTCAATCTCTATGGAAGCTCCGAATCGGTAAGCCTCAAACTCGCCGCCTAAGAATCCCCATCTCGACCAAGCCGCCCTGACCCTTCGGGCGGCTTTTTTGCGCGTTAAGCCTACGGATTCTCCTGGCCGCCCCAGCCGTTGACGATCACTATGTTCGGGTTTCTTCGAAGCGCAAATTCTTGGAACTTCTTACCAAATATGTAAGAGATGTCTGCCGACTCTGCGCCCGCGAAGATTTCTGTCATTAAACCTCCGTCCCTGGACTTGAGCCCTTTTTCGATTCGGCCGATTGAGTCCCACGTCGCTTCAAAGACTACTTTCTTGTGATTCCAAATCTGGCAGGTTCCGAGGGTAAGTTCCGCCCGGCACACCGGCGGGGCGAACCATGTTACGATAACAAGAACCGTGCCCAGAGCAATTGATGCCACCGAAGCCGTTGGATATGCTGGCCATGCGGCAAAGGCGAGAGCCGCAGGTCCGGAAACGACGAAAACAAAGTAGCCCCACCGAGGCGGTCGCAGCGAAAGTGACTCGACCTTACTCTCCACCATCGGTAGCCGCCGGAGGAGGGGGGCCGCCCGCGGCGGCGCGACGGGCTTGGTCCTTCGCTGCCTGACCTACTCCGCCGCCACTGCCGCCGCCGAGATTCTGACCGCCCGCCATGGGAGTTGCGCCGGTAAGGCCCGCGCCAGGGGCGATCGGGGTGACGGAGTCGGAGGTATTCGTGGGTGCGGAAGTCGCGGGCGCGGCTTCAGGAGCAGCCTCGGGCTCCGCCGCTTTGGGCTTGCAACCGAAGGCGAACAGAGCAATCATAACCACAAAAATGAGTTTTTGTTTTTTCATGTTTCTATTTTGCCCGGTAACATAGTTTTATGACACAGGACTACTTTGTTCACGAGACTGCTTTTGTCGATGCCGGAGCCCAAATTGGCAAAGGATCCAAGATTTGGCACTTCTGCCACGTGCTCCCGAAGGCGGTGATCGGCGAGAGTTGCATTTTGGGGCAGAACGTGATGGTCGCGAACAACGTGACGATCGGGAATTTTGTGAAAATCCAGAACAACGTCAGCCTCTACGAAGGGGTTGTGCTGGAGGACTATGTTTTCTGCGGCCCCAGTTGCGTTTTTACGAATGTCCTGACCCCACGCTGTGAATTCCCCCGGGCGACGAGCGAGTTTTATCACGCAACGATTGTTAAGCGTGGCGCAAGCATCGGCGCGAACGCGACGATTGTCTGCGGAATCACCCTCCACGAAGGAGCCTTTGTTGCCGCAGGGGCCGTTGTCACGAAGGACGTCCCCCCGTTCACGATGGTGGCGGGAGTTCCGGCGAAGGCTATCGGCTACATGAGCGCCTACGGCGACCGGATGGAGTTTGACGAGGAGACGTTCACCGACGAAGTCGGGTTCTATCAGAAGTTCGTCGATTCGAAGGGGCACGAATATCGAAAGTACGCGCCCGATCGAATTGTTCGTGTTAGTTCGTAGAGATATCTGAGACGCTGGCGTCGAAGACGTTTTCGTTGAGCTTGATTCGGGTGATTGCCGAGGGCGAGATGGTCTTGTCCAATCCGATCTGGGCAATGGCGGCTTGCGCTCCACCGAGGACGATGTTCTCCATCTCTTGAACGCTGACGCCTTCCTCCTTCAGAATTCCCAGAACGTGAGCGAGAACACCTACTCGGTCAAGGTGGCGGACGACGAGCAAGTGCGTTGCCGCTTTGCCCTTGGTTTGGACGTTCACGACGTTGGGAGCGATGCCGGTCTGCTTAAATTCCTTGACAATCCGGACGGTCTCAAGTGCGACTGCGTCTTGGGCTTGGTCGGTCGAGGCGCCGATGTGGTGGGTGCAGTAGGCGTTTTTGAAGTCCTTGATCGAGCCGGTGAACTCGCCATCGCCGGTGGAGAGTTCATCGTCGAAGACATCGAGACCGGCGGAGATTCTTCCGGTCTTTAGCTCTGCTTCGAGAGCGGCTTGATCCACCGTTTCGCATCGACTCGTGTTGATAAAGACTGAGCCATCGCGCATCGCCTTGAAGAATGAGGCTCCGAGGAGCTTTTTGGTTTCCGCCGTGAGCGAGGTGTGGATGCTGACGAAGTCCGACATTTTGGCGAGTTCTTCGAGGCTAGTCGCTCTTCCGACCCCGATGGTCGCGGCGATTTCCGGTGTCATCCAGCGGCTGAAGGTGACAACATTCATGCCGAACGCCTTGGCTCGAACCACCATTTCTTGCGCGATCTTGCCCATTCCGATCAGACCGAGGGTGCGACCGTGCAGGCCGCGAGCTTTGCTGTTGGACTTCTTGTTCCACTTGCCCGCGCGAAGCTCGGCGACGTTGTCCGCGATGTGCCGGTCGCAGTTCAGCATGAGTCCAAAGGCGAGTTCGGCGACAGCTTGGGAGTTTTTGCCGGGGCAGTTTGCGACAAAGATTCCACGGTTGCTGGCGGCGGCGACGTCGATGGTGTTGACCCCCGCTCCGGCTCGGATGATAAGTCCGAGATTGGTGTCGTCGAGCATCGACTCGGTAACTTTTGTTGAGCGGACGACAAGGATGTTCGCACCGGATTCTTTGATTCTTGCGCCGAGGGCGTCGTCCTTGAGATCGGGTTCGGAAATGACCTCGCATCCGAGGGCGGCGAGGCCGTCCAGCCCCAGCTTTTCAAATTTATCGGCAACAAGAACCTTCATGCCGCTAGTTTACCGAGGTTGCCGTGAGCCCGCCAGAAATCTTGCCATCGGTCCACTCGTAAACCCCTAGGAATTTTCCGTGGCTGCCGCCTTGCATGATCGCGGTTTTGCCGATTTGGGTTGGTTCTTGAAGTACCGTGTGAGAGTGGCCGCCAAAGATGAGGTCAATCTCGGGACAGGCTTCGGCGAGCAGTTGGTCGTTTTTAAATCCGATATGGGTGATGGCGATGACGAGATCGACTTGGGGGCGGAGTTTCCGAGCTATCGCCACGGCGGCAGGGATGGGGGCGTCCCAGAGGTATGCGCTGAGAGCCGCAGTCGCCATTCGCGCGGTCACCATGGGCACCATAACGCCGAAAATCCCAATTTTCAAACCCGCGCGCGAAACGATCGCGGAAGCCGGGAAAACGAGTTCGCCGGACTTAGTCCGCATATTGGCGCACAGCACAGAATGCTTGCGGCCTTCGAGCTTTGCTCGTTGTCCTGCCTCCAGAGGATGGCTTTCACGATTCCCCAGGGTGCCGAAGTCGCATCCGGCCTGATACAAAAAGTCCCAAGCCGGTTCCGGGCGAAGGGGAATAGAGAGATTTCCGGCACGAATGAAATCGCCGGAGTCTAGATAAAGAGTGTCGGGAGTCTTTTGCGCACGAATCCAAGCCGCAATTTCCGGCGTGAGTGTGCCGTGAAAGTCGTTCGTGTGGAGAATTTTGAGGGACAAGCCGCGACCTTAGCGAGTGAAGATACGATTTCCGATGAAATCGAGAGCAATCAGAAGGGTCATGAACACTGCACCCATGATGTAGGTGACCTTCGCGATTTGATCTTCAATGCTGGCCTTGCCCTTAAAGCTGGTGCGGATTCCGCCGCCACCGCTGGACATGGCGTCGCCCTTTCCCGTGACATAGATCATCACGATGAATAGAATCGACACGAAAAGTGCGACTCCCAAGAGGACGTTGTACACGGTTTGATTCATGACCAAAAGAGTTTACCTTACGATGGTGCGCAGAATGGGGAAGAAGTTAGCGAGCCAAGTGGTGAGGATCGCAACCGATGCGGCTCCGGCCATGACTTGGAGCATTCCGCTAAAGAGAATTCGGCGCATCGGAGTGGGAGGTGGTTGGGGATCGTTGTAGTGCTTTTGGATCAGATCGTTGGCGGCGGCGATGCCCATTTGGAGTTGTTTGGGCGTTGGCGGACGGGTGGTGAAGAATTCCTGGAGGAAACTGCCGAGCCTCTTCCAAAATGAGACGGTGACGAGGATTGCAACGAGCAATTGAAGCTCGGAGTCGCCCAACCAGTGGGATTGAGAGATTCCTAGAAAGAGGCTGGCCCCTGCCGCCAGGTTGGTTCCGCACCGAGGATGAACCCGGGGCATTCGCCCGACGACCTCGGGCGAAAGGGGTTCGCCTCGTTCGAGAGCGTGGACCGTCATGTGCTCGGCAGCGTGGATTCCGGCGAGCGGGATAAGTCGCATGAAGCTGAGAAAGAGAATCAGGCCGAGCGCGCCGGAGATGAAGTCTTGTATTCCGATTGCGACGGGTAGCTTGGTGATGAACGGATCGACTTTGCCCATCACGAGGGTGGAGGCTGCGATGAGCAGGAATAGGACGGCCCCGGTGACAGCGAGCATCCAGGGTTTTGCGCCGCCGTAGTGCGTGCCATCCGTGAGGTAGACGCCAAAGGGGGTTGCCATGCCGCCGACTTGGTAGAGGCGGGAGGCCCGGTTGTGGTTGGAAAGAAGGGTGGGGATCGTTACGATTCCGTAGTATTCTTGATTTTTCCCTACAACAGCCAGGATTACTGGGTTGAGCTCCGCAAACATTCTGAGGGCGGAGGAGCCAGATTCTGTGGCAAGGATGACAGGGAAGTCGGGGGTGAGAATCTCGGAGATCGGGGTTGTGTCGGAGAGTCCGTCTTGGCTTGCGTGGAGCAGGTCCTCTTGTCGCAATACTCCGATGATCACGCCTTGGTGCACCACCGGGAGGGCGGATTGCCCTTGGTCAACCATCTCGGCGGCGGCTCTGCCCAGAGAATCTTCGGGATTTAATGGAGTAACATCAACCCTGAAAGTCATAACTGGACGGGAAAGGTCGCTCACGAAGCTAAAAGGGTACCCGTCCAAAAGATTTTTTGAATTTTCTTTCGGTTTGCCCTAAAGAAAGCTCAAGAGTGTTCCGATAACCAATGTAGACCCAATGGGTCTGGACAGAAAAGGGCAATCACTGAGGTAACTCTATGAGCGCAAAGCTTAGGATCCCGCTCGCGGGACAGCCGAGATGCCTGTCTGGGATCTTATTATGAGAATTTCAGACGTTGAATTGAAGAAAGTAATGGAAACGAGCGGCTATTCGCTTGTAGAAAACGAGCACGGCTTTGAGTCGTCCCCTCGTCCCGACGATTACGAGATGATCAAGGACATCACAGCCCAGGTCATCGCGATGCCAGACCGAGAGGCAATGATCGCCGAACTCAAAGAGCGCATCGAAAAGGGAGAATATCGTCCCAGTGGTGCTGACATCGCCGACACCATGATTCGCCGCAGCATCGCGGACCGGATTCGGTAGTTCCAGCGTATGACGGTGTATGAGTTACACCATCCCTGCCGGAACCGATATCGGTCACGTCCACCTCAAAGTCGCTGACCTTGAGCGGGCGTTGGCGTTCTATTGTGGTGTCCTGGGGTTTGAACTGGTCATGCGCTATGGGCGGCAGGCGGCGTTCGTTTCAGCCGGTGGCTACCACCATCATATTGGGCTGAACACCTGGGAGAGTCAGGGCGGGACTCCGGCTCCTCCGGGACACACAGGGCTTTATCACACGGCGATTCGATTCGCGACTCGAGTGGACTTAGCGCGAGCTTTGCAGCAATTACAATCGGCAGGAGTTGCTCTGGAAGGCGCGGCGGATCATGGCGTGAGTCAGGCATTGTATCTCTCTGATCCTGACCAGAACGGGGTGGAACTTTATTGGGACCGGCCCCGCGAGGAGTGGCCAAAGGATGCTTCGGGGAACTTGACGATGTTCACGAATGCGCTGGACTTGGATGAGTTGCTAAATCTTCTTAGTTGAGAGATTTCACGCAGGGTTCGCCGGGCTACTTCACTTTTTGGATTGAGTAGCCAAGCTCGTTCGCCTGCTTTTTTCCAGTTCCCGGACCGAAGCGGCGTGGTCCTTGGGCTGGTACTGCTTGGGGATGACAAGTCCCTGAATCCTGTCAACCGTCGGCTTGAAAAGCTCCACACCGCCGAGGGAGTTGAGGATCGCGATGAGGATGGTGAAGATGATTGCCGTACCAACCGTTGCGCCGAGAGCGGTCATCACCCCAATGACAAAGCTCCGCCACATCATGAGCCGGGGCCGATTGTACGCTCGGTCCACAGCCTGGATCAGTTGATCAAGCTTTTGGTCCCGATATTGGGGCGTAAGAGTTTCTTCTGTGGTTGGTTGGGTCACGCTTTGTAGTACGTTTTTGGGGCTCAGGGCATGTCGGGTAAAGTCGGAATGTCATGGAACCCGAGGAGAGAAAAACCAGAAAGCGCAAGCGTTGGCTCATTGGCGTTGGAATCGGGCTCGTGCTTGC
>JAIOPU010000041.1 GCA_021413725.1 Armatimonadota bacterium | reverse complement strand
CGCGCTCGCGAAGAACTCACCCTCACTCACGCGCGACGCCGAACGGTCTTTGGTCAGCCCAGCTTTAACAAGCGCTCAAGGTTCCTAGATGACATCCCAGTTGAGCTACTGAGCACCGATTATGCCGAAAGTTCGAACTACGCTCTGACCGCACCGATTCGGACAGTTTCCTCGGATCGGACGGGCAAGTACACCGTCAACGACAAAACATCTTTCGACAACGAAGAAAAGGCACCCGCATCCACCTGGAAGGCGCCATTTTTGATCGGCCAAAAAGTTCAGCACTCCAAATTTGGCATCGGTGTCGTCATTTCGTGTAGTCCGGTGAAAGAAGATTGCGAAGTCACGGTGGCTTTTCCTGGCGTGGTTGGAATGAAGAAACTGTTGCAGAGTTTTGCGAAACTAGAGGCGATATGAAACTGATTGCTCTGTTTGGCGTGACTCTGTCTCTCATCGGCTGTTCACGCCCACAAACCGATTTATTCCCCCTGGCTGTGGGTAACGAATGGACCTACACCGTCAAATCGGGACTTTTGAGTAGAGTGGATGTGGTGCGCGTGGTCGCAACGGATTCCGTCGCCGGTGCCCCCGGATTCCGACTCCAAGGGCCAAGTGGCCCCAGTCGAGTCGCTTGGATTGGTAACCAACTCGTCGCCAACGAGCTCTCCGGCACCAGGTTTTCGCCCGCAATTCCACTTTATTCGGGCGACGGTTCTGCGAAATGGTCGGGGCTCGTGACCTCTCTCGGATTGACCACGACCGCCAAACTCACTCTATCGCAAGAGTTAGATAAGTTTAAGATTGGTGGTCAAGAGTTGCCAGGATCAAAATCCACAATCGTCCTCCGAGCCGGAGACACTCAGAAAACGCTGACATTTTTGTTTATCAAAGGATTGGGATTGGTCCGACAAGAGGAGTCGGATGGCACCACAATGACCCGGTCGGTCGTGTACGTAAAGGGGCCATAAAGTTTGGAATTTTCAATTACTTGCTGTACAATATTTGCAGCACCATGTTTTCGAAATTTGCAAAGTTAATAGTTGCTCTTATTGTCTCGGCTCCGACGTTTGGGCTCGCTGAGAGTGAATCCCTCCGTGTCCGACTGGAATTCTCGGACAAGAAAGTCGCCCTCAAGCAGATCAAGAGCAAATTTGGTCGCAAAGCCAAAGTACAAGCGGATGGAACCCTTACGCTGGAAACAAGCAAAGCTCGAACGGATTTCCTGAGTCTCCAAAAAACTTCTGGAATTCGCAAGGCAACCGCCATTGAGCCCGAACCACCGGTTAAAGGGTTGCAAATCACCTCTGTTTCGAAAATTGAAGAGTTGCTGCAAACATACGTGGAAGCCTACACTACTTTTTACCGATCTACTCACGGCGACAAGGCAAAGGTCGTCGGTGAATTCCCTGGCGCGGACTACCTGGAGGCTTACCTTTTCTTCCTGAAGGACCGAAGCTACCCGAAGGATAAGATTGACTTTAGCGCATACGGACGCGCGGAGCAACAGCGAAGCCGAATGCGACCTGGAACCGTGGATCGAAACGAATTCTCTACCGAGTTTGTCAACCGTTGGCAGTTCGTCGGACCCAAAGACCTAGATATTCCGTACACGACTTACTACGGGCAGCCGCCACTCGGCGGTCGCTTCAATGATGTAGAGTACGATCCGACAAACCCAAACACAATCTATGTTTGCGGCGCACAATCGGGTGTTTGGAAGTCCACTGATTCGGGAGCAAACTGGACGCCACTGAGCGACACGTGGGAGCGGACTCTCACCACAAGCATCGCGATTCATCCGACAAATTCAAACATTTTGTACGTGGGTACGGGTGATTGGAATGGTGGTCTTGGTGCTGGAGTGGGGATTCGCAAGTCTACTGATGGTGGTCTGACTTGGACGATTATCGGAGCCGCGGAGTTTGCAGGCGCGAGCGTCAAAGACATCGTTATTGACCCGGAAAATCCAAACATCGTGGTCGCGGCGGCAAGCAAGTTTGGCGATCCCTTGATCGGGGCGCAAGTTGGACGGTACTCACAAGTTTCCCCGCCCCTTCAAACAACGCGGTTGATGTCGCCGCCTCTCGCATTAATACCAACATTTTGTATGTCCTTGACGGGAGTGGCCGCAAAATTTGGAAGAGCGTGGATCGAGGGGGAACGTGGTCCGATATTACAGGCAACTTCCCCATGGGGACTTCCACCAATACGACCTACAACTGGTCGCAGTACACGTACGATTTCCACATTCACACGTCCTCCGACGGGGTCAACGACGTGGTGTATGTCGGCCTGATCGATGTAGCCCAATCTCCCACCGGGAGCAACGTTTGGCGAAGTATCGGCAACGCCTACTTCAGCAACTCCAAACTCCACAACGACCAACACTCCTTCGGCGTGAATCCTAATAATCCGAGCGAATGCCTGATGGGTGGAGACGGCGGCGTTTTCCGGCTGAACTACAATTCAGGTGCCGCATCCTGGACGATCACTCCGTTGAACGAAAAACTTGGCGGAACAACCCAGTTTTACCACGCAGCCTACCACCCGACGAACGCTGCAATTCTCATTGGTGGAACGCAGGATAATGCCTCACCTGCGTCCCGTGGTGACTTAAACCACTGGGATAATCCCGGTGCGGGTGACGGCGGATTCGCCGTGATTAGTCAAAGCAATCCTGCTTTGCAATACAACACGTCACAGGGCTTGAACCTTTACAAGACCACCAATACTTGGGCAAGTTCGAGCAATGTGAGTGTGCCAAATCCCCTCAGTGAATCGACTCCGTTTATCGCCCCGATTTATGGCGATCCGACGAACGGCAACGTGCTTTACGCCGGACGGCAGAGTTTGTACCGCTACACCAACGGACCGAATACTTGGGAGGGGCCGCTGGGTGGAGTCACGATGTCCGCCGGAGGCACCATCCGCTCAATCGCGGTTGCGGCAAGCAACGGCAATCGCATCTACGCTGGAAGCGCGGACGGAAAGGTCTTCCGCAGTTTGGACAGAGGCGCTACTTGGACGAATATAACCGGCACGATTCCGAATCGAATCATCAAGGATATTGCGGTTGATCCCGCCAATGCCGATTCTCTGCTGATCGTGCTGGGTGGCGCTTCAGGGGTCGCAAGAGTGTATCAGTGCCTGAATGGCGGGTCGGCTACTCCGACTTGGACGAGTAAGTCCGGCTCAGGCGGAAGCGCACTGCCAGATATTACGCACTCTACGGTTTGCATCGATCCTCGGGCACCCACAACCACGTGGTACGTGGGAGCCGATGTCGGCGCATTCATGACGAAGGATGCTGGGGCGACTTGGAGCAATATTACGAATCCTCTTGGGCTGCCCAATGTTCGAGTGGACGAATTGACTTTCGTCCCGGGACAAGCCTCACTGTACGTGGCTACTCATGGTCGCGGAATCTGGAGAATCGACACAGGCTCAACCGCTTTGCAGGCTCTCACATTCAGTAAGAACCCGATCTATTCTGCCAACACGTTGACGATCACCGTTCAACTTACGGTTGCCGCACCGGCGGGTGGAGCGGTCGTGAGCCTGTCTTCGAATAATGTTGGGGTAGTTGCGCCGCCAATTGACGTGATTGTCCCGCAGGGATCGAACACTGCTTCGGTTAATGTTGCTGTTCCTTATCGCACTGCGGACGCAACTGCACTGATTACGGCGTCGATGAACGATCAGCAGATCTCGAACACGGTGTTGGTCAAGTTCCTTCAGGCGGATATTAACCATGACGGAATCGTTGATCTGACCGATTACACCCGGCTGTTGAACGCCTTCGATGCGACATCGGCAAGTGCGAACTGGGATGCTCCCTGCGACCTCAACGGGGATGGAATTGTTGATCTCACCGATTACACCATTGTGGTCGTTCAGTTCAATCTCGGCGGAAGCTAAGTAGCGTTGATGTGGAAAACTCAGAGGTTCATTTCGAGCCTCTGAACCGTCCAAAATGGTACAGTTTTAGTGGACGTACGTATGCAATTTGGAATCGGAATCGTTTCGTTACTCATCGGCGCACTTGCCGTGTTTCTCTACCACCGAAAAGTGTTGCTCCAGCAGCTTGGTTTTATCGCGGATCGCGATGCCAGCATCAAGGTTTTTGAAGCTGAAGTCAGCCAGCTCAAGCAGGACAAGGCCGGCCTCGAAGTCACGGCGGCGATGGTGGGTCGGCTTGAATTGAAGCAAGCGGACCTTGAGGGAGTGATTCGAGAGCGTGACGATCGAATTTCCGAGCTCCGAGAGCAGCTTGCTCGTGCAGAGCAGGAGCAGGAGAGTACGCTCAAGACGCTGGAAGACGCCGAAAAGCGCTTCGAGGCGACCTTCAACGACCTCGCAAACAAGGCGATGACTCAGAGCGCGGAGCAGTTCCTAACTCTCGCCAGCGAAAAGCTCAAGGGTCTCAATGAAGAGTCGTCGCACGACCTCCAAAAGCGCCAAGTTGCGATCCAAGAACTCGTCAAGCCGTTGGAAGAAAAGCTCAACAAGCTCGACGAATCCACCCGACTCATCGAAGAAAAGCGCGGCGAGGCCTATGGCGGCCTGACCGAGCAAGTCCGTCAGATGATGGAAGCCCAAGCCAAAACTGACCAAAGCACGAGAAACTTGATTCGGGCTCTGCGAAATCCCGGCGAGCGCGGACGATGGGGAGAAGTTCAGCTTCGCCGCGTCGTCGAGTTTAGCGGCATGGTCGAGCATTGTGACTTTGAAACGCAGGTTACAGTTACGGGGGACAGTGGTCGCCTTCGCCCCGACATGATTGTCCACCTGCCCGGACAGCGCAAGATTGTCGTGGATGCGAAGGTGCCTTTCGACGCTTACAGCAAGGCGATTGAAGCCGAGACCGAAGAAGAGCGTAAGGAAATGCTTACCCTGCATAGCCAGCAGGTCAAGAAGCACATCGACCAGCTTAGCAAGAAGAGCTATCAGCAGCAATTCGATGGCGCGCTTGACTTTGTGGTTCTCTTTATGCCCGCCGACCCCATGCTCACTCACGCCATGGAAGCGGACCCCTCGCTCTGGGAAACTGCGGCGGAGAGCAACGTTATTCTCTGCACACCGAGCACCCTTATTGTTGTCCTCAAGTCGGCTTCAACTGCATGGCGTCAAGAGCAAATTCAGCAGAACGCCATCGAAATCAGCGTCCTCGGCAGAGACCTGTACAAGCGCCTCGGTACCCTCGCAGATCACTTTGGGAAGGTCGGTAAGAACCTCAACCAGGCCGTCAACAGCTACAACTCTGCAGTCGGAACCCTAGAACTCCGGGTGCTGCCGTCCGCACGCAAGTTCAAGGAAATGGATGCGGCGTTGCAGGAAGAAATTGGCGAACTCGAAACCGTGGACAACCGGTCCCGAGTGATGCAGTCCAGCGAACTCAAATCTTTGGGCGCACCGACGCCTCCTGCGGTGGGAAGTCTATTCGAACTAAGCTAGAGTCACGATCTTTGCGGGAACTGGCATGCGTGGGCAAATAGTTTATACTGTCTAGGGTCATTGGTGCGAACTTGATTCGTAGCCGACCTAGTTGAAACGGATCCGCACATGGTGCTGAGTTCCGTGATGGTCACCCGCCCTATGCACACAACTCCTGGTAATTTGCCCGCCACCCTATGGAACTTGGGGATGACTTTGCGTGTGCCTTTCACTGTTCTCGCGGTCTTGGCAACTTTTGCAATGGTGGGTTGCGGATCAAAGCCTGCGCCCGCCAAGGTCGCGGTTGAAAACGTAGAGCCTGAGCTAGTGCGAAAAATCGCGACTGGCGCGGTAGAACTCAACCAAAAGGATGACAACCTGAATCGGCTCTGGCATGTCAAGTCGCAAGGATCTGAACTTGTGTACGAGGAGGGAAGGGCAAAGGGCAAATTGACGGGGCTCATGGGCGAAACTTTCACAACCGATAAGGACAGCAAAGTCACCACGGTTGTGAGCACATTTTCGGCCCGGGAAGGGGACGCCGATCAGTCCATAAAGACCTTAGTTCTCAGAAAGGATGTGACGGTGACTTCGAAGGGGAAGAATTTAGCGGAGGACAAAAAAATGACCGCCCAAGGGGTGCGTTGGTTGGATGACTTTGAACTTGTAGAAGCATCGGGAGACGTGACGATGACCACGCCCGCCTATAAGTTTGGGCCGCTTCCAAAGTTGATTGCAACCAAAGATTTAAAAGCGGTTGGCACGCCTGACCACTTTAAGGGCAGAATTCAAGCGTTGATTACTTCACTCAAGTCTAAGTCCCCCGCGAGTACGGTAGCGATCGCGGCTCTGGTTAGTCTGACCACGCAAACCGTTTCGGCCCAAACGGCCAAGGCGGCGACCTACCAAGCAGGTGACCTCACGATTACAGGTTACAACTCGGTGAAAGCCGAGTATGTTTCGGACACTCGAATCAAGTTTGTCATCTCAGGTCCGCAGATCATCGCGACCTCTCGGACAAAAGGCTTCAGCGCGACTGCCAAGCGAATCGAAGGGTACTTACAGGACTCCGGCAAGAAGCAGACGCTGGAATCGGCAAATATCACCGGGGGTGTAACCGCTCTGCTTGAGGGAGATGGGCCACGAACCGAATTTAAGTGCTCGGCCATTCTTCTCGAAGAAAAAACAGACATGATGGCAACCTTCGCGGGGCCAATCCGCGGAACACGAGCCGGAAAAACTGCAGACGACGCGACCGACATCACTGCTGCCACAGGCTCGGCGATCTTGGTTGGCTTTGACGTTCAGGGCAAAGATCGACTGAAGAAATTAATCCTTGGGGGAGGGGTGACCGTGACCCGGGGCGGATCCACGAAACTCTCAGGTAACACGGTTACTTTCACTCCGGATGCATACACCGACAGCGCAGGTGATCTCGTGAGTCTGGACGGTGGCGTGCGTGCTAGTCGAACAGCGGAGTCATCTCGGAAGGTCAGTAATGTCACGGTCCGCGAGTCTTCAACCACAGTACTTACCGGCGCAAGTGGAGTCGCAGTCCTGGTGCCCGGTAACTTCCCGCTCAGGAGCTTTCAGATGAATTCCGGGGCGAAGATGCTTCTCACGCGAAATGTAAGCGACCCGAGACTGGATAAACCTTACCAAGAAACGTATTCTGGAACTGGAAACAAGCTGTCGTACTCCGATGCGGAACTCACCCTCCGGCTTACCGGGAATGTGGTTTTGACAAGCAAAGCGAGGCTCATGGAAGGCAAGTCCACGGGCGATGAGTTAATCATCACTTTGAACGAAAAACGAGAACTCAAGGGGGTCGAGGTGAACGGCGGACCCGGGGAAACAAACATTAAAGAGGTCAAGCCCAAACCGTGAAAATTTCTGCTCAAGGCCTCGTCAAAGAATACAAGTCGCGTCGCGTTGTCAACAACGTGAGTTTTGACTTTCAGCAAGGTGAAATCGTCGGACTTCTGGGCCCAAATGGAGCAGGAAAGACGACGACCTTCTACATGATCACGGGACTCATCAAGCCAAATGAGGGAAGGGTTTTCTTTGACGACGAAGACGTTTCCGGCTGGCCGATGTATCGCCGGGCACGAGCAGGGGTGGGCTACCTTCCGCAGGAAACTAGCGTTTTCCGTCGCTTGACCGTGAGGGATAATATCCGCCTTGTCATGGAAATGAACGGGCACAACAACAAGTCCATCACCGCAAAAACGGACGAACTTGCCGAAGAACTGCACATTACCGACAAGCTTGACCGCGTGGCGGGGGTTCTCTCGGGTGGAGAGCGACGTCGAGTTGAAATCGCGCGAGCCTTGTCCACCGACCCCAAGTTTATTTTGCTCGACGAGCCATTTACCGGAATCGACCCGGTCACGATTGAAGAAATCCAAACGATCATTTTCAAGCTGCGGAAGAAAAATATCGGCATTCTCATCACTGACCACAATGTCGCCGCGACTCTAAGAATCACCGATCGCAATTACATCCTCATTGATGGCGAAATTTACCTCAGCGGCTCCGCGGAAGACATCAAAAAAGATGAGAACGTCCGCAAGCACTACTTGGGGCAACTTTTTGAGAAGGATGAATCCGTCGACTTTGACGAGGAAGCACTGAAAT
>JAIOPU010000164.1 GCA_021413725.1 Armatimonadota bacterium | reverse complement strand
AATGGGATAGCTGCTCAATGTGCTCGAGATCGTGGAGCATCAATTTAAAAATGAAGTCGTAGATCGTGACCGAAGTTCCGTCGGGCAAGACGAACGTTTTCTGCCAGTCTGCCGGAGCAAAATCAGCAAGGTATTCAGCCAACATTTCCCGACGCGACTCAAAAACTTCTGCCTCGTGGAAAATCTCTTTCTCGGCAAACTTATGCTCTGTGGCAGAAACGTCTGCATCATAAAAAGGGACTTCCTTTCCGGGCTTTTGGTTTGCGACTCGGATGCGATCCAAAACCGTTTGCTCAAAATCAGCAAGGTGGGCAATAACTTCTCTCGCCGTGAATCGATCCGCTTCGATGCGTTCGTCAATTCGGTCGGTGGGAAAAACTCGGAGTAGGCGCTCTACAATCTTCGGGGCAAAAATGAGCGAGTTAATCATCCTCGATTCCATCACCTAAGGTTACTCCCTCTTAAACAAAAATGGGGTGCCTATTGCGGCTTTTTAAGAGTTTATTGAGATTTTTCTTTGGCTTGGTTCCAAAGCCGATCCCATTCTGCCGGATTCAGCTCGCCCAAAGGCACCGTTGCGCTTGCCTCCATCGCAGCAAAGCGCCCGGAAAATCGATCCAGCATTTTACGCAGTGCTTCCTCAGGATCCACCTTATTCCATCTTGCTATGTTGACAGCGGTAAAGAGCAGGTCTCCAACCTCGTCCTCAATTTCATCAGGATTTCCAAGGGCGATTGCGGTTCGAAGCTCGCCAACTTCTTCGTCGAGCTTATCAAAGACCCCGTCCAAATCTAGCCATTCAAAACCGGATCTTGCGGCTCTCTGCGAGATCGCCTGTGCCCGGCCGAGTGCGGGCATCGAACG
This sequence comes from Armatimonadota bacterium, assembly GCA_021413725.1. Classification (GTDB taxonomy): domain Bacteria; phylum Armatimonadota; class Fimbriimonadia; order Fimbriimonadales; family Fimbriimonadaceae; genus JAEURQ01. The sequence continues at coordinate 17,149 of JAIOPU010000164.1, read as the reverse complement.
AGGAATTCCGTCAAGGATGGATTTCTTTTCGGAGCTTTCACTCGCCTTAATTTTGTCCCAGTTCTTCAGAACGTCTTCGGTAGACTCAACCGAAGTGTCTCCGAAAACATGGGGATGGCGGCGAATAAGTTTTTCGGCGATCTGCGTAGCGACGTCTTGGATATCCCAGTTTCCGGCCAACTTCTCCATTTGCGCGTGCATGATGGGTTGAAGGAGCACGTCGCCCAGTTCCTCGCGCAGTGCCGCGTCGGATCCTGAATCGATCGCGTCGAAGAGTTCGTAGACCTCCTCAACGAGGTGTTTCTTCAGACTCTGGTGGGTCTGCTCCTGGTCCCACGGGCATCCTCCAGGCCCAAGAAGCCGGTCTACCACTTCGATCAATTGGTTGAGACCGGACATTAGCCGCCGATCTTGTAGCGCTCAAGCATCCTTTGGATCTCGCTCTTGAACTGCAACTGCTTCACGTCGATCTTCGCTTTCTTACGAGCATCCTTCAGCAACGCCTCAACATCATTCTTTGCAACACCTTTGTCCATCATCAAACTTCGGCGCAAATCTCGCTTCATCTTTGCGTCAAGTGGCTTAAGCTGTTCCGGAATAATGTCGTCAAGGTGGAATCGCAGTTGGACCTGGTCACCCTTAATCCAAGGAGTCAATCCGCCGATGCGGACATCTTTCAAAGCCGCCTTGATCTGCTCGGAGAGATCAAGATCGAAGATATATCCAAGATTTCCACCATCTTTGGCGGTCGTGTCCGTACTGAGTGTTTTCGCTACATCGGAAAACACTTTCCCAGAGCCCAGTGCCTTGTCAACTTCATCTTTCTTGAAATCTGGAACTGCTATCACGCTCAACTTGATGCGCTTGCCGATAGTAAACCTAGATGGGTTCTCTTTGTAATGCTTTTCGACCTCCATGTCGGTGAGATTGATGCTCTTGGTCTGAAGTTTGAACTGCGCGAGTTCCAACCTAAGCTGGTTTTCGACATACTTTCGGCTCACACCGGCATCGGAGTAGTTTTTCTCAAAGTCCTTGATGTCGTCCGACTTCTCCTTATAGAGAGCATTCACTTCAGCATCAGTGGGATAAACTCCCTGCTCCCTTGCGACCTGCAAGAGGAGCTTTTCTTCGATGAGACGGTTAATGACCAAGAATCCCGGTGCAGCCTCGATTCTTCATTGAGATAGTTTGACGCATCCTGCGTCTGTATGAAATACGTTCCAGACACCCAAAGTTGACGCCGGTATTTCAGATTTCGCCGTTTATGCGTCGATAATCAGTGTTACTGGACCATCATTGGCCAATCTTACAGTCATTTCGGCCCCGAATTCTCCAGTTCCAACCTTGACTCCGATGTTCCGCAACTCGGCAATAAATAGATCAAACAAAAAACGTCCCTGGTCGTACCCTGCAGATTCCGAGAAACTTGGTCGCCTGCTTTTGAAACAGTCTCCGTAAATAGTGAAGTTACTCACAGCAAGAATGCTCGCTCCTGCAATTTGAGATATCGCAAGGTTGATCTTGCCTTCGGCATCGTTAAACATCCGTACGCCGTGAATTCTCTGGGCAAGTTTTTTTGCATGTTCTTCGGTATCGGCTTTGTGGACCGCAACAAGGAGCAACATTCCCACCCCACATTCGCCAACGATGACGCCGTTCACCTCCACGGTTGCAGAAAGAACTCGCTGGACAACTGCCCTCATTTCGCTGTTCGCCCAAACATTCGCAACAAACTGATTACGTCGCTAAAGTTGCTAATTTTGGTCATGACTTGATTCAACTGGGCCAAATCCACAACTTCAATCACCACCTCAATCTCGGCAGTATTGTTGGGGAGGGTTCGAATTTTCGCTGCACTGATGTTGGTTTTCGCCTCACCAAATATCGTGCTGATGTCCATAAGCAGGCCCTGGCGATTGAGGGAGACCATCTTGAGCTGAACGCTGTGATGCCCTCCATCCGGGGGCCAGTCCAAGGCAATCACTCGCTCCGGCTCTGTCTCTTGGAAGCGCAGGGCGTTCGGGCAAACACGGCGATGGATGAGAAGGCCGCGGCCGCGCGTCACGTAGCCGACGACATCTTCCCCTGGCACAGGATCGCAACACTTGCCACGCTTAATCATCATGTTCTCGATGCCCGTGCTCACTCGCATCGTTTGCGTGTTCACGGGGCGCAACTTATTCACACGGAAAATCTCATCCTTCTGGTCAGGATTCACGAGTCCCCGCAGTTTGTTGGTCACGCTTTGCAAGGAGATCAAGCCCTCGCCCACCTTGGCCAGCAGTTCCCCTGAACCTTCCAACTGGTACACATCCTTGGCGAAGCTGTTCAGCCTCTCTTCGCCCATCACATCCATAGGGTCCACTCCAGTCGAACGAAGTTCCCGCTCAATCGCTTCCCTCCCCCGCGCCGCATTCTCACCTCGATTTCTCTTCCGGAAATACGCGCGCAGTTTACTTTTTGCGTTGGAGCTCGCGGCAAACTCCAGCCAATCTAAACTTGGCTGGGCATTACTCCGAGTGATTAACTCAACGACATCGCCATTTTCGAGCTTGTGGCTTAGAGTTGTAATCGAACCGTTAATCTTCGCCCCAACAACCTTGAGGCCGATGGACGAGTGAACACGGAAGGCGAAGTCGATCGGAGTGGAACCAGCAGGAAGATCAATGACATCACCCTTTGGCGTAAATGCAAAAACCTGCTCGCTAAAGAGGTCGCTCGAAAGGCTGCGCAGGAAGTCAGAGGACATTCGATTGTCGCTTGACCAGTCGAATAGTTGTTCGCGAAGTCGCGAAAACTCACCCGGCTTTGCCGCTGATCCATCCTCCTTATACATCCAGTGCGCTGCCACGCCATATTCCGCAATGTGGTGCATCTCTCTTGTTCTGATCTGGACTTCCAGTGGCTCGCCAAATGGGCCCATCACCTTGGTGTGCAGGGACTGATAGCCATTAGATTTTGGCTTGGCAATGTGGTCAGAAAAGAGATTAGGAATGGGAAGCCAAAGGTCGTGAACAATGCCGAGGGCAAGATAACAATCGGACATCTCCTCAACGATCACTCTCATCGCGATGAGGTCGAGAATGTCCTCGAATCGGAATCCGTGCTTGGCGATCTTGTTGTGAATGCTATAAAGATGCTTGGGACGTCCTTTGACTTCGACATTCTTGAGACCCCGAGCCATCAGCCTCTCCTTGAGCATAATCATCGATTGGTTGAGATGATCGTTTCGCTCGTCTCGACGCTTGCCGACAAGCTCTGAAATCTGTTGAAATTCTTGCGGATGCAGCGTTTTGAACGCAAAGTCCTCCAACTGCCACTTGATTTGCCATATACCAAGCCTTGCCGCGAGCGGAGCGTAAATATCCAAGGTCTCGTTCGCGATTCTAGTTCGCTTATGCGGAGGCAACCCGTCCAAAGTCATCATATTGTGAAGGCGGTCAGCGAGTTTGATCACCATCACACGGATATCTTTCGCCATTGCGAGGAGCATTTTGCGCAAGGTCTCCGCTGCCTTCACACTCTCGGTAATTCTGGAACTCGCCTCGGTGTGGGGAAACTTTAGCTTCGTAACGCCGTCCACAAGGGTCAAGACATCGTCGCCAAACGTCTCTGCGATAAACTCAGGAGTGTAGTCCGGACAGTCTTCCAGAACATCGTGCAGGAGGGCTGCGACGATCGAATCGTCGTCCATACTGAGATCCACGAGAATGTCCGCAACAGCCAGTGGATGCGTAATGTAGGGTTCACCGGACCCTCGGGTCTGACCAGAATGAGCTTTTTCTGCGGTGAAGTACGCAAATCTGATCTTTTTTAGATCAGAGTCCGACCGTTGCTCACGAATCTTCCCAAGAAGGTGGTGCAGACCTTCCGGATCCTCCCAACTGTGAGCAATCTCGTACATTTTCGAGCCATGGCCTGGGCACGGAGCCGGTTCATCTCGGCAGTTGCTTCGTAGATCAGCGTGTGCTCGACCCCCTTGCTCTTCTCCACCATTTTATCCCAGAGGTAGAGAATAGGCGTAGCGTTAAAGATGGAAGAGTAGGTGCCCGAGACGATTCCGACGAGCATGGTAAGCGCGAAGAATTTCAGGTCAATCGTCGCAGAACCGAAGCCCATCAAAATTGCGAGCGTGATGATAACCGTCATGGACGTATTCAACGAACGGGCAATGGATTGAGAAATTGACTTGTCGCAAAGATGCTGAAAATTCTCGCCCTTCACCGGGCGTCGCAGATTTTCACGGATTCGGTCGAAGATAACAATCGTATCGTGAACCGAGAACCCGATCACGGTCAGCAACGCTGTCACCGAGAGTGAACTCACTTCCCAACCGAGAAGTTTGCCGACAATTGCGGCAACGCCGACCACGACAAAGATATCGTGGACGAGAGCGAGAATCGCAGAGAGGCCGAATTTCAACCCATTCTTTAGTCCGCCAACCGCGAGGCCGAATCGAACCGAAAGGAAGAAGACGATCAGAACCGAACTCAAAACGACAGCCTTAACGGCATTGACCAGTGCCTCTTTTTGAACGGAAGGTCCAACTGAACTGATGTTCTCGTTGTCCATTTTGGCCAGTCCGCCAGCTTTCTCAGCGATCTTCGAATAAGCTTCTGGATCTCCTGCCTTGAACTCAGCGTTCGGGGGCACCGTAATCGAAACGTACTTATCAGCACCAATGGAGACGAACTTGACATTGCTGCCCTTGAAGCCATTCTTCTCCAGGTTAGATTCAATTTCCGACTTGGACTGAGTACCGGCCTTGTAAGTCGCTTCATATCCGCCCGAGAACTCTACGTTTGGCTTGATACCGCCCATGAAGATGAAGATCAAACCAGGAATAATCGTCAGGATCGAGATCAAGAAGTACATTTTCGACTTCCCGACGACGTTTAGGGGAGTTCCTTCTGCGTTGTCTTCGAGCTTTTCGAAGAACCAACCGCGCTTAGGCAAAACCAATTTATCGCTCTTGACGATGTCGTTTCCGATGAAGAAAACAAGGAGGGAGCGAGTGACGGTAACCGCGGTGAAGAGCGAAATCAGGACACCAATAATCAGCGAGGTTGCAAACCCCTTGACCGGTCCGCTACCAAGAGAGACCAGAACGGCAGAGGTGATAATCGTACAAATGTTGGAGTCGATAATCGCAGAAAGAGCCCGTTTGAAACCAAGCTCAACTGCAGTCATATGGCTTCGCGCACTATCTCGCATTTCCTCCTTCATGCGTTCAAAGACGAGGATATTCGCATCCACGGCCATACCAACGGAGAGGATGAACCCGGCGATTGCCGCAAGGCTAAAGGTCGCGTTCATCAACTTCATCACGGTAAGTGTGAAGAGCATATAGAGGCCCAACGCAATGAACGCGATGAAGCCTGGGAATGCGTAGTAGTAAATTAGGAACAGCGTGATGATGCCAAAGCTAATCGCACCGGCCATCACCATCTGTGAAAGTGCGGTCTTTCCAATTGTTGGATCAACAGTTTGGTTACTAGTATCTTCCAGTGAAACAGGAAGCGCACCAGCCTTTAAAAGATTACAGAGTGAGTTGACATAACCGGCATCGTAAGTTCCCTGCAATACCGCGGTTTCTCGCAAAAGCGAACCGTTTGCCTTGGGGTTGATGCTAAGGACTTTTCCGTCGAGAACGAATGCTAGATTTTCACCGGCATTGTTGAACCGTACGGACCACTGATAGAGTTTCTCGCCACCCGCTGACGAGAAGAAAAATTGGGGCTGAGCACCATCGCCGACAACCACACCTTCCGCGTTGGTAAGGTCAGATCCTTCGAGAATCAGGTCCCAACCAGAGATCATTTCCTTGTACTCAGGGTCGCCTACTTTGATTGTCTTGCCGGACGACCCAATTGAGAAGCTGACTTCCGGGTTTGATCCGGTTGTGGACTTGTCCGCGATCGTGTATTTTCGGTATTTCGATTGCTCGGTCACGACATTGCGAGCATGATAAAGCTTGATGCTTGCGGTATTGCTGAGGATCTTTCTCGCTTCGGCAGCGTCGGTGTAGCCTGGAAGCTCGATGATGACCGCGTCCTCTCCCTTGGGTTGGACAGTTCCTTCAACGACGCCAAGCGAAGACGCAACACGGTTCCCGAGGATGCCAGTCAAATTGGACTGCATCACCATCAGCTCGGATGCGGTTGGCTTTTTGGCCAATTCTTCCGTCTTCATACGGTAGGTCAGCCGCACGCCGCCCTGAATGTCCAGGCCGTACTGATACTTGGTTTTCGAGTAAACGAACCCCGATGCTACGGCGAGAATCAGAACGATTGCGAGAAATATATTGCCTTTTTGAGAAGATTTCAAAGTGGTTAATGGCTCCTTGGGCCGAACTTGGACGCTCCAGTATACCGCCCGGTGCCTAGGGCTATTGACGCAATTCGTAATCTGAGACGTACAATAGTATTGATGGCACGAATTATTACCCTTCTCAGCTTAGTTGGAACCCTGACCTCGGTTGCGTTGGCTGAAGCCCCCAACGTTCTTGCCGCTAAAGCGGCAGTCCAAGAAAAAGTCCTCCGCGACATTGGTCGAGATAGCACGATCCGGTGGGGGCGAACCACCGTCAGCGAGCTCAATCGAGACACTGACCTCGTAAAAGGTTCCGGCACCACTATCCGTCGAACTGACCGCCGAGAGATTACGTTCACTTTCGAAGCGAACGTTGCTTTTCGTGGAAACAAAGTTACAAAGCTCAAGGTGGATTACCGAAACCGAGAGTGGTCCACTAAAGATTCAGAACTTGCCGTGAAAGATCAAGTTTCGCAGTACTTCACACCCCGCGACGGACGCAAGCCCGACATTCGGTTTGATAGATTCCGAACCACCTCAGAGCGAAACCGAGACGTTGTGCGCGGCAGTGGAACCGTTCTGCAAAATGGCATCCGCACGCCGTTTAATGTCGAATGCCGAGTGAACACTGAAACTGGCATCGCCGAGCGAGCGAACATTGATGTGAAGGCACTTCATACAAAACCAGTCGCCGCCGGGCTCTCGAACATGGTTCAAGATGCGATCCGAAACCGCTTCACCCAGGTATATGGCCGCGCAGACATCACCTTCACACAATCCAGCGAAACTCGCAACGAGAATTCTGAGTGGAAGATTTCCGGTAAAGGGACCGCACTAAAGTCAGGAGAGCGTAAAGCCCGCTCATTCCGATTCTATGTGATCATGGACCCTCGTCCGGAAAGGCCGAGCAAAGTCGAAGTCGAATATTGATCGCTTATAGACTGAGACAGAACGGATCTGAACCCGCTGGTATGCAAGGTGCTTTGCAAGAGGTGCCTTGAGGGGGCGTTTGGCGGCACCCATAACATCGACGCGACTTCCAGTTGGGCAACCCGCAAGACGCTGGGATCACCCTTCCTGCGAATATTGTAGTGCATTAAGACAAATTGGACACTCTTTTCTTTCTGCGGGAAAAATTGTTGGCAAGTTTGCTGAAAGCCCCGCACCCAGAACCGCCCAAGATTCCCTTCCTTCCCACCAAACGGCTTGCCCAGCCACACCCTTTCCCCAAAAGTCCTACGCAAACCCGGTTACCGGGAGATCGGGTAGCGTTCAAGGGAACATGAATCGCACGCTTACACTTTCCCTGGTTATCCTCTGCGCCGGAATTGCCAATGCCCAACGAGGCAATCCATTCGCCCCGCCCCAAGCCTCGATGCACTACGCCCCCGACCGCACCTGCGACTTGCTCAATATCGACATCGAAATGGACGTGGACTACCCTGCCCGCACGTTCCGAGGGACGACGATTAACACGATGAGCCCTCTGAGATCGGGAATCACCGAGGTGAAGTTGATGGCGGGAAAAACACTTGAGATTGGCCTCGTGTCCGTGGACGGTAAGCCTGCGACCTACCGCAGGGAAGAACGAAACCTCATTATTAACACTGGCTTGCTCACCAAAGGCAAACCGATCAATATCTCAATTTCCTACTCTGCCACGAATTCAAAAGCACGTCCGTTCGGCGGCGGCGGCGGCGGATGGCACTGGATCGAGCCAACCGCCACTCTTCCGAACAAAGTAGGATTTTGGACTCAGGGAGAAGCAGAAACAAACTCTGAATGGGCGCCAACCTGGGACTACCCGAACGACCTCGCGACCAGTCGCAGCCGATGCACTGTCCAAGCCGACTGGGACATGATCGGCAATGGCTCGCTCATCAAGACGACCCTTAGTCCTGACCAAAAGCGCAAGACTTTCGAGTGGAAAATGACGCAACCCCACGCGACTTATCTTCTCACGATGGTTGGCGGACCGTTCGATATCAAGAAGGACAAATGGCAAGGCGTGGACCTCTGGTACGTTGTGCCTAAGGGTAGCGGCGACCTCATCGATAACTCATTTGGGCATACCAAGGACATGCTGACCTTCTTTTCCGACAAACTCGGCGTGAAATATCCCTGGACCAAATATGCACAGAACGCCATGTACGACTTTGGCGGGGGCATGGAAAACGTCTCGGCAACAACGCTCGGGATGGGTGCGCTGACCGAGGCTCGCGACGGCTACTTCGAGATGGACGGCCTGAATTCTCACGAGCTTGCCCACCAGTGGTTCGGCGATTTGGTGACTTGCAAGGACTGGAGCGACACCTGGCTCAATGAAAGTTTCGCGACAGTGATGCAGTTTTTCTACTTCGAGCATTCCCTGGGCTCGGCTGCCTACGATTGGGAAGTCGAGGGTGCCATGCGGTCGTATTTCGCCGAGTCGCGACGATACAAGCGGCCCATTTCCACGAAAATGTACTCCAACGGCGATGCGATGTTCGACTCGCACGCGTATCCCAAAGGGGGCACAATTCTCCACTCATTGAGAAGGATGCTCGGCGACGAGGGCTTTTTCGGCTCGCTCAACACGTACCTCACCAAATGGCGTCACACGCCCGTCGAAAGTGCCCAACTTCGCCGGGCCGTCACTGAGACCACCGGAATTGATGCCGAGAAGTTCTGGGCGCAGTGGATCGAAAAGCCCGGGCACCCGGTTCTGGAATACACCTATGCTCAGGACGGTTCCGAGTTGAAACTCACAGTGAAACAGCTCCAAGACACCAGCGACGGAACTCCGGTTTACGACATTGACGCCAAGGTTGGCCTGATCACCGCCGACGGCAAAGTCACGCTCGTTCCCGTTCGCCTTTCCAAAAAGGAGGACTCGTTTGTCATCAAGGCTCCGGCGAACTTTAAGGCGTTAATCTTTGATCCCGCGCACGACTTCCTCCGCGAAATCCCGACTCTCAATTGGGCAGAAGGCGAATTGGCATCAATTCTAAGATACGGCCTCAATGCCGCAGACCGGGCTGAGGCGATGAGACGCCTGCTAACCAAACCGACCGATGAAAATATCGCCATGATTCGTGATGCGATCGAATCGGACACCGCTCAAGGCGTCACCTTCAGGAATATCAGCACGTTCGCCAATCTCGCCAAACCCGAACTCCGTTCCTTTTGGCTCAAGCAACTCGACCACGTCAACTACGACCGCAGCGCAACCGCAGTTCTAGCTCTTGCCAAACTCCCCGTTGACCCGGCAACGACTCAAAAGCTGAGATCGCTTATCAATGACAAAGCTCCGATTCAAGTGGTGGTGAATACCATTGGCGCTTTAGCGACTTGGGACAAGGCGGGCAACGCCGACGTCTTTAAACTTGCCCAAAAAATCACCGACAAGCGAGGCAGAATCAAATCCGCCGCCGACCGGGCACTGACTCCATAGGAGTTGTGAAGGTGCCTCCGACGTCCCGCCGGGGCCCGGAAGCGTTGCTCAATTCGATTGAATTTAGCACGCCCTGGAACCAGCGGGACGCCAAGGTTATATATTACGGGTTGCGGACCCAGAGCATTGCGTGCGCATGATTGGTTGCGTCTACGGCATAGCCAGACACGTTGCCGCTCGCATCAACTGCAGTTCCACGTGAGTACACATAGCCCTCCGGGAGATAATTGTGCAGATCCACCATATCATGGTCTGGCCCAACCCAGGTTACGGCATGGGTGAATTGAGTCCGGGCCGAGCGATCTTTTGCCTCGCCGTAGCCCGAGATGAAGTCACCTGCAACCCCATTTGCATAAGAGCTCGCCAGAGGATAGCCTCTCGCACCGTAAGCCAATGTTGCTAGACTTTCGGCGGTTCCCGACCAAACAGCCCCATACTTGAGCAGTGCTCGGAAGCCACGCCGAGTCTCGGCGAATATCTTTACTCTGGCTCCGATGTACCCTACTTGGTGAACTCCATCGGTAGCCGCCGCAATGGAAGAATCGAATCGGGCAGGGTGAAGGTTTACGAAACCGCGACGATCTCCAAACCAGAGTCTGGCTTCTGCAGAGCCGCGAATTTCGTAGCCAACTTGCTGCCCTGCCGCCACACCATAGGCAACAACAGGATTGCCATCGTAGAGGTCAGCGGCCACTTCTCCAGTCTGAGCGTCCCAAATGATCGCGTGACTGTCGCCAGGGACAACAATATCTCGGAAAGTGTCGAATGGATATGCATTTCCAACGATTTGAGCTCCGTCAGTCGAATAGGCATATGAGGCGTATTTTGTGAACGGATCGGCGAGAAGTGTCGCCACTGAGTCCTGCCAGCGTATCGCCGCAGGACGGTTCTGGGTAATTTGCCCCGCCCCAGACCCAACGCAAAGACCACCTGATTGACCGGAAATTGTTGACCAGCCGGGTCCTGATGTGCTGGATAAGAACGAGGGATGAAGATCAGTTGCAACACCTTCGGAGTTCCAGAGGGTAGCCCGGGCGGAAGCACCCACTCCCGCCTGACCGGCGGCAGCGCCGTTGGAAACCGAGTTTGAGATGTATCCCCCGGACAGTTCGACGGCGGTGTAAGTTTGCGCTTGCGCAAGCGAGCCGACTAGGCAGGTCAGTGTGAGAACAGATATCGTATTTTTCATAATTTTGCTGGGACGAGTCCTGGTGTCCTGGAAAACAGTGGCCCTAATTTTTCGACCTGATACATCAGACGAAAAAAAAGCCAAAGCCCGAGGGAGGGCTTTGGCTGAGGGGCTGATGGCTTTACTGCTGGACCATCGTGCCGGTCTGAATAACGGCACCTCGAAGGTTTGCCACGGTCACCGTATCGCCTGCGTTAATGGTCGGACGAGTCGACGTATTGAATCGCTGCGAGAATCGGAATGTGCCGAAATTATTGGTCACTACGGCGATTGACGGATTGTTGCCAATCGTAACCACGAGTGCGAGGTTGCGAGGGAGTCGCTCCGATTCGCCTTCAAGCTCGGCCTGGAACTGGCTGCCAGAGTCTCGAACCTTCCAGACCACCTTGCCTTTTCCGGCTCCGGTCAGGTTTGCTCGCATCACGGTGCCAGCGAGGACGGCGGACGCCATGACGGCGGCAGCGACGAGTGAGAATGTTGCTATTTTCTTAAGCTGATTCATTTGATTTTCCTAGTTAGAAGTACAGCTGACTTCCTCTAAAATACTTCTTAACAAGACTTTTCTGAAATTCGTGGAATGATGTATCATCGGCAGGGACGAATGGGAATATTTGACAAGGACGACCTGCCAGGGCTCGTGGAGCGGTGTCGCCGGGGAGATTCGCGAGCATGGGGCATGCTCGTGGATCGCTTCGCGAATTTCGTCTACTCCGTAGCCCGGCGTTACCGCCTAAACGAGGACGACTCGGCCGACGTGTTCCAACTCACCTTTCAAGCCCTCCATGTCAGCATCGGCAAGATCGAGAATCCGGAGACACTGCCCAAGTGGTTGGCAGTCACGGCTTCCCGAACGAGCTTAAGGATTCTGCGAAACCAGGGCAAAACTGTACCGCTTGTCTCCGAAGATGCGGACCTCACCGAAGTCCTCGCCGCCGAGGACGAAACCGCTGAGCAGAGCGCCCTCCTGGCGTGTAACTCTCTAATTTTGCGAGAAGCGGTGACTAAACTCGGCGGAAAGTGCACCCCCTTGCTCGAATCACTTTATCTTAGGGAAGAATCGTCCTATCAAGAAATAAGCGATAGTCTTGGGATTCCCATGGGGGCGATCGGCCCGACTCGCGCCCGGTGCCTCGACAAACTCAGGAAAGCGCTGACTGAGGATGACTTTTTTTCGTGAAATGTATCAGATGGGGTTTCCCCGCTCTCTGGAAATAGATAATGAAACGAAAATGCAATGACATATGGGAGAGAATTGTGGAGCTGGCAGAAGGCCAACCTCAGCCAGAAGCGTCCGCACACCTGACCACGTGCACCGAGTGCCGGGCAAAATTCGGTGAGCTGGGAACAATGCTGCAAGGCATGGCGGTTCCTCACTTCAAAGCCCCCGAATCATTGTTGCAAGAAGCAAAGTCCCTCATGCCGGTTGCTGCAAGGCGAATGGGCCTTATTCGAAGTTCGCTCCAACTTTCTGGGGCAAGATCGGAAAATCAGGACTTCCAGGCAGTGTATGGTGCCGATGATCTTGAATTAAGGGTTATGTACTCCAAAGTTGACCGTGGTTGGGACGTAATTGGACAGATTCCCAATCCTCTGTGGTCAGTCGCTCGCGGCAACAAAGAAATTCCTGTGGATAGCGAAGGTCGTTTCCATTTCTTGACCAAGACCCTGGACGATAGCAGTTTCTCTCTTGATGGGGGCCAACTGAGGCTCGAAGTGCCGAGTGCCACCGAGGCGATCCGTGAACCTGGAAACGATTCTTGATCGATTCGAGGCCGGGGAAGCACTGCCTCGCGGTCGTGTCGCCGGTCTCGGAGAGGCTTACTTTAATAGAATTCTGGCCCTGTACGGCAGTGAAAATGAGCAATTAGCCCGGCTTGGGTCTCGGTGGAAAGTGATTCTCAGACATTCTCAGGATGCCGCTTGGGTTTACCGAGCCGGTGGAATCTATTTGCGGTCGCGCGGGATGTGGGCGGCGAGTGCGGAGGCTTTTTTGGAAGCCGGAAATTCTGCGCTGGACCCGATTTCGCAATCCTCATTTCAAATCGGAGCCATCGACAGCCTAGCTCGTTCGGGAAAACTTGCTGAGTCCGAAGCTCTTGCGAATCGCTTGTCGAAGAGTTTGAAGCAACAAGGGCAAGATGCCTTGGCGGCCCGAGCTCTGCTGAATCTCGGTAATGCTTTCGTTTATCAGGACCGGATGGTCGAGGCTCGCCGCGCCTTGCTTCTCGCCTTGCCTAGCCTGGATGCTTCTGATTTCAAGCTGGAGGCAGCTTCCGCTCGTCTAGCGCTGTCCTCGACCCACCTCTATGGCGGCGACCCACGTAAGGCTGAGGAATATGCAAACCAGGTAATCGCATACGCCGAGGAAGGCAGTTATCTGGCGAATCTGGCAAAGCTGAACCTAGCCCTCAGTTTGATCGTGACGAACCGCCCCGAACAAGCACACAAAATGCTAATGGGACTCGGCCCTGAATTTACTGACTCACCTGTTGATAGCCTGAGAGTGAGCGAGTACTTGGGAGATGCTTTATTTCGCCTGAACTTGTGGGGCGAAGCGGAGGAGTCCTATCGCGAAGCGTTGCGATCGAAAACGCCGCTTGTCCCTTTGCACCGGGCAAATGTCGAACTCGGAATAGGCCAGACTTTGCTCGCGCAGGAGCAGGTGCAGGACGCGCGACTGCAATTCCTCCACGCTCTAAAAGGATATGAAGACATCAACAACCGCCCCTGGCAAGCGGTCTGCTTGCACAACTTAGCCCTCTGCGATGTAATGCGAGGTCACAAATCAGCCGCTCGAAAGAAACTGTTGGATGCAGAAATTAGGGCATCAGAATCGCCATTCCACCTTGCCAGAATTCTACTCGCGCAATCGGAACTCGGCACAAATCGCTCCAGATCCGCCCATGCTCTCATTCAGCGATACGGCTACCTTGATCTTGAGTGGCAAGTCCATTATCTCCGGGCAAAAGATTCTCATTCACCCGGCCCGTCCTATCGGCGGATGTTCAACGCGATCCTTGCCGGGCGTCTCGCAACCAGTTCGCTCGCCGCTCGAATGGGATTCTTGAAGGATAAGTCCCAAGCCTTACGTGATTATCTCGGATGGCTACTCTCGCGTCCGACGACGGCAAGGGTCAATGAGGCCACGATGGCAATTCAGCAAGTTCGATCTGTTACCTTGATCGACGAGATCATCCATCAAGGCTCAGTTCCTGACAGTGTCCGCGCCATTTTCGAAGAAGTTCGCGCCGAGTTAGAATCCACCTTTGACGAAACGCCCAACGGAGGAACAAGACTTTCGGGAGCAAATATTGGGTCGCTTGTCCGCGCCCAGAAATCCGCGACTCAAGCTCTCCTTGGACTGAACCTAAACACCTTCAACCACGCGGCCCAGAGCTCAGACTGCGTCATTCTTGCGGAAACCACCACGGGTCTGCAAATCTTGCAAAACGATCGCGCTACTCGCCCTTGCTTGCCAGATTCAAATATCCTTGAGGCTCTTCGCTGGCTTACCTTTGAGCTGCTCGCCCCGATTACCGATGAAAACGCAAGCGCGAAGCCGGTCAATCAGGTTTTGGATGTCCTCACTCAAGCATTTGAGCCCGTTTGGGAGATGGACGCCTCGCGCATCTGTCCGGACGGATATTCCTGGAGGATTCCATGGTCTCTCTGCGCGGACCGCGCAGGCCAAGCCAAGAACTGGACTCTCGCAATGCACCCTCGCATGGACGCGAAATACACCCAGATAGTTTCAGCAAAGTCCAAAGCCGCCGTCTGGTTAGGTCAGTCCAACGACCTCCCGTTCGCAAAGAAAGAGGCCGAAGCCATCGCCGCAATGTTCGATCACTGCGAGATTTTGACGACCCGAGTCCAAGCAAAGAAAAGCCTGTACGACTCCTACGATATTCTCCACGTCGTGTCTCACGCGATACATCGTCCCCAAAACCCGATGCTCTCCTCGCTCCAGTTCCCCGACGGCCCCCTATTCGCCTACGATATTGCGCGCAGTCCACTGCGAGTTGGCCTGGCAACCCTATCCGCCTGCGAGACCGGTTCGATGTCAATCGCCACCCGCTCTGAGCCTGATGGACTCGCGCGAGCGTTCATCGCAAGAGGGTGTGAAACGGTCGTCGCAAGCCAATGGTTGCTCAATGACGAGGCAGCTTTCATTCAATTCCAAGCTTTGTACCTGGGGCTTTTGCAGAAAAAATCGGTAGATTTGGCAATTTCTGACGTACAATGTATTTGTCGGGACTGGCGCGCGCACCCTTACTTCTGGGCGGCATTGGCTTTGTATTCAGGATATCGAGGATGAGAAAACTACTTTTGACCGGGTTGGTCGCGCTGACGTCTTTAACACTGGGATCAGCGCAGGCACATATTATTTGCCAAATGGCCCCCGGAGCAGACCCCAACGTCACGGCTTTGGCCTACGGCATTTCTCTAACGGACACCACCAGTGGCGCACCTTTTGCCTACTTCACGTTGCCGCAAGGCGTCACCACCCTCACGATCCAGACCCAAATGGTGGGTGATCCTGCGATCGTTTGGGCCGAGGATGATGAAGGCGTGACCTCCCCGGAGACGACCAAAGGTTCCACTCTTCCTGCCGTCGGAGATCGCATTGCACTCTACACGGCGAACCGAAACTTCCTACGGCAAATCAATTTCAACGTAAACCAAACTCGAAGTCGCGGACGATCCGTCAGGATCGCCATTCTCGACACGGGCCTCTCGCCAAATCAACCGTATCTTTGGAACCGGGTGACTGCGAGCTTCAACGCCATTGAGCCCAACTTGTCGGCATTCGATGTTCCCCGACAGCAGGACACAAATAACGACGGCTTGCAAGACAACATGACCGGTCACGGAACAATGGTCGCCGGGATCGTTGACCAAATTTCCCCCCAAAGTGAATTACTCATCGCACGCGTCGCCGACAGCGACGGAATGGCGAGTGCGTGGTCCATCATCAAGGGCCTTGCCTTCGCAAAAGTTTGGGGCGCAGAAGTCGCAAATATCAGCCTAGGAACCTTGGTTCACGTCCCCGCCATGACCGACGTCCTCAGTTGGTGCGAAAGCAACAACCTGGCCGTGGTGGCGGCAATTGGAAACAACGGCATCCATGACGCCTGCAATCCAGCCAAAATTGGCAAAGCGATATGCGTTGGCGGTCTGCTTCCAAACAATAGGAAAGCCCCTTTCAGCAACTGGCACTCTTCTTGCGCCATGAGTGCCCCCGCAACGGGCATCGTGAGCCAGGACTGGGACGGTCACCTTGCCAATTGGTCGGGAACATCATTCTCAACCCCAATGGTTTCCGCAACCATTGCTGAGGCCTTGCGGCATTCTCGAACTACCAAGTCGCCAGAGCGAATTCGTATTGCAGTGGAGGCACTAGGCAACGACCTTAACGCCGCAAACCCGGACTACGAGAACGACCTCGGCTTGCTTCTCAACTTCACAAAAATGATTAACGGGCTAAAGAACTATTAGCCCGTTAATTACTGATTTGTCCTAGACGCCGTAACCGCGTCGGTAGGCAGGCTTAATCAGAGCATCGTACTCATCCGTGCCCTTGACCTTCATCTTCTTTGCATCCCATTCCAAGCGTGGACCGTTTGCCCAGATGGCGAGATTGCCAAGTAGGACAGTCTCTGTGAGCGGACCGGAGTAGTTCGGGAAGTTGGAGACGGCAGGTTTCCCTCCCAACGCGGCCCGTGCGAATTCCGCCATGTGTCCCGGAGACTCATCTACTTCGATGTCGGGAATCGTGCCGCCACCGACCAGGTGGTACTCGGTGTTGAATTCATTCGGGCTATAAATGGTCGCCTTTTCGCAAACCAAGATCACGCCGTTTCCGCCAAACTCAAATCCCTTGGCAAGCGACGCATCGGGGCGCTTGCCACCGTCGTACCAGTGGAGATCCACCGCCGGTCGCCCTTTGCGCTCGGGGAATTCGTAGTGGACTTTCACCCACTCAGGGAAGCTATCGCGGTTGTGGCCACTCGTTTCGGCTTGCACTGCAATCGGATCGCGCAGGTCGAGAGCCATGAACGGAGTGTTGAAGATATGGCAGCCCATATCGCCCAGCGAACCTGTGCCAAAGTCCCACCAACCGCGCCAAGCGAACGGATGATATCCGGCCGCATAAGGTCGCTCTGGTCGGGGGCCAAGCCACAAATCAAAGTCAACACCTTTAGGGGTCACCGCTG
>JAIOPU010000048.1 GCA_021413725.1 Armatimonadota bacterium | reverse complement strand
CTCCACCCCCCACGGCGGAGGCGGCCCCGGCTGCGGCGCAATCGGCCTCAAGTCTCACCTTGAGCCCTACGTTCCGGTTCCAGTCGTAGTCCGCGAAAAGAGCGGGGAAGTCGGCCTCGACTGGGCGAGACCTCACTCGGTAGGGCGAGTTTCCGCCTACTACGGTCAGTTCCTCATGGAAGTCCGCGCCCTGACTTATCTTCTCGCCTACGGCAAAGAGAACCTCGCCAAGATTTCTCGCTACGCGGTCCTGAACGCCAACTACGTCCAAGCCCGCCTCCGCAACGTCCTCCCCCCCGCCCACGACCGCCCCTGCATGCACGAGTGCGTCCTGACCGCGGAGAAGTACAAGAAAGAATACGGCGTCCGCGCCCTCGATATGTCCAAGCGCCTCATCGACTACGGCTTCCACCCACCCACCAACTACTTCCCGATGATCGTCCCCGAGTCCTTCATGATCGAGCCGACGGAAACGGAATGCAAAGAAACGCTAGACGCCTTCTGCGACGCCCTCATCACGATCTGCGGCGAAGCACAAACCCAAGCCGACATGCTCCACCACGCGCCGTCTTCGCAGATTGTGGGAAGGATCGATGAAGCCTATGCGGTGAAAAATCTAGACGTTCGCTGGCGGGCGAAAAGTCCGGTTGCGCAAAGTTAGGTTGAGAGTCTTGCGATCATTCCCCTACCAATGTGAGGGGAATGATCGCAATCAGGTCGTACTGCTTTGTCAGAATGGATACCAAAGGTCCCCGACTTTGTTGAAATTCAGTACGCTGATGGTGTAGTCGGTTAAGTCGACGACCCCATCCTCGTTCAGGTCAGCACGCGCATCCCAGTTGCCCGAAGCCGGGACTGCGTTAAACGCACTAACGACGATCGTATAGTCGCTGAGGTCCACCGTGTTGTCTCCGTTGCTATCGCCGTTGGTCAAAACAAAGTTCTGCGGAGGGATATTCGTAGCGGGAACAGATTTCTCCTGCGCAACCCAGTGCGTTCTCTTGATCGCAACCTTATTAACATTGGCATAAGGAAGGACACCGGTGAAGTCACCGTTTCCATCAAGTGCAACGGTTTGCTCGCTCATATTGCCAATACCGTCCCTGATTTGCAATTGGACCGTGGACTGCACTGGAGCAGATGGCGACAGGTCCTGAAAGGTCACGTGACCCTGGAAGGTTTCCATGACGACCAACGTTGCCACACCCGTAATAACTTGCGTTCCATTGCCGTTTGTTGCACTAAAGATAAACCAGTCGATACCTTTAAAGCCTGTGTTTGGCCGATAGGTAAAAGAGCCGCCGATGACACTTGCAAAGCCGTTGGCCGGAGCCTGAGTTATTGCTAAAGTTGGTACGTAAGCAGGATCAAGCAGGCCGTGCAATGGGCTAAACGAGATCGGATTGGTGCGATTCTTAGGTACATAGGAGATGGCGCGAGTATTGAGAAGTTTGGGCATACCCAGAAATGGCATGGGAATCGGTGAAGCACTGCTCACGCGTGCGATTGGAACTCCATTCGGACCATTTGGGGCAGGCGTGGTGCCAGGAGTGAAGTAGTACTGACCTCCCGTGCCCCCGACTGCCCAGGCATTAGTTTGGAAAGTCGTTGAGGCGTCGTACCCAAGTGCTCCAGAGTAGATTGCAGAAATTGAGGACCCCCCGGTTCCTCCAGCTCCAGGGCCGCCGAGACCACCTTTTCCGCCGTCGCCGCCTCGGCCTCCGTCACCAGATCCGGGAAACAGCCCGGAACTTCCTCCAGCACCGCCCAATCCTCCGATTCCGTAGTTACCCCCTCGACCGCCATTGCCGCCCCGGCCCGCGATCCCTCCTTTCAACTTCGTCTCGAGCAGAAAGACTGGCTGCTGTGACGTTTCGGTTTGCCGAATGAGGAGTGCAGCTGATGTGCCACCGGCACCGCCGCCAGTGGCACCGCCGCCGCCGGCTCCTCCAGCACCACCCCCGCCCCCGGCTCCTCCGGAAGTATGGAAACCTGTGCTGAAGCCTTTGCCTCCTCCTCCTCCCCCACCGCCACCGCCGTTTTGAGCATCTGCACCAGCAGTACCATTCCCACCAAAATATTGAAAGGTGACTTGGCCTGCTAGACCGTTTGCTCCCAACCCACCATTCAGACCGGGTTGGCCGTGCTGACTTGAATTTCCCTCTCGACCGCCACCAAGCCCCGCAGCTCCGCCCAGGCCAGGAGCAATAGGCAATCCTTCGACTCCTGTGAATCCAAGAATAACAGCTCCGCAGCTCTGCCCACCGTCGCCGCCCTTTGAGCCAATTGAGGATGACCCACCTGTGCCACCGGATGCACAATTATTAATGTCGACCCAATCTTGGCCATTTGCTCCATTCAATCCAAATTGAGTTTGGGAACCTTGAACGCCATCAGTCCCGTTTGCCGCAATGCCCGCCGTGAAATTTGATCGCCAAATGAGGGGAAGTGAGCCGCCCTGGGCGCTGTTGATGAGGACAGCGACATTGGATGCACCGGGGACGAATGTTTGAGAGGTTGTTACATTAATTTCTTGGATTGATACGGCGTTGAGGAATCTTGAAAAATAGAGTCCGAGAGGTGCGGTCGAAAAAATTGCGGAATGAATTGCGTTGCGAGTCGTCCAGGCGTTTTGGTCAGTTGAAATGTCCCCCCCGTTATAACCGCCGATAATGCTGATACCCTCAGGAACAACAATGCCATCGCAACTGTGGGTTGCATTATTTGCAAGATAAACCTCAGACCTTCCCAGAATTTTCGCGGTGAGAACAGCAGCGCCTACGGAGTACATCGGATATCGGACAGAACCGGGCCAAGCATCTGAACCATTGATCGCATCCACGAAAATGGGGCCATAGTAACTTCCATCAATTCCATCTCCGTCGCTGTCGTTGAAGAAAATATCAGCGTAGTCGGTTTGGTGGGGCGGGAACATGTTGTCCGTTCCTTGGGCTCGTACGCTGGAAGTCGCGATGACGGCAAGAAGGTATGTAAAAAAGTAGGGATAAGATTTCATGGACGTGTCAGAACATTATGTCAGGAAATTTGTCGCACCGTGGCAAATTTTAGTATGATTTTAGACGCATTATAGTTCGAAGCGCCAATCTTTCTGCCTGAAAGCAAATCTTTGACCAGTTAGCCGACCTAAGTTGACAAATTCGCCACCCAAGTCCGTACTCAGAAGTGCGCCTAATCCCCTTCCAAAACCCCGCCAACGATCAATACCTCGCCGATATCCGCCGTCCCTGGCTCATCCCCGGAATCCTCCCCGACTGTGGACTCGTCATCCTCGCCAGCCCGCCAAAAACCGGAAAAACCTGCTTCGCCACCGGCATGGCCCTCGCCGTCGCCCGAGGTACCGACTTCCTCGACCGCCCCACCCGCCAAAGCCCCGTCCTCTGGTGCTCCTACGAAGAAAACCGCTGGGAGCGAAAACTCCTCCACGACGGAATCGCCGACGAGGAGCCGTTCTACATCGCTTACCGCGAAGAACTGCCGCCCATTGACGACTTCCAAGACTTCACCGACCGAGTGGTGTCCATCGCCGCCGAACTCAACTGCCGCCTCATCGTAATCGACTCCCTCCACGCCGCCGTCCGGAGAACAAATCTCTCCGACAACGGCGCGGCTCGCCGAGCCATGCAAAACCTAAAGGACATCAATTTCCAGGTCAGCGCAACCATCCTCGTCCTCCACCATGTCACCCGCTCCGCCTCAAAGGGCGCAAGCTCCGACCGATTCGCCGACAGCGCCCAAATCCTCGCCACTGCCACAACCCAAATGCTCTTAGAACCCTGCAACGACTCCCCACGCCAATTCAAAATCCACGCCCAAGGCCGCTACCCCGTCCCCGACTCCGAGCTATTCATCGAAGCCACCGGCATGACCGAATTCAAACTCGTAGGTAAAGATTCTCTTACCCAGAACCGAATTAGCAAGGTCATTCTCAAGGCCATCGCCGAACTTGGTACTTCCGACGCGGTTACCCTATCGACGCACCTGAATCAAAACGTCGGCACCATCCGCAATGCGTTGACCCGGCTTGCGAACGAGGGCCAACTCATCCAGGTCAGCAGGCAAGACAGAACTATTAAATATTCACTACCAGCACCCTCTGAAGACGATCCAAATTCACAATTCACAAACGAAAACTTGTAAATGCTTAGTGCGATGGTCAAGTTTTGAACCTAAAAGCCACCGTGAAATGCCGTTCTGTGGGGAAACGACCATTTGTGAATGAGGATCATGGAACACAAATTCACCCTAAACTGTTGACCTCCAACAATGGGATTCAGTTTGCCGGAGCGACGAGATTGGCTGAAATTTGCCATTGACTTCTGCCGCCAACACGCAATTGCCTGCCTGTTCCCGTTCATTCTTGTCGGGCTCCTGGCTCTCACAAAGCACTTCCCACTGCCAGGAATTGCGCGGTACGACCTGCTCTTTTTGCTGTGCGTCCTCGTCCAAATCCTGATGGTCCTGAGCAAGATCGAAACTTGGAAAGACGCGGCGGTCGTCGCTGTCTTTCACCTGCTAGGCCTTGGGCTGGAGGTTTACAAAGTCAGCCACGGGAGCTGGTCGTATCCCGAGAAGTCGGTTCTCGTCGTCGCCGGAGCGCCTCTGTACAGCGGGTTCATGCACGGAAGCGTAGCAAGTTTTATGTGCTTGGCATGGAAGCGACTCAGCCTCCGCGCAAGCAATTGGCCCAGCAGAGCGGTGACTCTGCCCACGGCGGCTTTGGTCTACGCGCAGTTCTTCTACCCGGTCTGGGGAGATTGGGCTCGGCTACTCATGGTGGTCGCGGTCTGCTGGCTCTTCCGAAGATCGCTCGTGCATTTCACCTGCGCGGGAGGGCGTTGGCATATTCCGATGTCGATTGCGTTTCTTCTGATCGGGTTTATGATCTGGGTCGCGGAGAATTTGGCGACGTACTTTGGAGCTTGGGTCTACCCGTACCAGCGGGATGGCTGGGTCATGGTGCATGAATCAAAGGTGCTGAGCTGGACTCTGCTGATGATGGTGAGTCTGGTGATTGTTGCGGAATACAAACGGCGGCTGGGGTTGTTGCGGAGTGAAGACTGGCCAATAATGCAAAGTCCTGCAAGGGAATATAGTTTGTGAAATACTATTAACTAATGAGCCAGCAAGTCGCACCAATTAGGTTGAGGGCGATTTTTGCGCCCAAAAGTTCCGTCTGTATTCTAATTCGACGTGGAGGTTCAAAGCTGTCGATGCTGATTCGGTGGGATACCAAAACTGACAAGTTCCAAACGGGGCAGTGGTTTCGAGGACGTGTTGACTATGCATATTTAAGCGTGGACGGAAAATACATGGCGATGGGAATAATGGGAGCGAAGAACACCGGGCAGAAATTTGACTGGAGCCAACACCACATCGTGTGCCGACCACCGTACACAGTGCCCTTAGTTCGGATTGTTATAGGGCTGTGTTGCAGGAGGATTGCTTTTGATTTGAACAATAGACTTCACGGACTGGACGATTACGACAGCGAAGATAGTTTGACTGAGAGGCTCGCCCCAGGGCCATGTCCGCTGGTGGAAAGTAACGAGTACTATCGGAGGGCCGGTGAGGAGGACTGGCTGCGCTGGGATGGTAGCTATCAGGGGCATGACCAGCAAGGACGGGAGATTCTGTTAAAAGATGGTTGCGTTTATGCGTCCAAGAAGGGACAATGGAAGCTGCTTCTTGATACAAATTCGCTCACTCGGGAAAAGATTGACATTCCCGATTGGGCTAGAGATTGGTAAGGTCACTTAGGCTTCCAAAATCGATACTTCAAAAGCGTCCAAAACGCCTCCGGCGCATCCGTCCAGCGAATCTTCTTTCCCGCGAGCTTGGAGCGAGGCTCGTAGGAGATAGGCACCTCGGCGATCTTTTCGCCCAGGCGCAGAGCCTTGGCCGTGACCTCGGGGCAGAACTCGAACCGGACGCACTCAAGGTTCATTCGCAGGAGCAGGTCTCGGCGAATCGCCTTATAGCAAGTCGCCTCATCCGAGATTTTGCGACCAAAGAGCACGGCAACCGCGAACACGAGAAGCAGGTTGACAATCTTGTTCGGCAAAGCCATCTTAGAGTTCATCCCGCGCGTAAACCGGCTTCCGTAGACAATATTCGCCTGACCCGAGAGAATCGGCTGAACAAGAGCAACAATCTCCTCGGGAACGTATTCGAGGTCGGCGTCCTGGATAGCAATAACCGTTCCTCGCGCGACGGGCAAGGCTTGACGAATCGCGCTGCCCTTCCCGGATCGCTTCGGGTTGGTGAGGACTTTGATTTGGTCGCCGAATTGAGCTAGGAGAAAGGCAGTCGAGTCGTCGCTTCCATCGTTAATGACGATAATTTCTTTGGAAAGAGGCAGGGCGAGGAGTCGCTCAATGACCTCCTGAATGGTGTGCTCTTCGTTCAAAGCGGGGACAATGATCGAAACATCGACATTGTTTGAGCTTTGTGGATCCTCCATGTTTTGCGGCACCAGCAGAGGATACTGGAAGTTGGCCCTTTCTGACCACAATAGTCCGATGGTTTGGCTAGCTGCGAGATGTGATCATGCCGGCACCAACCTTTCGAGCGTTGCGGTCGCCATGGCGGCGATGCCCTCTTCTCGGCCAATCGCGCCAAGTCTCTCGTGGGTGGTGGCTTTGATGCTGATTCGGTCGGCATCGATGCTAAGACATTCGGCAATTTTGGCGCAGATTTCTAGGCGCTTCGGGAGGACTTTGGGACGCTCGGCGAGGACGGTTGCATCGACATGGACGATTTTCCAGCCAAGGTCGCGGACCATTTGGGCGGTTTCGGTCAAGAAGAGCGAGGAGGGAGCGTTGTGCCAGCGCGGGTCGGTGTTGGGATAGTGAAGCCCAATGTCCCCGAGGCAGGCCGCGCCGAGAATGGCGTCTACGACCGCGTGCAGGAGGGCGTCGGCGTCGGAGTGGCCTTCGAGACCGGGACGGGAATCAAACTCGACTCCACCGAGCCAGAGTGGGCGATTCGGATCCGAGGAGAAGGCGTGGATGTCGTAGCCTAGTCCGGTGCGGGTTTCTTTGGTAAGGAAGCTTTGGATCATATTCCAGTCCTGAGGGGTGGTGAGTTTCATATTGGCGGGTTCACCGGGCACTAGCCGGACTTCGCAGCCGACGGCTTCGAGGGCGCTGAGGTCGTCGGTGTAGGTGCCGGGGGCGGATTGCGCTTGGATGAAATCTGCGTAGGTTGCGCCTTGGGGAGTTTGGATTGCGTGGAGGGTGCTTCGGTCAAGGACTCCGTTTCCGTCTTGGCGGATCGTGTCGGTGACGGCGAGGGCGGGGCCAACGGCGACGCCTTTGCCTAGTTTCGCGATCACGCGGTTGATAAGGTCGGAGGAAATCAAGGGCCGGGCGGCGTCATGGACGAGAACGTAGTCGGTGTCCGTGGGCAAGGCGGCAATCCCGTTCGCCACGCTTTCTTGGCGGGTTGCGCCGCCGGAGACGACTTGGACTCCCTCCATGCTGATGGGAAGACTCGTGACAATGACAACGCTGGTGACGGCAGGATGGGAGAGGAACCGGTCCACGGAATGGCGCCAAATGGGCTTGCCTGCCAAATTGAGGCTGAGTTTATCAGTTCCGAAACGCTGGGACGATCCGGCGGCGACGATGATGGCCCCGATCTTTGGCACGGTCTAGCGTCCGCCTGTTCGACGGGGACGAGGTTCTTCCGGGTGCTCGTCGGGGACTTCGGCAAAGATCATTTTGCCGCGCTCGGTTTGAATAACCTGAGTGACTTTGACGTCAATTGTTTCGCCAATGTGCTTCTTACCGTACTCAACGACGACCATCGTGCCATCATCGAGAAATCCAACGCCTTGATTGTACTGACTGCCCTCTTTGATGATCTCCAGGGGCATGAATTCATTTGGGAGGATGTTCGGCTTGAGAGCAAGTGCGAGGTCGTTGATGTTGAGAACGCGAACATCTTGGAGGTTGGCAACGTGGTTCAAATTCATGTCGTTGGTCACCAAATCTGCCCCCAATACCTTGGCTAGGCGAACGAGTCGGCTGTCCACTTCTTCGCGTTGATTCCCGATCAGGTTATCTTTGGTCCCGACTTCCAGGCGGTTTTTGTCTTGCAACAGTCTCAGTACGTCGAGCCCCCGCTTTCCGCGTTGGCGGCGCAGAGGGTCGGCACTATCGGCAATATACTGAAGTTCTTCGATGACCCACTTTGAAACGTAGAGTTGGCCTTCGAGAAAGCCAGTTTGGTCGAGGTCGTATATTCGACCGTCAATGATGACATTGGTATCTAGAATTTTGATTCCGCTTCTGCGGGCAAGGCGGTCATCTTTGTACCAAGGGAGGACGTCCCGCATAGACCGCAAGGCGAAAATAGCAATAAGGCTCGACGTGATCAGAAGTACGAATGTCCCGACCGGAGCGGCAGGGCCCGAGAACTGCTGGAACAAAACAAGGAGCGGGGAAGCTCCAAGAATTCCTGCGAGGAATCCGACAAAGATCGTGATCTTGTCGCCGCGGGTGACTTGGTCGAATTTGGAAATCGCAACGGTACAGATTCGTTCTGCCACCAAGGCAAGGCCTACTCCCAGAATAAAGCCCGAGAATGCAAGCGCAACGGACGACAGCGGATTTGTCTTGAATTTGAGAGCCGTGATGATTTGCTCGGCGTTTTGACCGGCGAGATAGGCCGAAATTAGTCCGACGGACCCAAGATATAGAAGTCGCAGGTAACCCAAGATTGCTCCCGGATCACACTGATCCGTTCTCTCTATAACGTACCTCTTCGAAGGGAAGGTTTGCGCCCAAGAATTTTCGCGCTAGTTCCGCATTTGCAACATTTCGGCCGGTGATGAACGAGAATTTCAGCGATTTTCCCGGTAAATTCTGACAATCTGATGAAAGTGTTCTTGTGGAAGAACTTTTTCCTAGGTTCACCGTCTCAATGTAAGTTGTTGAAGCAGGTCATCCGCGTCTCCTTCCGGAAAACCTAGTATTTTTGGGAAGAAATTCGGAGACCTACATATTTGGAGCCGTCGCACCGAGTAGTATGAGGTTGCTTCGCAACACATCCGCAGTGATATTTCCTGTCGCGTTGCGTATACAAAGAAAGTCCATGTCAATTTTAGTCATCGTAGAGTCTCCCGCAAAAGCCAAAACAATCAGTCGGATCCTTGGTCCTGACTACGATGTGCAGGCGAGTTTTGGCCACGTCCGCGACCTGCCTCAAAGCGCGGATCAGATTCCGGCGGAGCTCAAGAAGGAGAAGTGGACTAAGCTCGGGGTGAACGTGGAGAAGGACTTTGAGCCGCTCTACATAGTCCCGGCAGATAAGAAGCGGCACGTGGATAATTTGAAAAAGTCCGCAAAGGGTGCCGAACAGCTTTTACTTGCGACTGACGAAGACCGGGAAGGCGAAAGCATTTCCTGGCACATCTTAGAGCTTCTAAAGCCACCGAAGAAGACCCCGGTGAAAAGAATTGTTTTTCATGAAATTACTCCTGAGGCGATTCTTGAAGCGATTCGGCAACCTCGGGATTTGGATGAAAATCTGGTCAAGGCGCAAGAAACGCGTCGAATTTTGGATCGCTTGTTTGGCTATACGCTTTCGCCATTGCTCTGGAAAAAAGTTGCTCCGAAGCTGAGTGCCGGACGTGTGCAGAGTCCAGCGGTGAGGCTTTGCGTTGAGCGTGAGCGACAAAGAATGCGGTTCGTGACGGCTGAATATTGGGGGCTGTCAGCTCTGCTGGGAAGCGGCAAATCACAATTCAAAGCCGAGCTTGCTCGGTGCGACGATCAAAAGCTTGCCAAAGGTGTCTCAT
>JAIOPU010000047.1 GCA_021413725.1 Armatimonadota bacterium | reverse complement strand
CCGGTCCAAGATATGATATTCTGAATCCATGACCACTGTAACTTGGAAAGGCGGAATGGCCTTTGAGTCGATGCCCGAGTCGGGCAAGAGTTTCATTATGGACGCGAGTCCAGACGCAGGCGGACAGGGTCTTGGGCCAAGCCCGTTGGAGGCTCTCGTCAGCTCGGTTGCCGCGTGCGCAGCGATGGATGTAATTTCAATTTTGCGAAAAAAGAAACAAGAAGTCACCGCGTATCGAATTGAGATTGATGGAGTTCGCGGACCCGAGGGAGTTTATCCGCGTCCCTACACATCGCTCCACGTTCGCCATTTCGTGAGCGGGACCAATCTGGATCCAGTCGCAGTTGCGCGGAGCGTGCAACTCTCAGACACAAAGTACTGCTCGGTCGTCTCCACCCTCCGCCTTGGGCCTGAAATTACGATGGACTGGGCGATCGACACGGTTTAGATCACGTCACGCCGCATTCGATCTTCGCCCAGATGTTTGCCTACGGGTCGAACGTTGGCAACGCTCTCCGGCTCGATATCGATCAGTTTGAGCCAGTCTTCCATCACGTCCGATTTTGGGAAGATTTCGTTCTCGGCGTACTCCGCTGCCACCGCATCGTTCAAATCTTCGACCGTCAGGCCGTGCAAGACTGTCGGTTCGGCAATCGCGCGGCGAATGGCAAAGTCCTTGGCCCGTTCGACCACGGACTTGATGAGTGCACCGCTCAACAGATCGTGCCAATACAGAGTCCTATTCGAAGCATTGCGCATGGAAATCTTCAAAAACTCAGTTTCCTTTGACTCTTTCCATAGGATTCCAAGCGTCGCCTCCACAAGTGCCTTCTTAGCGCACTCTTGAACTCCGTCCCACTCCTTCAGAAGTTCGGGATCAATGGGAGTATCGGCGTTGAGGTAAATTGCAAGGATATCGCGGGATGCCTCTTTGTTCGGCCGGTTGATTTTCACCTTCCGGTCGATGCGCTCTGGCCTCAAAATCGCGGGATCAATATAATCTGGGCGGTTGCTTGTCAGAACGAGAACCACATTATCAAGGGCGACCAAACCGTCGAGTTCCGCGCAGAATTGCGGCACAACCGTATTGCTGATATTCAGGTACCGTCCGGCACTCCGTGTTCGGAGTACAGACTCAGCCTCATCCATAAAGATCACCACGAGGCGCCCTTCTTTAGCTTTTGTGCGAGCAATCGTGAAGATTTCACGAACCATCCTCTCTGTTTCTCCGAGCCACATGTTCAATATCTTGGGACCGGAGATGTGCATAAAGTACTCTTTAACCTCGTGCCCAACCCTTGCCGAGTAGTCTTTGGCCAAGTTGTAGGCGATCGCCTTTCCAAGCAGAGTCTTTCCGCATCCAGGAGGGCCGTACAACAGAAGACCCTTGATTGGCTTCTTGCCGAACCGTTCGTAAACCTCGGGGAAGAGCAGGGGCTGCTCGATCGTCTCGCGAATCAGTTGGATGGCCTCATCCTGTCCACCGACTTGCGACCACTCGACCGGAGTCACTTCCTCCATAAAGTAGTCCTGCCCGACACTTGCTGTAAAGTGTTCGACCGCGACTCGTCCCGATGGCTCAATGCGAATTTCGTCTCCGGGAACAATCTTGCTGTCTAAAAGTCCGGCACCGCGAAAAACAAGTCGCCCTTGGGAATTCTGAGGGTCGGTACCGACCCGTAGTCGGCCATCTTCGAGGGCTTCAGCGACTTTGGTCACATTACCGCCTGCGTGGGCGGGCATTGCGCCAATCACGGCATACGCCTCGTTGAGCATGACGCGGGCCCCTGGAACCAGCAATGCTTCCTCAATCTTGGGGTCGGCTAGGACAACATACTCGGTATCACCCATTGCAATCAAGATTTTGATTCCGTCCAGCTTTTGCAAGAAAACGCCTAGCTTGTTCGCGGGTGCGGTCAGCTTCTCGTAAGCGGCTTCAAATTCGGCGATCAGAGCCTGCCGCTCTTCGTGATCCTTGATCTCGTTCAACAACTCTGTGCGAACGGCGGCCAATTGGTTGACCAACTTTTGGTTGTCGCGCGGAGCCTCGTCAATGACGCGCTGGAGAATCTCGAGAGAGCGTGGGGTTTCGGACATGCTCAATTCTACGACAATATGGGCCTCGCCAATGCAAAAAGCCCGAACCAACTGGTTCGGGCTTTCGCGATGAGCTTAAAGTTTCTTAAACTCCAACCGGATATCGGTCCTTCATCTCGTCGTAAATCCAAGCATAGGTCTTTTCCATGCCTTCCCGAAGAGTCGTACTAGGCTCCCAACCAAGCTTCTCCATGATCATCGTGTTATCGCTGTTTCGACCGGCGACACCCTTCGGCGCACCTAAGTTGTAATTGCGATTGACCTTGAAACCAGCGATTTCTTCGACCATATCAACCAATTGGTTAATAGAGACCAGTTCGGAACTACCGAGATTGTTTGGCTACCATCGCCCCATATTTCGATATCTCTGTCGCCGGTTAGTTTAGCGTTGATCAGCTTTCGGCAGATTGCTGCGGGGGCCTTCTCTCGACCACCTTCAAACGTTCCGTACGGGCCGTAGACGTTGTGGAATCGAGCATCTCGGGCTTGAAGACCAAAGTCCTCCCGGAAGTGGCGAGCCATTCGCTCGCTGAAGAGCTTCTCCCACCCGTAGCCATCCTCGGGCATCGCGGGGTACGCATCGGCTTCCACCAAGGCAGTGACATTCGCGTCGGTCTGCTTGTCTGCATTGTAAACGCAGGCTGAGGACGCATAGAATAACCGCTTGACTCCTTTGTCCTTTGCCGCCATTAGCATGTGGACACTGATCAGCACGCTGAGCATACATAGAGCCTTGTTATTCTCGATGAATCCCATTCCGCCCATGTTCGCAGCAAGGTTATAGACTTCATCCATACCATCGGCAGCCGTTTGGCAATTGTCAATCAGATTCAAGTCAAGAGAGAGATTCTCAACCCCATCGTGCAATTGGTACCACTCGTCGAATGGCTTGATGTCAACACTTCGAACCTGGTGGCCCTCATTCAGAAACTTTTTAGTCAGGTGTCCGCCGATAAATCCGCCGCCGCCTGTTACAACAATTTTGCTCATACTTCGCCTCAAAAACTACGGGTGCCCTCAGCACCTAAATACTGCCTTTCGGTCCCCACAACAGAGTCCAACAGTATTCTCGTGAAATAGATTCCATTAATTCACTGATTTAACCAATCAACTTTCTAGAATTCTTAAATTATTATAGCTCACCCGAAAAAACTAGCTGAACTACTCCCGAATCTCGCGTCCTAATGCGCATGCAAGCAAAATCGCTGGAAAGAACCGCTTCAGCGGCAGTTTGGCTCACCAATTGCAGCAGGGAGTAAACAGGAACAACACAAGCTATGAAAACACTCTTCAGCACCTTTCTTTTCGGCACCGTCCTTTTGGCCCAGTCTTCACACGCAACAATTTATAACTGCAAGCCCACCAAGCCCGCACCGGTTTGCAATGTCAAGCCGAATTTCAGTTGCTTACCTGTGGTCAAGTCGAACTGTGTAATTCCGTCGGTAAACTGCAATCCCAAGCCTCCCAAGTGCGACACGCCGAAGCCGCCCATCTGTATTCCCCCGGTAACTCCTCCCTGCACACCAGTGGTTCCGCCAGTTTGCATTCCGCCGGTGAAAATTGATTGCAAGCCGCCCGTAATCTGCCCCCCTAAGTGTGGCCCAAAGCCCCCAACGGGTTGCCCTCCCGTTCCAGAGCCCGCCTCTTTCGCTGCGCTCGGTCTTGGCGGAGCACTCTTAATGCGCAAAACCCGCTCTAAGAAAAGCTAATTGAATCGGTACTATTAACCCAACGAAACCTCAGCATGCTGGGGTTTCTTTTGTTGTAGATTCGCTTACCCTAATGAAACCCAATGAGTTTTCCGATAACCCCTTTAGGAACTTAAGAAGGGAGCAATGCGCAAGAAACTCGGCGAAATATTACTCGCGAACCGCCTGATCACAGCAAGCCAACTTGAGGAGGCTCTGACTGTCCAAAAGGACACGAAGCAGCCTCTCGGCGCGATTTTGATCAGCCTCGGATTCGTCTCAGAACAGCTTCTGTTGCAGGTTCTTGCGGCCCAACAAGGGGTTGGTGCCTGGCACATTGAGAAAGATCCTCCAACTCAAGACGCAATGGCGATGTTGCCGATCTCTATTTGCGCTCAATATCAGATGATCCCCGTACAAGTCAGAGGTGACTTGCTTCTGGTTGCCATGCGAGATCCGGGCGATCTCGACGCAATTGATTTTGCCCGGAACGTCACCCATATGAGGGTCGAATCTGTTCTTGCCGAAGAGCATAAACTCGCAGCATTTATTGAGCGCATGGAGCGAGAAGGGCGCGAGTCCATGGTCATTGGCGACAAGGTTGATCTCGCTCTCAACAGCGTCGTTGATCGCACGATGGTTTCGAAGCGGGAAGATGTGGAACTCGCGGAAGAAGACACTCGCCCGGTCGTAGCCCTCGTCAACCAGATTCTCACGGACGCGATTCGGATGGGTTCGAGCGACATCCATTTTGAGCCTCGAACCAGTTGCGTTGAACTCAGATTCCGAGTTGACGGCGAACTCGTTAAGGTTCGCGAAATTCCAGACGAACTCCAAGGCATGCTCACGACTCGAATCAAGATCATGGCTGATCTTGATATTGTAGAATCTCGCCTTCCGCAAAACGGGCGTATCAGTGTAAAAATTGACGGTCGTCAGGTGGACCTTCGCGTGAGCACGTTGCCCAACATCCACGGTCAGCGCATAGTTCTGCGAATTCTCGATAAGAGCAAGGCTCTCAAGAGCTTAGAAGAGCTTGGTTTTGATGCTCACAACCTTGGACTCTACCGAAAGCTCATCAAAAAGCCCTACGGAATCTTCCTTGTCAGCGGCCCCACTGGTTCCGGAAAAACCACCTCGCTCTACGCCGCGCTCTCCGAGATCAAGAGCGTCAAGACGAATATCATGACCTGCGAAGATCCGGTCGAATACGATATTCCCGGCCTAAACCAGTCTCAAATTAACGATAAAGTCGGACTGACCTTTGACGTCCAACTAAAAGCCATCCTGCGCCAAGACCCTGACGTCGTTCTTGTCGGAGAAATTCGCGATCAGCAGACGGCGGAAACTGCGATTCGCGCGGCGATGACTGGCCACTTGGTGCTTTCAACGCTTCACAGCAACGATGCTGCAAGTTCCATTCCAAGACTTCTGGACATGGGAATTGACCCCTTCCTCGTTTCAAATAGCCTCGTCGGAGTAATGGGTCAGCGACTCATCCGCAAAGTCTGTCCGCATTGCGCGGTCGAGGTCGAACTCACCGATTTTGAACGCAAACTGTACCATCGCTATATGGGGGCCATCGACTTGAACCCTGTCTTAAAGGCAACTGGGTGCGCCAAGTGCTTCACTAACGGGTACCGCGGTCGAACCGGAGTCCATGAAATTTTGCCTATTGAGGACGATATGCGTGAACTGATCAGTCAGAGTGCTTCATTAGACAGTATTCGAGAAGCAGCCAAAGGAATCGGGTATCGCTCAATGCAGCAGGACGTGCTCCAGCGAGTCTTGAGCCATGAGACGACGATGGAAGAAGCATTCAGAACGATCTACTTCGATACCCTCGTCACGGAAGCATCGGAGTCCCCGACGATACTCCGCGCTGCATAAAAGATACAATCTAGGAATGAAACCATTCCTAGTTGCGTCGCTTCTTTTGGGTACTTTCGCGTGCCAAGCTAAGGATTTCACCCTCACGGTCTTGCACACGAACGATCTGCATGCTAGAGTTGAGCCAAGTGCGATCAAAGGCAAGACATACGGTGGTTACGCCCGCCATATGACGCTCGTCGAGAAATACCGCACAGAGGACGAGAACGTCATTCTTCTGAACGCCGGGGACACGTTCCAAGGAACGCTGTTCTTCACGCAATATAAAGGTCTCGCAGATCTTTCTTATATGAATTATGCTAAGTACGATGGCATGGCTTTGGGGAATCATGAATTTGATAAAGGGGTTGGAACGCTCGCCGAGTTCTGCAAAAGGGCGACTTTTCCCATCCTCAGCGCGAACCTTGATTTCTCGGCCGAACCCCTTTTGAAAGATCTCGTGAAGCCTTACACGGTCCTGACCGTGAGCGGCGAGAAGATCGGCGTTGTCGGACTGATCACACCCGATCTCTTTTCGATCAGTAGCCCTGGCCCGACGGTTAAGATGAAGCCACTGGTGGAATCTGCTCAAATTGCGATCGACGAACTGGAAAAGCAAGGAATCAACAAGATCGTTTTGCTGACACACATCGGCTTCGACGAAGACTCAAAACTTGTCCCTCAGCTACGCGGAGTGGATATTGTGGTCGGTGGACACTCGCATTCACCACTTGGTGAAATCGAACTCCCCGGCGGTCGACGCAACGAAGGAAAGTATCCATTTGAATCCAAAGACAAGGTAGGGAGTAAGGTTCTGATTACTCAAGCATGGGAATGGGGGAAACTCTTCGGACGTCTCAAAGTGACCTTTGATGACAAGGGCGTTGTCAAGAGCTTCCGGGACGGGCGCCCCATCCTAGTCGACGAATCCATCCCCGAACAGTCCGTGATGAAAACCGCCGTGGACGCTTTTACCCTACCTATTATGGCCATGCGACAGACTCAAGTTTCTTCTACGCCAACCGGATTCACGAGGTCGGGAAATGGTGAGAGTGAACTTGGAAACCTCATTTGTGACTCCATGCTTGCCAAGGTCTCCGCATCCGGTGCCCTCATCGCCATCATGAATCCCGGTGGAATTCGACAGAACATCGAGGCCGGCCCGATTAGCTACGAAACGTGCATCAACGTGCAACCCTTCGGGAATACTCTGGTCGTCCTCGACCTCAATCTTGGTGAACTTAAAGCCGCGTTTGAAAACGACAAGAGCTATTTCTTACAGGTAAGCAAAGGCTTCGAAATCACCTACGATTTCTCTCAACCAATTGGTGAACGAGTGATCTCGATGAAAATCAACGGGAACCAATTGTGGCCAATCCCTCCCAACGTGAGGATCGGAAACATCAAGATCGTCACTAATAATTTTCTCGCAGGAGGGGGCGACAGTGTCACTTCATTCAAGGAAGCGAAAGGAGCGAGAATCGACACCGGCTTCGTAGACGTTGAGGCATTGATCGAGTACCTAAAGTCTCGCCCGAGCGTGAGTGCGGGGAAGGACGGCAGGATCAAAGTTGTTAACAAATCCTGATATCCAGCACCCAACTCTGGAGATAGTTCGCGCAGCGATTGAGGGCACTCCGTACGAGGGTTGCATTTGGCTGGTGGGAGGTGCCGTTCGCGATGCATTGCTCTTTCAGAAGAAGCCGAGTGATCTGGATTTTGTTCTTGAAGGCGACGCCCTGGAGGTCGCCAAATGGCTTTGGGAACAAGGCGTGAGCGAGATTTTCCCGGTCACCTATCCACGATTCGGCACCGCAATGGTCCAAATCAACGGAGATAAAGTCGAACTCGTCTGCGCTCGAAAAGAGCAGTACCAACCGGGATCACGCAAGCCCGACGTGGTACCCGCAACCCTTCTTGATGATGCCCGTCGCCGAGACTTTACCGCCAACGCGCTCTTCTGGAACGTGAGCCGATCCGAGATATTTGATCCTCTCGGGTCAGGCATCAACGACCTTCACGCGAAAATTCTCCGAACTCCGTTGGACCCAGTGCTGACCTTTCGCGAGGATCCTCTGCGTATGCTGCGAGCGGTCCGATTCCGCTACCAACTTGGCTTTGAACCGGTTCCGGAACTCACCCAAGCGATCAAGGCTGAGTCCCACCGGCTTTCGATTATTTCGATGGAACGCATCAGGGAAGAATTCTGCAAGATGCTCCTCTTGGCTAAACCGAGCCAACCTATGCAGGACCTCGCCGATCTGGGCCTGCTCACCCAATTCGCACCCGAATTGGCGGCGCTTCAAGGCGTGGAGCAAGGCTCCTATCACCACCTTGACGTCTGGGGGCACACGCTTCTTGCACTCGATAATATTTTACGACAGGACTTATATTTAAGGCTCGCCGCGCTCTTTCACGATGTGGCCAAACCGCAGACAAAGTTCGTTGATGAGGCGGGCAAAATGCGGTTCTTTGGTCACGAATCAATAGGCGCGGATATCACCGCAGAAGTCCTCAACCGACTGAAATTTTCTAACGACGAAATCAAGCACGTGAAAACCCTCGTGAGAAACCACATGCGCCTAGGTAGCTCACCCACCTTCTCTCCCACCGCC
>JAIOPU010000046.1 GCA_021413725.1 Armatimonadota bacterium | reverse complement strand
CATCGGAAAACGGCGGTCAAACCCTCATGGTTTTGCCCGACATCATGGTTTTCATGTCCGGCTTCGCGGAAATTCCCGGCGGGCCGGGCGATAAGATCAGCGCGACCGGCCTTATTCGGTCTATGCAGGGTTTCCTCGGCTTAAATCAGCAGAAGACTGGGAATTGGATGATTGTCAATAGTACCGATGTGGACAACGCACTTTGGGGGAACCGCCCACGCAAGGAACTTACAAGACTCTTTGCCTCCCTCAACGGTTCCAACGCCGGGGAAGCGTGGCAAGAATACACAGCAAGTGTGGACGGCATGCCGTTTTATGACATGGGCTATTTGTTTGGTGCTGTTTTGATGGGGCAGTCTCCTGACTTTGGCATGAATCAACAAAACAGCATGGGTCCCATCTACTACGCGCTGACAAAAGACCAGCGAACTCAGCTTCGCAATGGTGTTCCCATTGCAGTAGGAGGCTTGACTCCAGCGCAAAAGGAAAAGGTTCGGTTTCTTACTTATGGCGCCAAGTCCCTTTACAAATGTGTTACACAAGATGTGGTGGACTCTTATTCAAAGATGGACGCAGCGCAACAATTGCAGAACTCGGAATACTTGTACCAAAATGGAGGAAACGGCCTCTATATCCAAAACCTGCGAGAAGATCCGACCGTATCTTTGCCGACCGGGCTTCCAGATCGCGCCGTCATCGTGGCTCGTCCGATATCAAAACAAGTCGTTGCCGTGTTTGATAACCCTGAGGGCACAGGTTATTCGTATGACCAGGACACTTATTCGATTGCCTGGGACCTCTTTCAGCACGAGCGTCCAGAGCTTTTCCCTGGTGAGAACAACCGAAAGGCAAGCTATTACAGACTGGGGCAAAAACAAGTCCTGCACATGCGAGTCGATTTTGATAAGACACGGGCTCTGTATGGTTCCATCGAACTCATGGCTACGGGCACGAAAGAGAAGCCTGTCCCGTTCGACAAACTCCCCGATTCGGTCAAGAAAGAGGCCCTCGAACAGGTGAAGCAGTATCGAGAAAGCTATAAGGATGCAAAGCCGGGACAGTTTGGTGGCGGACGGGGTTCAATTCCGAAGCCCTAGCCTTCGATCATCTGGATATCATCTCGCCGTCTTTCGCGGATAATCTCAACGAGAGCGATGCCGATGGCCAGGATCACAGGGCCGATCATGAGGCCGACTGGGCCGAAAACTAAGATGCCACCCAGGATAGAGAAGAACACTCCCATGGGGTGCATATTAACTTTTGCCCCAATGAGGAATGGGCGCAAGAAGTTGTCAATTTGGCTGACCACACCAAAGCCGCCAATCAACACCCACAATGCCGCGGGAACATTGCCCTGTACTAAAAGCATGGCTCCAAGAGGGGCGTAAATAACCGGAGCCCCCAGCATTGGAATGACACAAAAGATAGTGGTTACTAACCCGAAGACGAGTGGTGAAGGAACACCCGCAATGGCATAGAAGGTTGTGGCCAAGGCTCCTTGGACGAGCGAGACCATGACGACACCCACAAACACACCTCGTACTGTTTGGTAGAGTCGCTGCAAGATAGCTGATGTTTGGTCATGCTGTAATGGGATAAGTTCAAGAATAGGTTCTCTGAGTTTGTCTGCATCGCGGATCATAAAGAACATGGTGAGCAGGGCAAAAATAACCGTCAAAATACTTGTGGCGAGTGCAGTAAGAACCTTGGGAGCGGCGGTTCCTAGCTTTGCCTTCCATTCATCTTTATGGAGAGCCCAGGATTCTGTTAACGTTACATCGCTTCCGAGCTTTTCCAGGGTCGGATGGACCGCTTTGTCAATGTCGGCGATTGTCTGTTCGATGGTCCACTTTTGGTGGGGTTGGCCACTACTATCAATAACCTCTTGCATTCCCTTGATTTGAGATGCAACCATGAGTGCGGCAAGGCCGATGGGGATGATAACGATTAAGATTGTTGAGAAAACAGTGAAAAGTGAACTGATATTTTCGCTGAATCGCTTTCGGAAGCGCATCTGGATCGGCCACATGAGGATGCTGAGGACGATTGCCCACAAGATGGCATCCGAAAAAGGCTCAAGCATGCGCGCGAGCGTGACGAAGACGATAACGGTGATCGCCCAGAAGACAAGGTGCCGATAAGATTTGTCGAAAGGTTCGCGGTGCATTGGGTTGTATTACGCCCTAATGTTCGTCTACGCGCGAAAAATGGATGACGGTGACCATATGGGCAGGCGTCACAAATTCGCCGTACACTCGCGTGAGCAGAGAGATGATCTCGTCTTGGCTCCGCATTTCGGGATTTTCTCGCTCAATATCGCGAGGAGAAAGTTCGGAAATGGGCTTAACATCTACCTTGTCGATGATCGCGGAATAGAGCTTCTGACGGCGAGAATAGCGATTTCCGACCGTAACCCAGACAATTTGGCCCGCTTCATATTTGCGGGATTTGTCCCCGAGGCGAATCGTGGCCGTTTTGCGGCTATTGCGAAGGACGTCTTCGTAAAGGTCGGTGTAGAAGTTAAGAGCAAACATCAGCTAACCACCATTATATTGGATTTTGCACCCGGGGGTTTTTATTTTCCCAGAAATCCTTTACCGAGCCATTGGGGAATTGAGGTTGCTACCCAGGCACCGGATTTTACGAGCGGGTCATTCGCTACCCACTCGTTAATCGCGGCATCGTTTGTGCCGCGAAGCAGTGCGACCGCCGCAAATGGAGCCGCCTTCGCAGTGGAAGTAGCAAAAAATGCGAGTCCGGCCCGTTGGCCATCAAGCAAGTGGCTTTGGTGGAGCCGAAGTGCATCCCTTGTTGCCGATGCCTGCGGGTTGTAGATGACGAGGCGGTTTTCTTCGATCCCGCCCTCCGGATCAATTTCCGTCGCCCCGATAGATCCAAACTGCACTTCGATGGTCGTGGGTTCGACGTTAAGGACGTGATTTTGAACGTACGGGTCTGGTTTGAAACTCTCTAGGACTTCATTCTTGTTCGTGGAGACAAGGACAACGATGCCCCGCTTGGTTTTGCCGGGATCCCGTAAGGGTCCTGCTGCTATCAACTTCTTTAGACCAAATAGTCTCTTGAAATTCTCAAGGTGCTCACCTTGCATTTTTTCAAGTTCAGGCTTGGTGAACTCGGACCCTCCCGTCCCGGTGGTCAAGAATATCCAGGTTAGCCTTCGCTTTTTGGCGAGCGACGTGGCGTTGCCCGGGAAAACCAGCAACCCGACGACAAGCAGAAGCATGAGCGAAACTTTCATTTTTTGAGATTACTCCGAAATTGGTCCTAGCGGTACTTCCAGCGAAAGTAAGATAATAGAGATAGTTATGAAATCGCTCCTCATCAAGTGGCTGATCATGGCCCTCGCTTTGGTAATCGCGGCTACTGCGACAAAGGGGCTTGGGTTGTCCTTTGTCGCGGATACCGGCAGTGCGGCATCCTTGCTGAAACTGGTCATCGGTGCGGTGGTGCTTGGGCTCCTGAACGCAACCTTGGGACGGGTGCTGAAGTTCATTTCCTTGCCTTTGAATTGCTTAACGCTGGGGTTGTTTGCTCTTGTGATCAATGCGGCGATCTTCTATTGGGTCGGGACCATGGGCTTTGGCTATAAGGTCGGTGATTTCATATCGGCCTTTGTGGGTAGCCTCTTTTATTCGGCGATCACGGCAATTTTGGGAAGTCTCGTGCCAGACAAAGCCGACAAAGACTAGCCCATGATCAGTCGTTACCGGATTCGCCGAATTTTAGCTCCTACGACGGGCATTCGCTGGGCGATATTGTCCGCGTTTTTTGGATTCGTTATTTTTCTCGTTGGGTTTGCGGTCAGTTTTCGGGCCGTTCTCGGCCCCATCATCAACGATATCACTACGCGTTGGACTCAGGGTGTCGAAGCGAGCTTTGGGCAAGATCAAGTTGAAAAGATAACTCACGTCTTTGCCGGAGCCTGCCTTATTTTTGGTTTCTATCTCGCGTTCCAAGGGACTCGAAAGCTGCTCCGAAGACTGGTGGAGACTCTGAATCCCGATCTCAAATCGGGCATGGCGAACACTTTTGTGCGTCGTCAGCAGCTTGCTCAGGGTCCAAAAATTGTAGCTTTGGGTGGAGGGACGGGACTTTCTACACTCTTGCGGGGTCTAAAGCAGTACTCGACCAATATCACGGCGGTTGTCACCGTGACCGACGACGGAGGGAGTAGTGGGCGACTCGCTTCCGAACTCGGCATTATTCCGCCTGGTGATTTGCGGGCGTGTTTGGTGGCCCTTGCCGACTCAGAAAAAGTTCTTGCCGACCTCTTTCAGCATCGATTCGGGCGAGAAGCGGGGAGTTTGAGCGGCCACTCCTTGGGGAATCTGTTGATTGCAGGGTTGGTGCAGAGGGCGGACGGAGATTACGACCGTGCGCTTGGCATGGCTTCCGAGGTTCTCAATATCCGTGGGCGGGTTGTCCCGTCGACGCTGGACAAGGTTGGTCTTCGGGCAGTTCTCGACGATGATTCAGAAATTTCTGGTGAAACGAAAATCGTTGCCTCAGGGCGCAGGATTCGGCGGCTCTACGTTGAGCCGGAGGACTGCACGCCTTATGCCGATGCTATACGTGCCATCGAAGAGGCGGACCTTATCACGATTGGTCCCGGAAGCGTATTTACAAGCGTCATCCCCAACTTGCTGATCCCTGGAATCGCGGAGGCGATCGAGCGAAGCGAGGCGATGAAGGTCTTTATCTGCAATGTCATGACGCAACCGGGCGAGTCGGATTCGTTCACGGCCGCCGAGCATCTCGTGGCTTTGCAAGCGAACATTCCGCATCGCGTTGTGGATTACGTGGTTGTGAACAATGGATTGCCTTCATCCAGCACAATCGAGAAGTACCGAGGCTCAAACCAGTTTGTGGTCGACCCCGATGTGGATCGCCTGCGGGCGATGGGCTTTAAGGTGGTGCTGGGTAATTTTGTGAACGAACTGGACTACGTCCGGCACGATCCATTCAAGGTTGCGGGCAGGCTTTCCGATATGATTAATAAGAGAAGGCGATGAGCGGGAAATTAATCATACTGAGTGGCCCGAGCGGAGTGGGCAAAGATACGGTCATTGACACCTGGAAGAAAACGAATCCGGACGTGGAGCGGGTTGTTGCTTACTGCACGCGCGACCCTAGGCTCGGTGAAGTGGCCGGGGTGGACTACAACTTTGTCACTGTTGATGAGTTTCTTGAGTTGGCGGATCAGGGTGCCTTCCTTGAGTATAAGAAAGTTCACGAAAACTACTACGCGACACCGCTTTCGGATATGGAAAGGCTCTTAGATGACGGGAAAATTGCGATCTTGAAAATTGACGTGCAAGGAGCAGTTGACGTCATGCAGTTGAGGCCAGATGCAATCACCGTTTTCT
The DNA here is from genome assembly GCA_021413725.1 of Armatimonadota bacterium. Classification (GTDB taxonomy): domain Bacteria; phylum Armatimonadota; class Fimbriimonadia; order Fimbriimonadales; family Fimbriimonadaceae; genus JAEURQ01. The sequence continues at coordinate 2,870 of JAIOPU010000046.1, read as the reverse complement.
TGCTACCTCCGAGTTCCGAAGAACTGGAGAAGCGGATTCATGGCAGGGGATCCGATTCAGCGGAGGCGATTGCCAAGCGGCTTGAGAATGCGCGGGAAGAAATTGCGCTAAGTCGGCACTACCAGCATAAGATTGTCAACGATTCGTTGTCACAGGTGGTTTTGCAGTTGCAGAAACTCGCCGAGTCGGATTTGTAGGCCACTTGCTCGGGCATGTGATGAGATAGTTTGCCGTTCCAGTGTGCCTTCGGCGAAGCGGTGCCATCGCCCACTCTCCTTCGTCAGGTGTGAGTTCCTTGAGCACGACCATGGTCGAGAGGTTGCGCTGAGGAGCGCAAACGAATTTGTTTCGATAGTAAAGGCAGGTTGAACTGCCGCCATCTAAGGCGACTGCGTCGCTGACGCCAAGTCTGAGCATAGCTCGGGCAATATCGCTTAGATAGACACCGCTCTTAGTCGCCATGATGACCATATCGCCTGACCGGGTTACGCCTGCTGCGGTTCTTGCGGTGGATGACCATAGCCGACGGTCGGTAAACTTTTGTCCTTTCGGATCGGCGCTAACCTTGCCTTGGGTCACAATACGAACTGTGCCTCGAAGGGCGTATCGGTAGTCGAACCAGTTCAAGTCCTGATTGAAGTCGGCGTCAAAAACTTTCACGTCGCCGGACCAAGTCACACCGAGGATGGAGCCTCGGCGACCTTCGGCCACGCGCTTTCCGTTGACGATGACGTCGGCGACGGGGATTCCAGAAGACGTGCTGAAAAAGGTGCCCGTAACCGCGACAGTCGCGCCGGCGTTATTAACCATGGATCTCGCGGATTGTAGACTTTTGGACGCGACCGTGCTGACCGCCACACGCTGAGTGCGCATGTGGGCTATTACCGCATGATAAGTTGCTCCGCCACTCTTGACGGTTCTATATTCAATTGGTTTCTGCGGATCCCCGGCCCACAAAGCGTGAACACAAAGGGTCGCCGCCAGCGTACTGGTGAGTCGCGACATGAGTAAGTCCTAGATTGTTGCACGAAACGTGCCACAGTCATTGACGCTGTTCCTTGTCAGATGTTTCACCTCTGCCGGTATTTTTGACTCAAAGCGAAATTCAAGTAAATTTTCTTCACAGCAGTCTTAACTTGTGACCCGGAGATGGGTTGCGCCGTGCTATACTCTTTCTCATGCCCAAGGTTGAGAATCCAGGTGCAGCGGAACCAGCGAACGTCGTTCCCGCCCAGGACTCATATTTACAGGAAAGTAAAGATTCCGGCATGATTCCGACAAAATCTGCTCCAAAATGGTTGCGAAACTTTGGCTGGCAACTCATTTCCTACACGCTGCTTGCAATTATGTGGGGCGCATTTGTGCGCGCAAGTGGGTCAGGTGACGGTTGCGGTCCGAATTGGCCGTCCTGTAAGGGAGGATTTAGTCCATCAGGTCATCCTGTGGCCACCTGGATCGAATTTATTCATCGCGCGTCAACGGGAATTCTCCTCCCTCTGATTCTTTTTCAGGGCTTTTTTGTCGCGAAGTATTTTAAGCCGGGCTCCCTGGCTCGTAAGGTTGCGCTGGGCTCCATCTTCTTCATGATTACCGAGGCTCTCGTGGGCGCCGTTCTGGTCAAGACGGGACTGGTGGCGGGCAATGAGTCGCTCAACCGGGCATACATTATGTCCACCCACCTGATCAACACGCTGATCATGTTGGGGTTCATGGCGGCAACTGCATGGTTGATGGCGGGCGGTAAGGAGTTCCAATGGAAGCGACAAGGGGCGGTGGGTTCGGCTCTCCGTTACTGTTTAGTTGGCGTGCTGATCATGGGTGTGAGTGGGGCGATTGCAGCACTCGGCGATACTTTGTATCCTGCGGCTAATTTCCAAGCGGGCTTGCAGCGAGAGTTGTCCGGGACCGCACCCGCTCTACTGGCCCTCCGGCTGTGGCACCCTGTTGTTGCCCTGTCATTGAGTGCAATGGCGCTGCTCATGGTTCGGTTTATTGCGAAGGAACGCAACCGAGCGGATATCACCCGCTACTCGAAAATTTTCTCGGGGTTCCTCATCTTTGAACTCTTGTTTGGGCTTTCCAATGTGCTCGCAAATGCTCCGATTTGGATGCAGCTCGTGCACCTACTCATTGCGGACGGAGTATGGTTGAGCCTGCTGCTCCTTACATTTTCTGCTCTCGATAAAGAGTATGCGGAGCCGATTACCGAATCTGATGAAGTTATGCAAGACGCCCCTGTCCCGATGTACAAGGCTTACATTAGCCTCACCAAGCCTCGCGTAATCAGCCTCTTGCTGTTTACGACGATGGTGGCGATGTTCATCGCCAAGGGTGGCTGGCCCGGCGGGTGGCTCTTCCTTGCCGTGCTTGTAGGCGGATACGCCGCGGCAGGATCGGCCAACGCAATCAACATGGTCTACGACCGGGACATCGACGTGAAGATGGCCCGAACGGCAAAGCGGCCCACCGTCACGGCGCAGATTTCCAGTCAAAACGCGTTGATATTCGCAGCCGTTCTGATGACTGTGTCCTTCACTCTCTTGACCTTTGTTGGGAACCTTTTGAGCGCTCTGATGGCCCTTTCCGGCCTTCTTTTCTACGTCTTTATTTACACGATGGGGCTAAAGAGGCGGACGCCGCAGAACATCGTGATCGGCGGAGCGGCGGGAGCATTCCCACCGCTTGTTGGTTATGCAGCCGTCACAAATACGCTGCCGGCATTGGCATGGGTGCTCTTTGCGATTATCTTCTTTTGGACCCCCGTTCATTTTTGGGCCCTTGCTCTGCTGATCAAGGACGACTACAAGGACGCTGGAATCCCGATGCTTCCTGTGATTAAAGGTGACCGCGTCACGGTCAATCAGATCGGT
>JAIOPU010000023.1 GCA_021413725.1 Armatimonadota bacterium | reverse complement strand
CGTGGGTTGTGCCCCTAAAAACTCTCAATCATCGGACAACACTGACCCGCCCCGGCCGAGTTCGGGGGCGTTTTCTTTTGCGCGCGTTCTTTCGCCTTGAATTCCAGCGTAGAAAGGATTGAGACCTGCCACGGAGGCGGTCAAGAAAATGAAGGGATACATTAAGAATATCGAAAGCCTCGCCATCAAGAACCAGAACTTCCGCGAGGTTGTTTACACCGCCAAGAATTGCCAACTCGTCCTCATGTCGCTGAAACCAGCAGAGGAGATTGGCATGGAAGTCCATCAGTTGGATCAATTCTTTCGAGTAGAAGCCGGCGAAGGCGAGGCGACCTTGGATGGGGTGACGACAGAAATTTCGGAGGGAATTGCAATTCTCGTCCCGGCTGGCACGAAGCACAACATTGTCAATACCGGCGACGAGCCCCTGAAGCTTTACACCCTCTACTCCCCACCCAACCACCGCGACGGCACGGTCCACGCGACTCGCGCCGATGCGGAGAAGGACGACGAGAGCTTTGACGGAAAGACAACGGAATAGGACTTGATGGGCAAGCCGCGTTAGCGGGGGGAGGGCGGGGTCTTTCATAATGGTGGCATGTCTTCGAACTCGGTGAAATTGCCGCGCGATTCTAATCAGGCCCATGGGATTGGGCAGTTTGCCCTTGACTTTATGGCGGGGAAACTCGGTGCGGGGCCGAGTGCGGCGGTTTTGGAGCGCACGCGACTCTTCCACACCGACTCGGTTCTCTGCGGACTCAGTGCCCTCGCCTTACGCACAAACGCCCCGACTCTGCTTCGCGCGGAAGCCCTGGAATACCCGGACGCCGATGGCGCGTGCGTTTTTGGGTTCGAGACTCGGGTGAAGAGCGAAAAGGCCGTCGTCGCCAACTGCTCCGCGGTGCGTGAGTGGGATTCCAACGGAACCAACTTTGGCTACAATCCCGCGCTCGGGCATCTCGCCGGGGAATTTGGACACAACGACTTTTATCCAGTCGTGATTGCGGCCTGTCAAGAGCTTTCTTTGGATGGCGCAACCGCGCTGAAGGCAATGGTCTTGCTCGATGAGATTCGAGGGCGACTTTCGGAAGTCTTTAGTCTGAAAACATACAAGATTGACCACGTCGTTTACGGCGCTATCGGGAGCGCGGCGACTTATGGCGCACTTCATGGCGCATCCGCTGAGCAGATCGAACATGCCATCGGCATGTTCGTCGCCCACTACATCCCTTGGCGGGCGATTCGCGCCGGAAAGCAGCTCAGCGACTCGAAGGGCGCAAGCGCGGCGATTTCGACCGAGGCCGCGATTCTCTGCATGAAGCGCGCTCTGCGCGGGTTCATTGGCCCCAAGGATATCTTCCGCAATCCCGAGTCGATGTTCCGCCAGTTCATTCCCACTAACGGCGACTCACCTTTTGACCTCGTATTGAGCCACTCGGGCGACGACTTTGCCGTGATGGGAATGCACTTTAAGCTGGGTCTCTACGAACACCAGTCAGCGGGCGCGTTGCAAGGGGTGATTACCGCGATCGAATCCCATCCGCACCTTCTGAACCCGGGCGAGATTCAGAAAATCACGATTCGCGCCTATGAACCCGCCTTCGGTATCATTGGCGATCCTGCCAAGCGCGCTCCCACGACCCGCCAATCCGCCGACCACTCGATGGTCTATATCGTCAGCCGCTTGATCGTAAACGCGATCGAACAGCGAGAATCTCTCAAGGGCCTTGGCAACGACGAACTTTGGAAGGCCCTGATGCTTTCGCCTCAAGACTTCCATGCCTCATCAATCCATGATCCCGCGACCCAAGCGATGATGGCGACTATAGCCTTCGAGCACGGCGGACCCGAATACGACCGCAAATACCCCGACGGAATTCCCACGAGCGTGGTCATCACTGACGCCAGCGGCAACGAGCACGACAGCGGAATGGTCATGTACCCCGCCGGTCACGCGCGGAACACCACGGCTGACATAGTCGGCATCCTCAAGCACAAGTTTGCGATGCTCGGCGACATCACCGGGAACCCGGAGGCGGCAACGAAGGTTGAGCAGATCAGCCAGGCCACTCCTGCTCAGATCATGGATATTTACAACACCCCCGTCACTTATCGGGAAGGCTACGAATAAATGAAGCACTTACTCAGTACACTACGGGGCATGAAATTGGCTCGCATCCTTGTCCTCTTGGGCGTCCTCTTCGCCCTCCCCAGTTGCAGCGAAAACAAGATGATCGTTGGCGGCAAGCCTCGGCCTCGAATGTATCAGTTCGTGATGAGCCTCAGTCCCGCAACGACTGAACTCTATTCGAAAGGCGCAGGAGCCACACAGCTTGTCGGACGAACCGCGGCGTGCAACTGGCCAGATTACATCTTGACTGCTCCGATTGTCGCGCAAATCAAGCCCGACTGGGAGAAGATTGCAAAGTTAGGGCCCGACCTCGTTCTCTGCGACCGTGCGGTGTACTCTGACGAGGAAATCGCCAAAATCAAGTCAACATTGCCCAAAGCCGACGTTCTCGTCATGGATGTCCATACCGTTGATGAACTGGAGACCTTTTGTGAAAAACTCGGAAGCATGATGGCGACCGAAATTGAGCAAAACAAGTACTCCGATGCGATGCACTTGGAGAAGACCAAAGCTCTTGCTGGAGCGCTTTCACCGAAGCCAAAGGTCGCCGTTCTGATGCCCGATGACACGGGCGGATATATGATCGCGGGGAAGGGAAGCTTTACGGCCGACCTCATGCGGTCCGCAGGTGGCGAGGTGGTGGGGCCAGACGACGCTAAATTCGTCCCCCTCAACCTAGAGCAACTCCTGACATGGGCACCCGAGGTTATTTATGTTGCAGGCGATGGAGGCAAGGTTCTTACCGACCCCCGGTTGTCGTCGATTCCCGCCATTGTGAACAAGAAAGTCGCCTCTTCGAATCCCGATTTGCTCCTCCGTGCCGGGGCAAGGGTAGATATCGTGATCAACCGGGCCGCAGTTTTTATTAAGACAGGAAGATAAGTTAGATATGAGCGTTGCAGAAATTGGAGTTTTTGGTGGTTCAGGCTTTTACAGTCTGCTTGAGAATGTTGTTGAAGTGAAGGTGGATACCCCTTATGGCCCACCGAGTGATGCCGTCATGGTGGCAGAAGTCGGAGGACGCAAAGTGGCTTTCTTGCCTCGTCACAACCGTCGCCACACGATTCCGCCCCACATGATCAACTTCCGGGCGAATATCTGGGCGTTCAAACAACTTGGCGTAAAGGCGGTCATCAGCCCATGTGCCGCAGGCTCGTTGCAAAAGCATGTTGCCCCCGGGCACTTTGTGGTCTGCGACCAGTTTGTCGACCGCACGAGCGGACGCAAGGACACCTTCTTCGACGGCCCCATCGTCACCCACGTCTCCCCGGCGGAGACTTACGACCCCGTACTGCGCAAGATTGCGATTGAGGCGATCCGAAAGCACGGAATCACGGCCCACGAGACCGGAACAGTCGTCGTCATCCAGGGTCCGCGTTTCAGCACGAAGTCCGAGAGCAAGTGGTTTACCGATGCCGGTTGGGAGGTCATCAACATGACCCAGTACCCAGAGGCACATCTTTGCCGCGAAATGGGCATGGCCGTCGTCAATATCTCATTGATCACCGACTACGATGCGGGACTCGTTGCCGATGCCGAAGCAGTCAACGCGATGTCTGTACTTGAGGTGTTCAACATGAACGCCGAGAACATCCGGCTCGTCGTGCTAGATATGATCAAGAACTTTCCGAAGGACCTCGACGCGCTCGGTGCCAAGCAGGCATTGGAGTTCAGTCGGGGCGACGGACATGCCGCCACGGCGTCCGGTCCGGTTTTTCCTGGGATCGTTGTCAAGGGTTCTGTCTATGACGGCTTTGGCAGCAGGATCGGCCCGGAATTGGACTGGAGTGCGTTTGCTTCGCAATACGCTTCGGTGCAGAAAACCGGAGCTGAATACCGTATTTTGGTGGATTTGAGTCCACGGCAATTCGTGAGGTTTAAGGATGGCCTAGGACGGGAAACGTCTTCGACCTGCACGCTCGAACCCGCCGAACTCGGGCGCATTCGAGAGTCTTTGGCGGTTGCCGCCGCATACATTCGCATCGCCTCGAAGGGCGCGCGAAACCCGATTATCGATATCCGAATCGAGAACTCGGTGGACCCTCGCACTGACTTTCCCTTCAATGAAAAGCCGTTCGATACAGACGAGGGCGATAACGTCTTTGGCTATCAGACCTGTATTCGGGTTGGACCGGAGGACTACTTTGGGGGCCAACAAAACCTACGCTTGCGTCGACAATTGCAGATTGGAACTTTGTTGGAACAGCAACGGGAAACTGCATGGCTCAAGGCGACCAAAAATCACTGGTGATGACTGAGAACTCTCGGTACGCCGACGGCTTCGTCACTCTGTTCCGCGCCCCAGGTAATGGAATGCGTATCGGTCAGACGGTGCTTTCCTTCAGTTCTATTCCTCAGAAGTTCATCACGCACGACATCGTCGCGGTCGATGCGAGTGGCAAAGTTGTAAGTCGAGTTCCGATACCGTTTTCTGCCTTCGCTGGAACCGAGCCGATACCGATGTCGGTCGAGATTCCTGCATCTGGGGCAGTCTTGGTGACCGAGATTCGGCTGGTGTCGCACGGGCTGACCTCCGCTGATCATGCCCGTGGGGCAACTTCCCTAGCCCTTTCGGGAATCGACCTTGCTAAAGTTGCCACTGAACCGCGCACTCAAACTCCTCCGGTAGCAGATCGACTCGTTGCGCTCGGTTCGAACGACACGGCATTCGCTCGTGCCGCCCTTATTGAAATCTGCAACGCCCCCAACATTACCCAGAAGATTCCGTCCGTACTCTTGCTCCAATTGGGTCGCGATCTGAACCGGGACGTAGCATTCTACGCTTGCAAAGCGATTTCGAAAGGCGTTTCTGACGTGCCGGATATCGCAGCGCAACTGTGGGAAATCGTCAAGCGTTCGCCGTTTGAACACAACCAGATGTTTGCCATGAAGGCTCTTTCGGCGATTCCCGGCGTTGCCGCCGTACAAGGCGGCGAAGACTACGCAGCCGTGACCCTTACCGCCGAGGATTGGCAGACTCGCGAAGCGGCTGTAGAACTTTTGGGCAAATTGAAGAGCGATGCCGCCCAGACTCGGCTCCTCGTGTTCGTAGCCGACCCTGACCCACGTGTGCGACGAATGCTCTGCCGTTATGCGGACCTGAAAAACGATCTTGCGAATCAACGCTTGCTCTACCTCGCGGTGAACGATCCCTACGAGGCCGTGCGGGGAGAGGCCTACGCTCGCCTTTTGACAAGTCCCAAGGAGTCCTTCCGCAAAGAAGCCACCAGTTTCTTTAACGACGAGAGTCCAGCCGTGCCTGCATTTGTGGTTGCCAACGCAACCCCGTTTTCGTTGGAAATCTTCCAGAAAGCCCTTGTTCACCGGTCACCAAAGGTTCGAGCTGCCGCCCTTCGCAGGGGATTCAATGCCGGGTTCGGATTCCAGGTCGGTATCAAAGAGATTGAGCCTGTTCTGACAGATGAAGATGTCTCTGTGCAATACGCACTGGTGACACTTTTCTCATTCCACCGTGAACTCGTCAATACGGAAACAACCAAGCACCTCAAGCAAAGCAAATTTGCCCATATCAGAGAAAAGGTGGAGAAGCTGAAGTGAGGCTGGTGTTCGCCTCTGATCATGCCGGATTTGAGTTGCGCCAAAAGCTTGCCGCAATCGCAACCGCAAATGGACACCAAGTCGTCTCGGTGGGCGCAACCAGCACAGACGCATTCGACTACCCTGATGCCGCCGACCAAGGTGTCGCCGAGATTCAAAGTAACCGCGCTGATCTCGGGATTTTTATCTGCGGATCGGGAATAGGTATCTCGATCCGCGCAAACAGATTCCCAAAAATTCGGGCCGCAAACTGCTGTTCCGAACAAATGGCCGAGCTTGCCCGTAAACACAATCAGGCAAACGTCCTTTGCCTTGGAGAACGCATAGTCTCTCCAGAACTTGCGACAAAAATCTTGGAAACATTCTTGAACACTGAACCTGACTTTGCCGAAAGACACCAAAATCGAGTGAACAAACTTGACGCTTCCACCGCTTGCTAAAATTCAACACCATGTCCCAACAATCTCGCTGGCTTCCATTTACTTCGCTCGCCCTGACTGCAATTGCGCTAGGCGCAGGCTGGCTTTGGCGTGGAGTCCGTGATACCGGCCAAGTCGCAGAGACAGCGATTTCTGGCACGCTACTCGCAAGCGCGAGTAAGTCCGATGAGATTCCGGTCCGAGAGTACTACGACCATGTCGTGGAGCTTCTCAAAAAGAACTACGTTGAGGAAGTCACCGACGAGCAAAAGCTCGCCGCCGGAGGCGTCCGAGGCATGATTCTCAGCCTTTCCGACCCGCTCGCGAACTATATGAGCCCTGAGCAGTTCGCCTCTTACAAAAAGACCCGAGCTGGCCAGTTCGATGGAGTCGGTGTAGAACTTGACTACCTGTACAAAGTCAAACCCACGGCGAAACCAAAAATTGACGAAAATTATGACCCCTACGCATTCATCCCCGACCTTGTCGTGTCGGCGGTTGTGCCAGGGAGTTCTGCCGAAAAGAACGGCGTCAAAATTGGCGACCGAATTGATTCCGTGGATGGCCGGTGGTTACTCTCCAGCTCCAAAGTGAAGGACTTCAGGGACAAGAGCAAGACAATTCGGTCAAGCGTTGTCTGGGATGACTCGAAGGAATCTGCGCTCAAAGACTTGGATGAGCAGATCAAGAAAGGAACAACACTCTCCAAAACCCGGGAAAAGTTGATCGCCAACGCCGTAAAACCAATAGAAGTCACTCTTGAGCGAGCAGGCCAAAAGCTGACTGTAAAGCTTGACGCGAAAGCGGCAATGGTGCCCGCGATCAAGGCAATCACGCCAACGGAAATCCAACTGAGATTTTTCACCACGGCGGACCAAGAACTACAAAGAGTCACCGCGAAGAACATTATTTTGGACTTGCGGAACAGCGGTCAGGGTGACTTCGATTCAATGGTGAAGTGCCTCGGTATCGTAGGTGGGGCCGGGAAGTATGGGTTTATCACCAACCAGAAGGGCGCAAAGCCTGTCGAGTTCAAAGTCGATTCCGGTTCACCGAAATTCGGTAGCGTGGAACTGGTAGTGGACAGCACCACGCGGGGAATGGCAAAGGTCTTCGCGACTGCCCTCAGTAGTGCTGGGAAGGCTAAGCTCATGGGCACACTATCACCCGAGGGCTACGAGATATTAACAATGAAGGAACTCCCCGATGGAAGTGGCTACACACTGCCCATTGGAGTTTTCAGTCTCAAAGCGATTCAAGGGGCAAAATCATGAAGTGGCTATCTCGAATAGGATTATTAGGTGTGGTGCCGGTTTGCGCCTTTGTGGTCGGATTCAGCGGACCGGAGATTAGAGCTAAAGCCATCGGTGCTGGGACAGGGTCCGCCAAAGACTCCAAAGTACCGTCGGAAATTTATCAAAGCAGCTATGACTTTATTCGCCTCAACTACGACAAAAAGGTCGATCTAGCCAATCTGAAGTACGCAGGCATGGCAGGGCTCACCGCGAGCCTCGGCGATCCGCACACCATGTTCTTCGAACCAAAATCTGCCGAAGAGTTCAAAAAAGAAACAAGCGGCACGAAGAACTACGCAGGAGTCGGAGCGAGGCTCCAAAAGCATGATCTCGGCGTTAAAATCACGACTGCCTTCACCAACAGCCCTGCCTACCAAGCTGGAATTCGAGACCGAGATGTCATCACAGGAGTCAACGGCAAACCCATCGCGGGCAAGGAAATTGACGCGATTATAAGCCAGATCAAGGGTCCAGAGGGGACAACTGTAAAGCTCACGGTCTTGCACCCGGACGGCAAAACAGTAACACTGGAGGTCAAACGGGCAAGGGTGATCCAGCCTACTGTGGACGCCAACATAATCGAGGGAACGAACATCGGATTCGTTTCGGTGTTCGGATTCAGCCAAGTCACCGGTCAGCAATTCGATGAGGGTCTGACGAAGATTGGGGCAGAAACCCTAAAAGGACTGGTCATTGACTTGCGAGGCAACCCCGGTGGATTGCTGGATATAGCTCGTGACATGCTCTCGCTCTTCGCCCCCAACAAAGTGGTCGTCACGATGAAGGAGCGAAGCGGAGCCGAGCAGGTTACCAAAACTTATTACAATCTCAAGCGAGATATTTCTTGTCCGATCGTTATCTTGGTCAACCAAGATTCCGCGAGCGCAAGCGAGATTTTTGCGGGTGCCATGCGTTGCTATGGCCTGGCAACTCTGGTCGGGGAACATACCTACGGCAAAGCGTCGGTTCAAAATCTGATTCCTTTTTCCGATGGCGGATCTCTGAAGGTGACCATAGCGCACTACTTCTTGCCCAATGGCGAAAACATAAGCCGCAAGCAGGATGAAGAGGGAACCTACATGAGTGGAGGCTTGAAGCCAGACTACGAGGCAAAACTCAGCTTTAGTCCCAAAACGCAAATCGGCGATCCCGCGACGGATGACCAACTGAAAAAAGCCATCGAAGTGATCGACAGCAAGCGATGAAATCTCACCAGGTACCGTAGCAAAGTACAATATGAGTATGAATTTTCAGCTGTGCCCCGAAGAAGCGGCATTTCTATCCACCGTTCGTGACTTCGTAAACGCCGAAGTCCTTCCCAACACCCGAATTTGGGAAAAGAACGAAGTCTTTCCAGATGAGATTTGGCCCCGACTGGGTCAACTTGGGTTACTCAAAATGGTCCTGCCGCGGGAGCAGGGTGGGGTCTCGTGTTCGGCATATATTGAAGTTTGTCGAGAAGTCGCAAAAGGTGATCCTGCGCTGGCTATGAACATTGCCGCCGTGAACGCCCTCTGTGTTGGCCACGTCGACAAATTTGGAACACCCGAGCAGAAGGTGAAGTACATGGACGGAATGGCATCAGGAAAGGTCAAACTAGCCTGGGGTCTCACTGAGCCGGATGCGGGTTCCGACGCTCGACGTGTGAAAACTGTCGCAGAAGCAATACCTGGTAGACCCGGCTACTTTAAGCTCAACGGAACAAAGAAATTTATTACCAACGCTGGCAAAGCCGATCTGATTATCATGATCGCGAACGTCGATTCGGAGTTCAGCAAGGACGGCAAGAGCGCATTTCTTGTCGAGACGAATCAGCCTGGATTCACGAATGTGACCCGAATCAACACGGTCGGAGTTTCTGCTTCTTACACCACGGGATTCGATCTGATTGATGCAGTGGG
>JAIOPU010000006.1 GCA_021413725.1 Armatimonadota bacterium | reverse complement strand
CAAGAAAGCCGGTACCTCATTCGGCACCGGCTTATCTTATCAGGGCAGACTAGAACTTGAAGATATAGGCGCCGGTGATCGTGTTTCGATCCTTGCGCGCGCCACTCTTTCCGGTGAAGACCGCGTTGTTCGACTTCTCTGAGCGGAACTCGAGAATAATCGATCCCGTCGGCGACATTTTATACTTGCCTGTCACGGTTGCGGCAGCAAGATTTTGCTTGGTTCCGGTTCGGACCCCGTCCACGTCGTTGAATGCTTCAAGTCGAAGCGTTCCCTGAAGCTTTGGTGAGAGTTGCACGATCGCATAGCCGGCAACGCCACTCCACTGAGCTGAAGTCGAACCGTTTGTTCCGAGAGCATTCGCATAGAGCCCTTCGAGTACGAGACTCTTTGTGTCGCTCATCTTGAAGTTGAGGATGGCGTTATAGACATAGGTGCCTCGCTCTCTTGCGTCCGCGTAGGCCACTCCGGCAACTCCGGCCGTTGCGCTGCCTTCTGTGCCGCCAATAAAGTTAAGAGTCAAAGCCGTCTTTGAATTCAGATTCTTAGCAACCTGGGCGCCGAAGCTGAGGGATGTGTTTGAGTCTTCAACCTCGTTCCAACCCCGGACGAGGAAGAGTTTGACGTCCATATCCTTGGCTTTGATCGCGGTACGAGCACCGAGGTGGTAGGTTGGCGTACCAAGGGTAAAGATGTACCCCTGACCGTAAACCGGGTTTTCGCTGTTCTCTAAGTCCTCGTAGCCCATCCAAGTTTTGAACTTTCCAAAATCAAGGTTCGTGGAGCCCTGGGCATAGGAAACAAACGCCTGCTGGAAGTTCTTGTACTTCTTTTGCCCGCCTGGCTCCATCGAGTTGGTCACATCTTGCATTTTTCCAAAGCCAAAGTCGACGCTGAAGCTGATGGGGGATTTGGCCGGCGTATAGCGGAGCTTGACCAAAGCAGTATTCAGCTTGAACCTGTTCGTGTCGGAGTCAAACGAACGCAGATTGAGCGGACTCGTTCCGCTGTTCAAATCGCGCAGATAGTAGATGTCTGCGGTGCCACTGATTTTCAACGGTTTGTCATCCGCGCTAAAAGCGAAAGCACTCATTCCGACGAGCAACGAGGCGATGAGCCCCAATTTAGAACTATTCTTCATATTAAAAAAACACCCTCATGGCCAACGGCCAACAATAATTATGGCTCTGTACGTAGAAATACTGTAGAGGTCGGGCTGAAATTCGACTGCGGAGGCTAATATTTTATACAATCTTTACCAAATCAGCGATAAATGCGTCGGCGAGAATCACCGGAATTGCTTTGAAGTCTGTCCAGTTTCTTGCATTTATGATGGGGAGACCCACTCCTTCATTGCTCCAGATGAGTGCATTGGGTGTGGCCTCTGCGTTCCCGCTTGCCCGGTGGCGGCGATCATCGTGGTGGGTGATATCCAGGGTTAGGGCCTTGGTTGAGGGGTAGAATAGGAAGCACTCGGCGAGTTGCCGAGCGACAAAACGAAATGCCTTACGTAGTCACAGAGCCTTGCATTGGAGTCAAAGATAAGTCGTGTATGACGGTTTGTCCCGTCGATTGTATTTATGAGGGCGATGACATGGTGTACATCAATCCTGATGAGTGCATTGACTGCGGACTGTGCGAGCCGGAATGTCCGGTTTCCGCAATCTTCGTGGACACGGACGTACCGCCGCATTGGAAGGACTACATCGAGAAGAATTCTGTGGAAGGAAAGCGGCTCTCAGGCGGCTAGGAGTTTCACAAAGAGAGCATTCCAGCGAGCTTTGCTGATGCGATCCTCGAAATTCAATGCAACGCCGATCCTGAACTCTTGATTGTTCGTTTTGGCTCTTTTACAGTGCTTGACCGTGCCTTCTGCTTTGATTTCCCCTTCAGGCGTTGAGATGACCATGGAAATGTGTGAGGTTCTCTCAAGTTGCGAGGACGATATAAGCCCGATGCCCGAATAAGAAATATCCACGACCGAAGCCTCGCCGAGCAACCCCTCCCATTTAAAGGTGCAGGGATAGTGTCCGACTGACACTCGCGCGTTTTCGGAAGCGGGGATGAGATCGGGACCTTTAAACACGTTGAAGATGAGGTTGTTTTGCAGTGAGACACTGTAAGTGCCGCGAGCGGTGAGATTGTGCTTTTGCCCGAACAACTCTATTTGGAACTCTTGCTTGGGAACCAGGTCTCCACACTCATCAATGCTGACGATTACTTGGAATTCAGTCACGTCGATGCACCACCCCGAGAAGTACCGGGCGTCGGATAGGCGTTGTAATCTGACCCTTGTCCTCCTGAAGTGACCGAATGATTTCATTCTATACTTAAAGATCGGCAACTGACAGGCAATAACTTAGGGTCCTGGATTGCAATATCTGAAGTAAACGTCATGGCACTTGAACAAGAAAAGCTCGTCGCGATTGAGAACCAATTCATCATGGAGTGGGGGCGGATGAGTTCGAGTTGGGGAATCAACCGGACCATGGCCCAGATTCATGCCTTGCTCCTCGTCACCGGCGATGCTTACTCGATGGATGAAATAATTGATCGCCTGGGAATAAGCCGAGGGAACGCAAGCATGAGCCTTCGCGATCTGATGGAGTGGGGGGTCGTTCAGCGATTTCGCCGTCCTGGCGATCGCAAGGATACATACATGGCGGATGATGACATGTGGTCCATGTTCGCCAAGGTGATCCGAGAGCGCAAGCGGCGGGAACTCGATCCCACCAAATCGGCCATTAAGGAGATTCTCGGGCACCTGCCCGCCCAGGGAGAGGCACCAGAATCCGACTTGGTTCGAAATCGGTTTGAGGGACTTGTCGGGATTTTTGAAGTGATCGACTTGATCTACGAAAACGCGTTCAAGAACGACGACCAACTTCGAAGTGCGATAGATTTCATTCGGGACAATGCTAAGAGATAAGCCTTTTGTCTATACGATTGGGTATGGCGCGGGACACTTTGATGACCTGATTGTTCGGGTTCGGGCTGAGCCCATCACCCATCTTGTTGATGTTCGCACCAACCCATACTCGAAGTATCAAGAAGATTTTCGAGGCGAGTCGTTTGCGGCTCGAGTGAATGAGACCGGACTTAAATACGTCTTCATGGGGGACTCGGTGGGCGGGAAGCCTGTGGATGAAAGTGTCTGGACCGATGGCGATGTTGATGACGACAAACTCCGAGTTGCTCCCTTTTATCGGGCTGGGTTGAAGCATATTGTCAATGCAGTGCAGGGTGGCAAAGTGCTTTGTCTGCTTTGTGGCTGCGCCCGCCCAGAAACTTGCCACCGCGGCCGCTTGCTCTGCCACGAACTTCTGGAACTCGGCATTGACTCCCGACACCTCATGGTTGACGGATCCATCATGAGCCAGGCCGATGTCGAATTGCTCCTACCTCCTAAGCAACATAAGCTGTTTTGAGGAGCTCCTTTGCATTTTGCAGGGCGCTATCCCCAACGGTCTCGCCGGCAAGGAGCCTTGCGATTTCCGCGATTCGTTCGTCGCGATCAAGCTCACGGACCTGGGTCAAAACTCGACCCTTGGTGTCGACCTTCTCTATTCTGAAGTGCGTTGTAGCCTGACTCGCAATTTGCGGGAGGTGGCTGATGACGAGAACCTGGCAGTGCGTAGCAAGCTCGGTAAGTTTCTTTGCTACAACCGCCGCGGCGCGTCCGCTGAGACCAGCATCTACCTCGTCAAAGATCAGAGTTGGGACGCCGGCTTTGCCGGCGAGAGCCACTTTCAGGGCGAGCATCACCCGCGAAAGTTCTCCTCCACTCGCAATTTTGCTCAAGGCTTTAACAGGTTCGCCTGAATTGGCTGAGAACATGAATTGCAAGCTGTCGCCCCCAGATTCGCATATCGGACATGCTTCTATATGGGTTTCGAACTTGGCTTTCTCCATTGCCAGCTCGCGCAGTTGATCTTGCATCAATGCACAAAATTTCTTTGCGTGGGTTTTGCGGATTTTAGAAAGCTCGCTGGCGAGCTTGGTAAGTTCGGCGTTTGCATCCGCCAATTGTTGGGTTAGTTGCTCTGAGCTTTCTTCCCAAGACCTGAGGGCTTCCAATTCACTCTCTACTTCGGCAAGATACTGCAGAATTGCTACTTCATCGTCGCCATACTTTCTTTTCAGTTTTCTGAGCACTTCTAATCGGTCGGCAATCTCCTCAATGCGACGAGGCTCGGAGTCGATGGCATCTCCGTACAGTCTCAGTTCCCGCTTCGTATCTTCGGCAACGAACAGACTGCTTCGCAATGCCTCGGCG
Organism: Armatimonadota bacterium; assembly: GCA_021413725.1. Lineage (GTDB taxonomy): Bacteria > Armatimonadota > Fimbriimonadia > Fimbriimonadales > Fimbriimonadaceae > JAEURQ01. The sequence goes on along the minus strand of JAIOPU010000006.1, from coordinate 10,438 downwards.
AGCTGAGAGATTGTAGGGTCAAAGGCTTGAATAGTCTCCAGGCTACGAATTGCCGCTGAGAGATGGAGCAGAGCCCCGCCCTCCTCCCCGTCCAAAACCTCAATGCACTCTTGAACATTGCGCGCAAGATAGTCCGCATTCCGCAACCGTAACGACTCCGCTTCGAGGCGGTCGAATTCTCCTATTTCCAGTTGGGCCGCGCCGATCTCTTCCGCCTGGAATCGAAGAATATCAAGTCGTTGTTCTCGGGTTCGGAGATCGAGTTCCAAGGAGTTTTGACGCGATTGCATCTCATCCACCGTCCGTTTTTGCGCCAAAATATTCAGCTTCAAGATGACCGCTGGACTCCCGATCCAGGCGTCGAGATACTGCAGGTGGCTTTCGGCATGCAATAAGGACTGGTGATCATGCTGGCCGTGAAGATCAACCAATAGTTCGCCAATTTGGCGGAGAACGTGGACAGGAACGAGTTTTCCGCCGATTCGGCACGACGATCTTCCTTCCGCGGAGACTTCCCGCTGGATGTAGAGAACGTCTTCATCGAGGGTCGCACCCAACTCTTCGCAAACTGCTTTGGCATTTGGGTTGTCCCTCAAATCCGCGGCAAGAGTAACAATTCCTCGCTGCGCCCCCGTTCTCACGAGATCGGAATCTGCCCTCCCCCCCAATGCAAGGCTGATCGCGTCAATGAGAAGCGACTTACCCGCGCCTGTCTCTCCCGTGAGGGCAGTGAATCCCTGCCCGAGTTGAATTCGGGCAGATTCGATGATGGCAATGTTTTCGACCGAAAGCTCTAGAAGCATGTATCCATTATAGTAGACACATGATGCAATTGTCAAGCCCGGCTTTCTTGCATTCTAGCTGCCTGTTCCGCTGGAGGGAACTGCAGGTTGTCTTGGCATCATTTCCGCTTGACATGCGGTGAGAAACACTGCTACGGCTTCATTCGTGGCGCATTGGATGAGCGACTTTGCGGGCACCATTTCGAATGTGTCGTGTTGGGTGTGGTGGATGAAGTTGTAATCAAAGTCGTTCGTTTTGTCCCAAAAGAATGCGGGAACGCCTGCGGCGTTGAACGGCGAGTGGTCACTTGCTCCACCCCTTGGCATTCGAGCGACGACACGAAGTTTCATCTGCATGTCTGGGAACGCTTTGTTGTTGATGTCAAGGATCGGTTGGATGAATGGTGCCATGGATTCAAGAGCGTAAGTTCCAGACTGGTGCCCAGGCCCGTTGTCTTCAATGAAGACCGCCGAAATTTTTCCTAGTTCTGCGGCGTGATCTTTAACGTATGCCGTCGACCCGAAGAGGCCCTGCTCCTCAGCGCTGAAGAGGACAAAGCGGATGGTTCGCTTGGGCTTTGCGCCCACGGTCTTGAGGATTCGTGCGATTTCGATTGCGCAGGAAGTGCCAGTTCCGTTGTCGGATGCGCCCTCGCTGCCAGGTCCATCCCAGCTATCGAGGTGACCTCCCACGATAATGATCTCATCCGGCTTTTCGGTGCCGGGAATTTCCGCGACGACGTTATAGAGTTTGCGTGGTCCTTTGATGAACTTTTGGTTGATATCGAACTCCAATTCAACTGGTTTGTTCGAATCAAGGTCGGCAACTACTTTTGCCATATCTGATTTTCGAATCGTGATGTTCACATCCATAGGGTGCTGCTCAAATGTCTTGTCGCGGAAGTTTCCTGAAGTGAGCACGATCTCTCCTCCCGCACCGAAAACTTTTCCAAGGATTCCCGAACCATTAATGGCGTTGGAAAGGTCTAGAGCGGATTGTTGCTCGGGTGTGAGGGCGGCAGGAGTTTCACCTGGCCTGACACGAGGGCCTCGCGGTGGGGAAGTCTTGTAGACAATCCAGGACCCTTTGTACTTTGCCTTGTTGGCTTCAAACTCGGCCATTGTGGTTGGGGCGTAAACGGCAAAACCCTTCTTCCTGCCGTGGGTTCCTTCGCTCCAGGATGGAGTTGTGAACTCAAAGGACGCCTTCTCGGGTGAGACCATCCCGCCTGTCGACTTTCCACGTTGGAAGCCGACTGGCCACTCTCCCCACTGCTCAAGGTGAACATTCTTGCAACCGTATTCCGTGAATTTCTTTTGAGTCCAAGTGTATGCCTTGTCCAGGCTTTCGGACGTGGAGAGTCGGGCGCCAATTTTCTTGGAAAGAAATTTGAGGTGGTTCATCACTTGGCTTTTGTCTCTGCCTTCACTGACGATCTTGTCGACCATAGCAGGGTCGGCTTGGGCATTCGCCATGACGGTGAAACCGAGCAGAATTAGAGAAATAGTTTGACGAGAATAGCTCATACCGAGCCATGTTACCGAATTATTTACCGAGAATTGGGTAGCCTTTCGGAATGCGATGGCAGGGTAGAGAGGAAAGCGATAATGTGGAAGATCGGCGCGGGATGTCTGGCGGCAAAGTTGCCGCCGGAGGCGGGGCGGGAGTTCTTCTCATTGCACTTGTTGTCATGCTATTGGGTGGCGACCCGAGCGCAGTACTGAATCAGGCTTCGCAGGCTGGGGGCTCAAATCGGGTTGCCACGGCAGAAGAGGAAAGTCTCAAGAAGTTTGTGAGCGTGGTGCTCAAGGACACGGAAACGGTTTGGACCGATCTCTTCGCCAAGGACCTTGGCAGAGAATACGTGAAACCAAAACTCGTTATCTTTACGGATGGCGTCAATACAGCTTGCGGCCAAGCAACTTCGGCTTCCGGGCCATTCTATTGCGGCGAGGACCAAAAGATGTACATTGACCTTGGTTTCTATCAGATCATGAAGGACCAGCTAAAGGCTGGAGGTGACTTCGCTCAGGCTTACGTCGTCGCTCATGAGATTGGTCACCATGTGCAGAATCAACTTGGGACACTGGATAAAGTTCACGCTATGCGGGAGCGGCTGAGCGATAAAGATTACAACAAGTATTCGGTTCGGCTGGAGTTGCAGGCGGACTACTACGCAGGTGTTTGGGCGAACCATGCGGCGCGCATGGCGGAATTGGACGAGGGCGATATTCGCGAGGCAATTACCGCGGCGAATGCGATTGGGGATGACACTTTGCAGAGGCAGGCTCAGGGGCAGGTCGTTCCGGACGCGTTTACGCATGGCACGAGTGCCCAGAGGGTGAAGTGGTTTATGGCGGGATGGAAGGACGGCACTATCAGGGGTGGCGACACCTTTAGCGCTCGGGATTTATGAGTTGTATTGGACGAAATGAAGGGTCCAATTCGTTGAGTTGGACCCTTTCTCGTGAACGCAAAGGAACTATCGGTCAATTTCGCCGAGAACGATATCAATTGAGCCTATAATGGCGATCACGTCGGCGATCATGCGCCCTACCGCCAGAACTTCCAGCGATTTCAGGTTCATGAACGAAGATGGGCGTTCGTGCCACCGATAAGGACGGTTTGAGCCATCGCTGATGATGTAAAAGCCCAGTTCGCCCTTTGATCCTTCAACCGCCGCGTAGGCTTCCCCCACGGGGGGCCGATACCCTTCGGTATACAGCTTGAAGTGGTGGATGAGTGATTCCATCGAGTTGTCGAGCTCGTGGCGGGGTGGCGGCGAAATCTTTCGGTCTGAAGTGCTGACTTCGCCACCGGGCAGGCCGTCGATGGCTTGTTGGAGAATCTTGCAGGATTCCTTCATCTCCGAAATTCTGACGAGGAAGCGGTCGTAGACATCTCCCTTTTCGCCAACAGGAATACCGAAGCTGAAGTCCTCGTAGCTACTGTACGGATTAGATTTTCGTAAGTCCCAAGCGACGCCACTGGCGCGGGCGATGGGGCCGGAACAGCCAAGCTCTAGGGCTTGCTTGGCCGAAAGGATACCGACTCCCTGGGTTCTTTCTTTCCAAATTGCATTCTCGACGAGTAGATTTTCTACTTCTTTGAGTTCATTTGGAAACACCTTGAGGAAGGTTCTTAGGCGCTCTTCAAATCCATCGGGCATGTCGCCTCTAAGGCCCCCGGGAACAATCCAGGATGGCATCATGCGGACACCGGAGAACAGCTCGAACATGTCGAGGATCATCTCGCGTTGTTGCATGATGTAGAAAAAGGGTGTCATGGCCCCGAGGTCGAGCCCGTGGGTGCCGAGCCAGACGCAATGGCTGGCAAGACGACTGAGTTCGGCGAGAATCACGCGGAGGTACTGACCGCGTTTGGGGATTTCGCAACCAAGGAGTTTTTCAACGGCGAGGGCGTGAGCGAGATTGTTGCCGTTCGCGTTCAAGTAGTCCATGCGGTCGGTCATAACCGTGCATTTGTGATATTGCTGGTACTCGGCTTCCTTTTCCATCCCAGTATGCAGGTAGCCGATGACGCACTTGGCCTGAACGATGATCTCGCCGTCGAGTTCGCAGATTACTCGCAACACGCCGTGAGTTGAAGGGTGCTGTGGCCCCATATTCACGACCATCGTGTTTTCGCCTATCCGCTGGAAAACGGATTCGTTGGAGGGCATAAATGCGTTGGACATTAGCTGTGAGTTTACTCCTTTGCAGGCGCACTATGCAAAAAAGAATCCCCCTCTCAGTTGAGAGGGGGATTACTAGTTCTGAATTGCCAGATTACTGAGCACCGGATGGGCCGGCAGCTCCGGCGGTCGCAGCTGCTCCGCCTCCACCACCCATGCCCGCAGGGCCTGGGCGATTCTTGTCAACTTTGCCTGGTTCTGCAACTGCATTGGCTCCAGCAGGAGGCGCAGCAGTTTCCAGGGCCTTATCTTCTTCCTTGGCTCCACACCCGATGGTGAGGAAAAGGCTAAAGAGAACAACGCTAGCAATTCCGATTTTCTTCATTATTGTTGAGTATCCCAAATGTACTGGGCTCGATCTGTGATCGTGATTGCTGAGTTAGCAATTCCGACTCTCCAGTTCGTTCCAGCAGCAACTTTACCTGCCGGCATCGCTTTCGCGCTACTGTCAGACATGATCACGATACCTTGGTTTGCGTAAGGAGTCGCGTAGTCGCCTGTTGAAGTTGGGTTTCCTGGGTATGTTGGACCGCCGCATGATGCTGCAGTGCAATCGCCGTAGGAACCAATACCCCAACCACCATTGGTCCACGAACATGTGTCGTTAGCCAAGTAGCTTGCTGGTGATTCTGCATTGTAGCTTGTGTAAGCTCCGACTGCAGCTGATCCAACACGCTTGGTGTGGGAGAACATGATTGTCGATGATGGTGATGCAACGCTGGTCATTGCGATCGGAAGACCGAACGAAGTAAGACCAGGAGCTGGTGCCCAACCACTACAGTCGCCTGCAGCGTTGTTGAAGTAGTTGACGTTGAATCCAACGGCTGGCCATCGCATCCAGTTGTAGTACCACTGTGGAGGAGTGCTGTTGACCCAAACGGAAAGAGGATCAGGAACTGCAGCGTCATTAAGAACAGGCCAGTTCTTCATGTATGGCTGAGCGGCTTGGCACCAAGTGACTTGTGGGTTGGCGATAGTTGCACCAGTTCTTGGCGAAACGATCGAGCTACCCATGATCAAGTAGTCTCCACGAGGAGCTACATCGTCGGTGTCACCGAGGTAGATTTGGACGGAAGTTCCAGCTTGCTTGAACTCAGCGAGCTTTTGAGTCTTCTTTGCAGAAGCCTTAGCCTGAGTGAAAACTGGGAACAGGATGGCGGCGAGAATCGCGATGATCGCGATAACGACGAGAAGTTCGATGAGCGTAAATGCTTTTCGCATGATTATTATTCCTCTATAAGTTCAGTTAAGAACCTGATTTGGTCCAATTTCGAGTTGGGTCACTAGAACCCTCCGCAAAACTCGTGCCAAATCTTAATTTCAGCCATTTTCATAGCTAAGCTACGATAATAGCACCTTCTCAGACGCTTTTGGAAGCCCGAATGTCGTACTTTTCCCCAAAAGTTCCCCAGAATTGCTTTTTATGACTGAAAAATTTTCTTAACTGTTCCTTTATAATCCAAAATACTCAGTTTGGTACTAGTAAAAATACTGGGTTAGTCTCAATTCTTTCAGTTTATTCATCTTTCAAATTGCGTTTGAACCTGATTCGCTAAGTTTGCCCACGATGGCTCGGACTCTTTGCGCGTCTTTTTTCGCACAAACTAGGATGGCATCGGGTGTCGTGACAACAACAATGTCATCGAGACCGAGGACGGCCACTACTTGCCCCGGATTCTCGTTAACAATGATCGAATTGGTGGTGTCGACAAGGACTTTTGGCCCACGGCAGACGTTGCCGGACTCGTCGGCGGGCATGGTTCGCTCCAAGGCGTCCCATGCTCCGACATCGTCCCAGTCGAATTTTGCGGCCACCGTCCACGTATTCTTGGCTTTTTCGCCAATTGCGTAGTCATAGCTTATATTGGGTAGTGTCTCAAAAATTGTCGCCGCGGTGGACGGTGCCCCCCGTTGGAGAGCATCGGCAATCGCAAAGACTGCATCGTAATGGACGGGCGAACCGTGCTCCATTTCGGTAAGAAGCCCGTCGAGGGTCCAAACGAAAATTCCTGAATTCCAAACGAAGCCACCTTCGTCGAGAAACCCCTGAGCGGTGGCGAGATCAGGCTTCTCCACGACTCGCTTAAGTCTCCGTATCGGTAAGGTGTCTCCGCCTTGCGAGGCAGCCTCCATATCCATCTGTAGGTACCCGTACCCAGTTTCAGGTCGATCTGGGGTGATGCCGATAGTGAGGATGCCTTTGTTGGACTCTACTGCATCAAATGCGGCACTTAGGGTTTCGCAGAACGCTTCGATGGGGCTGATGAGATGGTCGGCGGAGACGACGGTCATCGAAAGATTTTCACGAGCGTTTGGATCTCGAGCGAGGAGGTTTGCGCAGAGCCAGACCATACACCCTGCGGTATTTCGCTTGTGGGGTTCCGCAAAGAAATTCTCCTCGGAAAGCTGGGCCAGGTGGGCTTTGCTGGGTTCCAAAAGGTGGGGAGCGGTGGCGAGGTAGACGTCCTTGTCGGCAATAAGGGGAGCGAGACGATTGACGGTCTGCTCGATCATGGACTCAGATTCCGATGCCAAATTCAAGAGTTGCTTGGGTCGCTGCTTTCGCGAAAGGGGCCAAAAGCGTTCGCCGGACCCGCCGGCCATAATCACTGCAATTCTTCGATAAGTCATGGGAGAGTGATTACTATAGTACCGCCTCTGGGAGGCTAGCTCGACGAAACGTCATACTAGTTGCTATAGTGGTCGAGAGATTAGAAGCGCTGGGTTTGGCATGGCTCGAGCCACTTGTTCGGTTGACGGGTAGTCCCGCAAGATGCGTCACCAACCTTGAGCGCTGGATTGAGGCAACCTCAAATCCACGCACCCAATGCGAGAGCCTGCTAGACGCCGGACCACATTCCATCTACCTGCTCAATTTGCTAGGGGCCAGCGACCAACTTTCCGACACGCTAATCCAAAATCCCGATCTCGCTCACCTAGTCTTGGATGAAGAAACATTGCGAAAGCCCTTGCAGGTTGACGCCATAGTTGCCGAGGGGAGACGCAGCCTTTCAGTGGCGAACTCGCCATCGCATCGTTTGGATCGCATAAGACTTCTCAAGCAAATGTGGACTGTTCGCATTGCGGCAGCTGATTTGGGAGGGCTCATAGGCCAAGAGGAGGTTTGGCTTCGCATCAGCCAATTAGCAGATGCGGTTATCTGCCTCACTTGTGAGGTTGTCTGGGCGGACTTCTGTACTGAAAAGGATTTGTTGCTCGTCAATCCCGTGTCCATCGTAGCCTTCGGCAAGCTTGGGGGCTCGGAACTTAACTACAGTAGCGATGTTGACCTAGTATTCGTCGTCCCGGACGATATTTCGGCGAAAAACGAAGCCCATGTGAGCCGTTTTTGTGAGCGATTGTCCCGCGCAATGTCCGACCAGATGGGACGAGGACATCTCTATCGGGTTGACCTACGGCTACGACCCTTTGGCTCACGGGGACCGATCGTCGCCAAGTTCTCCGCCCTTGAACAGTATTATGTGAACGATGCGGCACTCTGGGAGATTCTTGCCCTTATTCGCGCACGCATGATTGTTGGGATTGAACAAGAGCGTTTCGACGAACTTCGCATTGGCACGGCATTCCAGCCAAACAGGATTGATTTCTCCATTGACGAACTGTTGCTCATGCGTTCGGAACTTGAGGCGCTGACGGGGCGGGACGATATCAAGCGGGGTCCGGGCGGGATTCGCGACGTGGAGTTTCTTGTCCAAATCCTTCAGCTAATTTTTGGTGCAACAATGCCGGAACTACAGCAGCGGAGCACGCTTGCTGTGCTGAGGGCGATTCAAGCCGAGAAGTCCTTTGACTTAGAAACGTGCGTGCTGGCTGAAAGCTATGAGTTTCTGCGTAAGCTTGAACATCGATTGCAACTCATCGGCGGGTTGCAAACTCATGAGCTACCCGCGGAGGAGGAAAGTCTGCAGGTCATTGCTCGGCTGCTAGCCATTGAAACAGTTGGGCAATTTACAGGCAAGCTAGAGGCAACTCGACGAGCGGTGCGGAGGATATACTCCGCGACGTTGGGAGAGTTTCAATCTGGTTCCGGGCCGAAGGAAGATGAGATCAGCCCGTTGGTTAAAGAGTTCTTGAACCTATCCCAGGCTCCTAGCCAGTACGAGCTTGCGGTGAAAGACAATTCTGATATTGCCGTTCTTATTGAACAAATCACTGAATTCTGTCCCTCGATAAGTGCGGAAATTGCAGGCAACCCTGTGCTCATTGAGGCCGTATTTTCAGGAGACATCTTTGCAGACGGCAAAATTGAATTCGTGGGGCCGGACTACTTGCTCTCCAAGTATTGCCGGGTACAAGTGGTCTCTGCCCTCGTTAGAAATGCGCTTGATAGAACAGATCCGAGCTCAGACCTGTCCAAGATTGCCGAAATGGCGCTAGGGCGAATTTTTGAGCCATTTTCCCGCGAGTTGGACTTGCTTGTGGTTGGATCTCTGGCTGGTTATGAATTTACGGGAACGTCAGATTGCGATGTGATAATTCTGGCAAAGCAGGGAGCCGAGCAAAGCGACTCCGAGGTTGCTGTTCAGAGGTTTCTGAAAAGTTGGGAGGAATTTCGCAGAGGTGGATATCGGGTTTCACTTGATGTTCGGCTTAGACCCGAGGGCAAAAAGGGTCTTCTCGCACCTTCCCGTGCGGCAATAAGTCTCTATGCGAAGGACGGCATGGAAACATGGGAGAGATTTGCCTTGGGGCGAGCAAGGGTCCTGGTTGGAGATGCGGAACTTAAGGCGTTCTTGCGCCAAATCGTGTACCAAGAGCCGCTTGATGCGAACGCCAATGCGGAACTAAAGGAGATGAAACTCCGGATGGAAAGGGAGCGACTGACCCCGTTAGAATTCGAAAGAAATCTTAAGCTGGGATCGGGAGGGCTCGAAGATCTACAATGGATTCTACAGTTGGCATTTTTGAAAAATCCTGATCTTGGGTTCGACTCTCCAAACGGAACTCTGGCTCGCATTGAGTACCTGGGTGAGGCAGGGCTTATCGAGTCGGCAGGAAAGGAGCTGCTAAGTCAAGCCCTCAAATATCTTCGCTCTGCCCGAAATTCGATTTACTTGCTTGGCTTCGAGCCGGATATGCTTCCAGAGATTCCGGCAAAACTGGACCTACTTGCGAGCCATCTTGGATTTACGTCGGGCGATGAGTTGAAGTCTGCGGATCGATTGTATCGTTCCGGCGTTCGTGATCTACTCAGGTTAATCTGGGATAATGAATCCCTGACTGCACTCTGACACGTCCTAACTATTCAGCCCAAGATGACCCCAATTTTTCTCTACACGCTTTCATTTTTCCTTGGGTCGGTTCCATTTGGATACCTTATCGCGAGGTCGCGGGGTGTGGACATTATGTCAGTCGGTAGTGGCAACATTGGGGCGACCAATGTCGGACGCGTGCTCGGACCCAAACTCGGTGGACTGGTCCTATTCCTCGACGCTATGAAGGGAATGATTCCAGCCATCTTGGGTTTCAGCGTTTTGGGTACGCATGAGCACGCTATGTTTTGCGGTTTAACTGCAGTGATTGGACATACCTTCTCGCCTTTTCTAAAGTTCAAGGGAGGAAAGGGAGTGGCTACTTCCCTGGGAATGCTTCTCGGGGCAACCCCAATGGTTGCAGTTTTTGCCGCATGCGTCTTCCTGCCAACTTTGGCTATTTCTCGCTTTGTAAGTTTAGCAAGTATCCTCACTGGAATTGCCTTACCCATCATCGGTTGGTCGCTGGGCTTGTCACCGACCATTATTGCGGTTCTTTTTGCCGTAGGAATTTTCTTAGTTTACAAACATCGCTCGAATTTAAAGCGCCTAAGAGATCGCACCGAGACGAAGACAAAAATGCCGTGGGATGCGAGGAACAAGAAGTGAATCCAGAATTACTTTTGACTCAGCTTAATACAGATTGGATCACAAAAGATCCGATGGGATGTGTCGGAGCCTGCGTAAT
>JAIOPU010000005.1 GCA_021413725.1 Armatimonadota bacterium | reverse complement strand
AGCCGTTCCGGACGCGCCATCAAGAATGACGCCGCCATCTTCGCCCTCGCTGTCGCTTCGGCAATGGGGAACGAAGATACGCGTGCGGCTGCACTTTTGGCTGTGCCGGAAGTTTGCCGAACCGGAACTCACTTGTTCCAATTCGTCGCCGAGTCGGAGAATCTCCGAGGATGGGGACGCGGAATGAGGAAGGCGGTTGGGCAGTGGTACAAGGGAACTTCGGTGGAGAATTTGACCTACCAAGCGATCAAGTACCAACAGCGCAACGGCTGGTCACACCGTGACCTTTTGCGACTCGCTCACCCTAAGCCGGAGAGCGAAGAGCAGAAGGGACTGTTCAAGTGGATGGTTTCTGGTGAGGGAGCCGAACTAAATCCGCGCCTTGAGGCGTTCGAGAAGCTAAAGGCTACGAACGACAGCGAGGTTGCGGCTCGGTTGATCACAGAGTTCAGGCTCCCCCGTGAGGCGGTGCCGACCGAACTCTTGACCAAGCCGGAAGTTTGGGAAGCTCTCTTGGCGGATATGCCGATGACCGCGATGATCCGAAACTTGGGTGTGATGTCCAAGATCGGGCTTGTGGCACACGGATCCGAGTCTGCAAAAGCGATTGTCGAGCAGCTCAGGGACCAGGCACGTATCCGAAAGGCTCGCGTCCACCCGCTTGCGGTTCTGACGGCGATGGCGACTTACCGAACCGGTAAGGGTCTTCGCGGAAGTCGGAGCTGGACTCCAGTGGAGTCGGTGGTCCAGGCTTTGGAAGAGGCGTTCTATCTCGCGTTCGAGAACGTTGAGCCGACCGGGAAGCGATTCCTGCTCGGGATTGACGTTTCGAGTTCGATGAGTTGGTCGTTTGGAGCGGGAAATTTGACCTGCGCCCAAGCGGCTACGGCGATGGCGTTGGTTGCATTGAATCGCGAAAGCGATGTGCGGACGATGGCCTTTGCCGAGAGCTTTCGCCAGATTCCTCTCCGAAAGGGGATGAGGATGGATGAGGCTCTGCGTTACACGACGGGTCAGACTTTCGGGGCGACGGACTGCGCCGTTCCGATGATCTGGGCTCGGGCGAACAACGTAAAGGTGGATGTTTTCGTGGTCTACACGGATAACGAAACCTGGTTCGGACCGGTCGATCCGGTGACGGCGTTACGGCAGTACAGGGACAAAACGGGGCTCGACTCGAAATTGATCGTAGTCGGTATGACCTCGACCCAGTTCTCCATCGCCGATCCAGGCGACCCGGGAATGCTCAACGTCGTCGGATTCGACGCTTCGGTTCCGAGCGCGATGCGCGAGTTTGTCGCGTAGTTAAGGTTCACTCTCCGGCAACGGAGGGTGAATCTTACTCACTTGATGTCTTGGTTTCCATTGAGCTCTTTGTCTGCCTCTTCTCCGACCTGATTAACAAAGTAAATCGTATCCTTGAGGTTCGTCACCAAAGGATCGGTGGACGTAGAACTTTCTTTGAGTTCTGTGGCATTAAAATTTGCGCCAAACCTAATGCACCAGACGTCCTTCGAATCCTTGAACACGTAAAACTGACCGATCTTCTTTGTTTGAGTTAGAACTTTTAGCAAGAGTTCACTTGTGGGAGCTTCTTTACTAACCCAAACGGTGGTATAAATAAATGTCGTCAAGAGTCCCTTTATCGTGGCACTTGGCTTGGCAGTCACGTACACTGTTTGCTTTCGACTTTCCGGATGTGTAAAGTCAATCTTATAACTTAGTCCTGATGCTGACAGTTCGTTTGATAGACCGGTTGCTGCGATTGCGGCCTTAGTTGGCGCGGAGTTAGCGTCATTGCCAGATTCCTTTGCGACTCCGTCTTGCAAGATTGTCAAGAGTGCTAACGTAGGCAGAAACATCATTTATCGTCTCCGTCCTTGCCGGCATTGAATTCCGCCTCTAGCCCGTCAGTCGTGGTCGCAATAACGTCAAGCTTTAGGCGAAGGTCTTTGGCAGAAATATCAATCGGAAGATCTAACTTAAAGCGTATGCGCCAGTTAGCCTGCTCATCACTTGGTTTCTCCAGCACTAGTCCACCAACGCTAAAGCGCTTTTGAAATGCGGCGAGAATAAGTTCTGGGCTCGGCGCAAGCTTATTGTCATAACAGATCGAAAACGCCTCGCGTACTTGAATACTCCGATACTCAAAGACTTCTTTTCGAATGTACGCCGTCTGCTTTCGTTTCTTGTCTACCGTAAATCGTATTTCGTAGAACTTCGGAAGTTCTTTGGTTATGACCTTCGTCTCTTTGAGAGTTTCGGCAAACTTATCGTCAATACTGCCCGTAAGGGTCACGGCCAGGGGCAAAAGAATCCACGTCATCCGTCAAATTTTACTCCCAATTGCTTCGGCGGTTCGAGTTGCGTGGCAAAATTGGGCAACAGTGAGATGAGTCAGCAGCTACTTCTTGGAAAAGTGTTTGACAAGCTCGTCGAGTTCTTGCTGGTTTCCGCGATTAAAGAACAGACGCAACGAGGTGGACTCTTGCGAACCATCGAACCCAAGCGTCCGGCAAGTCACTTTTGTCTGCTTAGGCCCGACCGCTTCGAAGTACAGATTCGTCCAGACTCCGGCGATGGCTTTCTTGAACGGGAAGCTCTCCGGTGTGCGCACCGTTTGAAGGGACACAAGCCTCTCCGGATCAAAGCAGATGATCTTGTTCTCGATCACGTCAGGTCCGTTGAGTTTGCTGCCGGGAGTGTAGCTTGTTCGCATCAATCCACCGATTTTCAGGTCTATCGTGCCCTCCGCGACCATCCATGATTTGATTCCTTCCGTGGTGGTGTAGGCATTCCAGACATCCTTCAGAGGCGCATCGACGGTTGCAAAGTGAACCAGCGGCAGCGTCGCGGTCGCAAGATTGAGCATTTGGTCGGCATCCGAAACCTTTTGAGTTTGTTGAGGCTGAACCGCCGTATTGGCAAGAGTCAGCGTGATGACAAGACTGTTGATAATATTGATCATGAGTTTCCTTCGGTGCTCGCAAGAGGGTCTACAGTATTCCCCCAGGCGTATCCACCCAGCTTAGTTCTGATCATGCCACAACAGAAGACCCACGGTCAAGGGTAGCAAGGACTTTTGGCCTATCCTTGCTTTCTACGAAGAGCCAGCGCGAGTCCCAGCCCCAACACCACCAGAGAACCTGGCTCCGGCACGAGTTCGACGCGGAAATTGTCGTAGATCCCCATGATGTTCGCCGAGGAAGACCCACGATTGTAGGTGACCAAACTAAAGTCAGAGATTTGATTCAAAAAGCCCACCGTCCCCACGTGAGTAGCGATGGTAAATCCGTTGTGAGTGTAAGGACTCCCTCCGTCGAGCGAGTAAGTGGTCGTGAGAGTATTCGCCGAAGTCTGCTGAACATAGAGCGCAATGTTGTGCCACCCGGTATCGGGCGGGTTCGCAATGTTGCCGACGATCGGAGCCAAAGGACCGTTGCCGTGCCGCGCCAATCTCCAGCCATCTCCGCTCAGCCCGAAGAAAGCATGCTCGTCCGTATGAGAATTCGCCCATCCCGAAAGCCCGGTCACGACCTCCGGCGTGTTTGGATCGTTGTACACGTCCACGCTCGCTTTCAGCGACCAGCCGGCAGGAATGAAAATCCCGCCACTCGGCACAAGATTGACCCGCGAATGGTGATCATAAGCCCCCGACGCGAGGAAAGAAGAGTAACGCGCGGACTGCAATCCCAGGGTCGGTCCGGTATTCACCACTGTCGCCCCGGTCGAAGTCCAAGGCGCGGGCCCATTCGCGGCTTGCCCGTGCAATCCTCCGAGCGCGTTGATGCTCGGCTCAAAACCCGTATCCACCAGAGGAGCCGCCCCGGCAATGGACGCAGAAAGAACACTGAAACTGAGAAGAATGAGACGCATGAGATGACCTACCCTCTTAATCGTCAAAATCCTTTCGTTTTGTGACACGTCGGGGAATAATTGAATCTGCGGAGGCTAAAGCGGGGTGCCGAGATCCCTCCAAGATCAGGGGGAAAAGGCGCGAAACACCGGGGTGTCGCTCCGCTCAACCCCGCGCTAAGCACTGTGCGACGTCCCTGGCGTCAAGATCACGACTCTGGAGGAGTCGGAGCGATTAGCCGGTGCGTGGAAGACCCCCGGAGAGCTGCGCACCCTCCCTCACGACCCTGAAAGGTGTCGCGGAGCACGGAGAATTATGTTGTCGGGGCGGCTTCGGCAATCTTGCGGTTTGCGAATTCTAGGAGGTGCGCTTCGTCGACCGAGTTTGCATCGAATCCGATTGTCATGAATTTGTAGGGCTTTCGGGCCCGCATGATGAGTAGTTTTGTACTTCCGGGGAAGTATTTGATCGCAGATACAGATTTAAGCTCTTTCCACTGAAAATCAAAGATTGGGTCACCGTGGATTCCTGCCCCATCGGCGAAATAATGAGTTTGGACGGCGCGTTTCATTAGGGTATAAGTGCCGTAGCAAAACATAACCAATGCCCCTGCGCCACCAAATAGCATCAACTTCGCAACGTTCGTGCCGGCCAAGGAAGGATCGAGGATGTATGCCTGGGCGCACACCGTTCCAATCAATACTGACATTGACACGAGCAAAATCACAGCAAAAGGCTGTATTTCGCGTGGAAACTTCCACTCAATCACCTCATTCGACTCGCTCACTTCCTAACTTTACTCGAATTACTCACAAACCCATCCCTATAAGTCACGAACTCACGCCAAAAATTCATGGACTTATCGCCTTTGTCCATGAATTTATCCCCTAAAATCACGAACTCCGCGCAAATAATCGTAAAAAACTCCAAAAAAAGCCTAAGGTTCCTCCAAAAACTCCCGATGTTAAGAGAGAGAATATTATGGCGACGACTTGGATTCATTCAAACCCTCAGCGACTTGTGAAGCAAAGTGAGCAGATGGCCGCGGGGATGACGGCGCACAAGGCCGACATTCCGCTGACTAACGCACAACTCACGGCTTTTGACGATACTGTGACCACTTTTGCAAGTGACGTCACGGCGTGGCGGGAGGCAAAGCTTGCGTATGAAGCCGCGATTCAGGCGAAGAAGACTTCGCAACGCGCACTCACCGTTAAGATGAGCACGTATGGCAATCTTGTCCAAGCGAGTCCCACAGTTTCCAATGCGCAACGCATTGATATCGGTGTGCCTGTCCGAAAGAAGAGCCATACACGCATTCTGCCGCAATCGGTTACGGGGTTGATCGCAACTCCGAATGCGGCGGGTTACTTAAAGCTTAAGTTCGAGCGGGGAAACAACAAGTCCGCCGTGCGATTCCAGGTGGAAGGCCGCGCGGAATCAGGGGAATGGAAGTTGCTCGCCAATGTTTCGAAAACGCGTGTCACTTTGAGCGGATTCGCTCCCGGAGTTCCGTATGATTTTAGGGTAATCGCCACCAGCGCCACCGCCTCGGCGCAACCGAGCAATATCGCGGTGATCTATCCTGAATCCGCGATTGCGGCTCCTCGCGTAACTCTTCAGGCGGCCTGATAGGAATTTTAAATACAAAAAAGCCCCTCCCCGAATAGGGAGGGGCTTTGTCTTTAGTTCGTGCCTGGCTCTTCAGGGGTGATCTCGACTTCCGTCTCGACCTCGCCTTCTTCACCCTCAGGAACGTCTCCTTCGTCGGCTTCCTGGATGATCGTCGCGATGCTGCGGACGAGATCGCCCTTGCTCATGTCGATCAACTTCACGCCCTGCGCCACACGGCCGGTGGTTCGAATTTGGTTGACCTTCATTCGAATTCCCTTGCCCTGAACCGTCATCACGAGGAGTTTATCGGAGTCTTCCACGACTTCCGCGCCCACGATCTTGCCGGTTTTGTCGGTGCAATTCATCGTAAGAATGCCGCTACCGCCGCGTCCTTGGATACGATAGTCGTCCAGATCGGTTCGCTTGCCATAACCATTTTCACTGACCACCAGAAGCGTAGAATCCGGTCGAATCACGTCGGCGGAAACGATATGATCGTCGCCCTTCATGGTCATCGCCTTGACTCCACCCGCCGCTCTTGAGCGACCACGAACGGCCGTCTCGTGGAAACGAATCGACTGCCCGTTGTGAGTGATAATAATGATGTCTTGACTGCCGCCCGACTTGAGACCTTGAGACCGTTCGAACGAATGTTGGAGAAGCTATTCATCTCCGTTCGCTTGATTTCTCCGTGGCGAGTAATCATTGTGAGGTATCACTCACCCTTAATATCGCGCACGGAAACGGTCGCAGTCACGCGTTCGTCGCCATCAATCGCGATGTAATTGATAACAGGCATGCCTCTTGCGTATCGTCCGCTCTCGGGTATGTCATAAGCACGAAGCTTAAAGACTCGTCCTCGGTTAGTGTAGAAAAGTATGAAGTTGTGCGTGTTCACCTGGAAGAGGTGCGCCGGCTCATCGTCGGCTTTCATGGTGTTATTCACACCCTTTCCGCCGCGCTTCTGCTGCCGATAGGCATCAATCGAAACGCGCTTGATGTAACCGTCTCGGCTTACCGAGATAATCGCTTCTTCTTCGGGAATCAGGTCTTCGTCGGAGAAGTCTCCGGCTTCGCGAGCCACAATCTTGGTTCTTCTTTCGTCGCCAAACTTGTCGCGAAGGTAAATCACCTCGTCCTTCATGACGTTAATCAAGCGACCCATGTCGTTGATGATGTCCATCAAGTTCTGAGTCTTGATCAGGGCTTCCTTATAATCGCTAATCAAGCGCTCTTGGTCGAGTCTTGTGAGCGATCTTAAGGGCATATTGAGAACCGCTTGGGCCTGAACCGCGCTCATTCCGAAGCGACGGATCATCTCCACACGCGCAACGTTTGCATCTTGCGAAGAACGGATCAGGTTGATAATATCGTCCAGGAATCGGCTGGCGATCTGGAATCCTTCAAGGCGATGAACTTCTTCAAGCGCCTTGTAAAGCTCATATCGCGTACGGCGATCGATAACGTCTTTGCGGTGCTTAATGTACTCGTCGATCATCGTGATGATCGGGCAAGTGCGCGGCGCGCCATTGACGAGCGAAAGCATAATCGCACCGAAAGTGGTTCGAAGTGCGGTGTGCTTCAGCAGGTAATTAAGGGCCTTGTTAGGATTGACATCGCGACGAATCTCAATCTCGACGCGCATTCCGCGCTTGTCCGAGAAGTCGTCGACGCGAAGCAGACCATCGAACTTTCGTTCCTTGATCAAGTAGCTGATCGCCTTAACCAAAGTCTCCTTCGAGACTTGGTAGGGGATTTCCGTAACGACGATCAGAGATTTTCCAGAATCGCCCGGCTCGATCATCGTCTTGGCTTGCATGATGATCGAGCCGCGACCGGTTTGGTAGGCAGAAAGGATTCCCTTCGTGCCCATGATGATGCCGTATGTCGGGAAATCTGGGCCGGGGAGAACCGTCATGATCTCTTCCAGGGAGCATTCCGGCTTTTCGACGCGCATTAGAATCGCGTTGCTGACCTCGGTAAGGTTGTGAGGCGGCAAGTTCGTTGCCATTCCAACCGCGATACCCTGCGAACCGTTACAAATCAGGTTCGGGAACTTACCGGGGAGAACGGTGGGCTCGTTCAGAGTCTGGGAATAGTTAGGAGTCCAATCGACCGTCTCGCGGTCGAGGTCTTCCAGCATTTCCATGGCAAGCGGCGTAACACGAGCTTCCGTGTATCGCATCGCAGCCGGGGAGTCGCCGTCGATGTTTCCAAAGTTCCCCTGACCATCCACCAGCGGATAGCGCAAAGACCAAGGCTGCGCCATGCGGACGAGGGTGGGATAAATAACCGACTCGCCGTGCGGGTGAAGGTCGCCCGAAGTCTGTCCGCAAACCTTTGCGCACTTGGCGTACTGGTTCTCGGGCGTCAGGTTCAGCATCCTCATCGCGTAGAGGATTCGGCGTTGAACCGGCTTCAGTCCGTCGCGTCCATCGGGCAGCGCGCGCGAGATGATAACGGACATCGCGTAGTTGACGTAACTCCGACTGAGTTCTTCGTCAACGTTAATACTTGAAATTTGTGGATCCTGTTCGTCGGCCATAGGCTTTCAACTCGCCGGGTTTTCCGGCTGGGCTAACCCGTCTTTGGGCATGTGTAAAGACGGATATTGAACCTGAATTGTACCTGGAAATGATCCTATGGCGGTGGAAAACCGTGCAAGGCTACGGCATGACGCAATTGAACCTGGATTGCTCCAAATGAAATGCCCCTCGGTTGCCGATTCTCGCATCAAGGGGGGGCGACGAGAATTTCTTTGCCGTTCACATCAACTCGGACCTTGGCGTTGGACCTGATTTGGAGTTGGTACAAGTCGTCCTCAGGTGCGGTGTAATAGCCGGTCAGGGTGAACTCTTGGTTACCGCCGGAAGTAAGCTTGGAGAGGAAGTTGGGGTCAATGGTGTCGAGCACTTTGACCGATGGTTTTCCGGGCATGGTAAGGCAGAGGCCAGGAACAGTTGCTCCTTCGGCACCCGTTGGCGCGATTGCGGTCGGAGCAGAGACCTTGACCATGATCGGGGTGCCAAACACTCTTTCGGTACCGATTGTCGCGACGGGTTGCAGAGTTATCGTTCCGATGCCGATTTGGGTGGTGTTGATTTCAATCGCGCCCTTAGCGGCGCTGATCTTCCCGACACCTCGCCCCAAGTGCATCAATTCTAGGGCTGATGCGCCCGGGCAACTTGCGTCCACTTTGAACCTGCCGCCGAATTCCACGCTAGCGGTTGCCGTGGCCGCAGTGAGCTTTCTCGCGTGATTGTTGACGACTATCGGGATCAGAATTTGGGTCTTCGCTTGGGTGTCGCTCTTTTCAAGCGCCACAATTCCAAGAACATGATTGCCGTCGGCAATGTTCGAGGTATTTATCGTGAGTGCTTTCGAGTCGGTCACGGGTTTGCCATCAAGGGTAACTTCGTACCTCGCGACATCGCCTTTGCGGTCCGCTGCCGGCGAGATAGAGACTGTGCCCTTCAAGACTGAACCCGGAGCGATATTGGACGTAATTTTGAGTGGCTTTGCCCACGGGCGGCACATCGGGTCGCCGATTACTAGGAGCTGATAAGGGCCGTAAAGGGACTGATAAAACGATTCAGCGAGAGTAAAGCCTTTGGCGTACTGTACGTGCATGAATGGGGAAGGGAATTTCTCCTGCAGAGCGAAAGGTTCTGTCACCGTCCCTGACGATCCTGTCGCACCCGCACGAATGAAATCGGTGCAGGGCGATTGTCCCGCACGCTCCGAAATAATTCCGCCAAACGAAGTCAGGTGCTCCACGATCGCCCCGGGCAAAATTTTGCTTCCGCTTTTAGACCAGTCGAAATCCGCAATACCAATCATGGCTCCCGCGACATCGGCATGATCTTTCGGAAGAATTCCATCTTCAACGGCGGCGTTCACTCCGAGCAACTTCAAGGCGTTCACGGCTGGAGCGAAGCCCCATTCGCGAGTCGTGGATCGAACATCGCCGTTTTTGGGGAAGTAAATAGAACCCTTCGGCACAGTAAAGTCTGCCGTCTTTGCGCGAGCGAGGCAGTCGAGGACTTCTCTAACCGAATTCCCACGCCCAGAGGTAACGCCGAGCATGGTGGAGAGCATGTATTGGGGGCCGGTGGCACCGGGCGCGCCTGATTCATCCCAAGAGAGTCGTGATTCAAAACCAACGCCAGGTTGGACTTCAATCTGCGCCGCTTTGAGCATTCGCAGAATACGCTGGAACTCTTCTTTCTCGGCGAGAGGAGCAAGGTCAGGGTCGCTTGAAGTTTGGCCAAAGTTGCGCCAACCCGCGCCGACTGCGGCGCGAAGAGTGAGCAGAGCTTCGTCGTATTGCTTGGCAAGCGAGTAGCAGCAGGCGAGATTGTAATAGATGTTCGCGTCGGAGCGTTTCACAGTGACTAATTTGCTCAGAATTGCAATGGCTTCAGGGTATTTCTTGGCATCGTACAGACCAATCCCTTTGGCGTATTCAGCCTGCTCGGCGACATTGAGCCTGGTTCCAACGGGTAGCGGAAGCAGTCGTCGATTGTAGCGACTGATGTTGAGGGAAAGGTAGTCGGTGTCTTTGGCTTCAACAAGTTGGTGAAGGAACGTGAGTCCATTTGTGGAAGCCGTCGGCGTAATCACTTGCGGAAACTGCTTCCCGACCATGTCACCGTTGACGGAGACAGAGTACGGGATGTCGGCACTATAGGTGATGCAGTCGATCTGGCTAAGAATGCCTCTGGATTTGAGCTCGGCGAAGACCGGGTTCAGGATTTCGGAGCGAAAGTGATCCGCATCCGTGAGGTCGAATCCGGAGAGGTTCTTGAGAACGATTACGTTGGACTGGGGAATTTGCCGCAAGCGTGAGTATTCGTTCGCGATCGTCAGCGACGCCCAGCTATCTCCGTTCACCACGACCGCGACGTTCTGAGGGGAGAGTCCGGCTTGGGCGATTGCCAGTCCGAAAAGAGAAGTGAGGGCGGTCGTGGAAAAGCGCATGATTGAGGTGAAGCCTACCAGAAGAAATGTCGCAACTTGAAAAAGTCCTGAAATCATCCCAGGACCTGCAACACTTTCCGCCGAGATCGCCACTAACTTGTGGAGGAACGATCATGGCACTGCTACAATATTCACAACCCGCACAGTATGCGAGGGTTTTTATGATAGATACGGACGAAATCCTGATACGGCGAGCGCAAGCTGGCGACGCCTCGGCGAGCGAAAGGCTTCTTGAATCCTATCGCTCTCGGCTCGTGCGGTTTTTTACTCGTCGCGTTTCGGATGGGAACGAGGCGGACACGCTCGCTCAGCAAACCATCATTGAGGCGTTCAAGAGTCTGAGCAAGTTCTCAGCCGAATGCCCTTTTGACCGCTGGATTTTCGGAATCGGCTCACGGGTCGCTCTGAATCATTTCCGCAGGCAAAAACCGACCACGAACATCGAGGACTCACCCGAGATCGTTGATGAACAGGTTGACCCGACGGAAGCGAAACTCTGGATCACCGGATTGCTCGAAGCCGCGAAAATGGCATGTTCCGAGGTTGAATACCTCGTCCTCATGACCTACTATCGCTGCGAGTCGTTCGAAGAGACCGCCGAAATGCTGGACATGA
>JAIOPU010000004.1 GCA_021413725.1 Armatimonadota bacterium | reverse complement strand
AACATGCAGTACTTCGTTCAAGCAAAAGATGGTTCGAAATTTGGTCCGGCAAACCTTGATCTTCTTAACCGATGGATTGAAGAAAAGCGCATCGCTCCGGGCACGAAATTGATTGAAGAGGGCACAGAGCGAGTCGTCATTGCCTTTGCTCTCACGGGCCTCAGATTTCCCGGCGAAAAGGCTCTTGGGGCCGTAGCTCTTAAACCGCGAGAAGTCCACACCTTCCGGCCTGCACCTCAATACGAAACATCCCCAGCTATGCCCCGAGCAAACTCGGCAGAGTACTTCCGACCACTCCCAGTCAACAGCGTAGTCGAAAGCCACCTCGTGAAGAATTGCATCCACATCGTCCTCGGCTTCCTTCCGATTACCCTCCTGGCCCTTTATTGGTCGAGCAAAACCGAAGAAAACAATAAGAAAGGTGACTATGCCGAAGCGGATCGATGCTCACGATTGGCGTACCAGTACGGGAACTACAGTTTCGTGGCTTTCTTCCTTCTCATCATGGCACTGCTCATCGTCCCGCAACTCGTGGCACTCTCGGGCTGGGTTCCGGCTCACTGAGACTCTTTCTGGCGCATCTGACGTAGACTATTGGATATGTCACCCGTGACCTTAGATCCGAAAAACCTTAGTAGCGGCAACATCTACGACCTTATGGCCTCGCTCATTGTTCCGAGGCCCATTGCCTTTGTCAGCACACTGAGTGCATCGGGTATTCCCAATCTCGCCCCCTTTAGCTTTTTTAGTATGGGCGGAGTGAATCCGCCCTCGGTGGTCTTTTCTCCGGGCTTTCGGTTTGATGGCACACCCAAAGACTCGTTGCAAAATATCACTGTCACCGGAGAATTCGTCATCAGCATGGTGACGCGAGAGATGGCGGAGGGGATGAACGCAACGGCGGCGGGGTTACCCTCAGACGAAAGCGAGTGGGACTTGGCTGGTTTTACACCGGTTTCGAGCGAAGCGGTGAAGCCCGCACGAGTTCTGGAAAGCCCTGCGAGCTTCGAATGCAAGCTCTTTGAAATCGTCCGTCACGGCGAGCAGTCAGTCTATGTGATCGGCGAGATCGTGAGATTTCATGTTGACGGGAATCTATTGAGGGATAATTCCGTTGAATCCCTCAAGCCAATCTCCAGGATGGGTGGTTCTTTTTACGCGGATTTGGATGCGATGGAGCTATTCACGATGGAACGCCCACGCTAGGATGCCGATCTGCGGTACAAATCTGTAATGAATTCTATCCTGCTTCATCGCCTCCAACTCGCGTTCTGCGCAGTGGGCTTGTTTGCCTCAGGCTCTCTGACTTTCGCCAAGATTTTTGGAGTCGGGCTGTCTTGCGGAATGGCGCAGGGCTGTGAGAAGGTCGCGAACTCCGCCGCAGCCTACATTGCGGGTGGGATTCCGGTCGCGCTGGTGGGGATGATAGCCTACGTGGGACTTTTTGGCATCATGGCCATTCGGCCATCGGTGGATTTGCTCATGGTCAGGCGCCTGATCAAACTGGGGCTCATTGTCTCCGGCATCGGAACGGCGATCAGCCTGTACTACCAGTATGTTTCGTTCGCACAGATTCAAGCCGCCTGTACCTGGTGCATCGCTTCTGCGGTCAGCATGACGGTGATCTTTGTCACGTACCTATTGCTCCAGAAAGAGGAATGGCCGGAGGAAACTTCGAAATTTGAGACCCCCTTCCTGATCGGAATCGCCCTCGCGACCAGTGTCGCTTTGGGTGCCAAAGTAGTTGAACTGAATGGCGCTTCCAGTGGCTTGCGGAGTGTGACTCCCCCGCTTTCCAAAGAATTCACCATTGACCGCTTGCTCGCGGACCCCACGAAATACTCCAAGGGCGACCCCAAAGCGCCGATCACCGTTGTGGAATTCGCGGATGTTTTTTGCGGCGGATGTCGCAGTTTCTTCCCCAAGAACGAAGCCATCATTTTTTCGCCAGCGATGAAGAATAAGGTGCGCCTCATCTATCGTCACTTCCCACTTTCCGGCAAGGAAGGGCATGAGAACAGTGACTTTGCCGCCTATGCTTTGGAGTATGCCGAAGAAAAGGGCAAGTATTGGCCCGCGCTCGAGTACTTTTTCAACGTAGCCAGCCTGGACGACTTGAACAGTATTGAGGGCATTTTGTTCGCGGTCAAGAAACTAGGCCTTGACGATGTTGATTTCCGAAAGCGATTGGCGGATGGGGATAAAAAACTGCTTGAGGCGGTGGAGGGAGATAAGCAACGAGCTAGTCAAGCAGGAATGAACGAGACACCCACTTACTTTATCTTCGCGAAGGGCCTTCCAACTCGCAGTGCCGATGGCAAGGGAGTCGAAACGACCCTCAATATGCCAGAATATAAGAAGATTATAGACTCGAAGTAGCCCAAAATGCCAAAGAAGCCCACCGTACTCGTCGCCATGTCTGGCGGCGTTGATAGTAGTGTTGTTGCCGCGATCCTGAAGGAGCGCGGCTATGACGTTGTGGGCGTTACGATGCAGATTTGGCAAGAGAGTCAGCGCGACCCGCGCCATTCTGGGTGTTGCTCGCTCGGCGCGGTCGAAGATGCTCGCCGGGTAGCAAGAATTCTGGATATTCCTTTCTACGTGATCAACTACAAGGATAAGTTCCGCGAGACCGTCATTGAGAATTTTATCAACGAGTATGCTGCCGGGCGAACCCCCAACCCTTGCGTGCAATGCAACAAGAAGGTGAAGTTTGAGGCACTGATGCAGACGATGCACGAGCTAGGCTGCGACAAACTGGCGACCGGACATTACAGCCGAGTGCGGTTCAACAAAGCGACCGGACAGTATAGGCTTTTGCGCTCCAAAAGCGGGACGAAGGATCAGAGCTACGTTCTCCACATGCTCGACCAAACCCAACTCAGCCGAGTCATGTTTCCTCTTGGTGACCTGGATTCCAAGGCAGAAACGCGTAAGATGGCGGAGCATTACAAGCTACCCGTGGCACACAAGCCTGATTCCCAGGAGATTTGTTTTGTTTCCGATGCCGGTGGATACCGGGAATTTTTGCAGAAAGAGCGACCGGAGCTTTTTGAGGCCGGGGAAATGGTGGATGAGACCGGAAAGACGATCTCAACTCACGAGGGTGTGGCGTCTTTTACCGTCGGTCAGCGTCGTGGTCTGGGTGTGAGTGGAGCCAAGCCGCTTTTCGTTCTCGGGCTGAATCCCGCAGAGCGAAAGGTAATTGTTGGGCCAAGCGACAGCCTCCTCAAGAGCGAGGTTCCGTTAGAAGACATGTTTTGGGCGACGATCCCGTCGGACGTAGACGGCATGAAGATCACGGCAAAGATTCGCTATAACATGGTCGCCGAACCAGCGCGGATTTATGGCGGTGATCGACCACGCATTGTTTTTGATGAGCCCGTCCGGGCGGTGACTCCGGGGCAGTTTGCAG
>JAIOPU010000016.1 GCA_021413725.1 Armatimonadota bacterium | reverse complement strand
CCGTTGCGGAAAGACGGCGGTGGTAACCAGGTCTACCTTGCGAAGATTTCCCCAGAAATGGGTAATGCGATACTAGCTCTCTCCCAGTCCGGTGATGAGACCAGGTTAGCGCAGGCCAAGATTCCAGCAGCGACCCAAGCGGGCACTACAATTCGGGAACATAAGGAGCGAGCGATTGAGGATCAGGTCATCAACGATCCAAATCTCACCGTGACCGTTAGACAGTCCATCGTTGATTCTCGCCTCGGCCAAGGGATTTTTCGACAGAGAGTCGAACAAATTGAGAAGAAGTGCAGAGTTACTGGTGTCTCAAATCCCGTACATCTCATAGCAAGCCACATTAAGCCTTGGCGAGACTCAAGCAACGCTGAGAGGCTGGATGGCGAAAATGGCCTGCTGCTGGCTCCCCACATTGACCACCTCTTCGACAAGGGCTACATCTCCTTTGATCCCCAGGGGTTGCTACTTGTTTCGCCAGCGGCTGATCTGGAGGCAATAGAGCAGCTCGGCATCCCCACGTTGCCCGTGTCGGTAGGAAGCTTTTCTGCTGGCCAGCTCCGGTACTTGGAGTATCACAGGAAGGAAATTCTTAAGAAAGCGGTTGCGACCTGATTCTTTCATAGTGCCTGCTCGCGCTTGCCGTGAGTGACGAGGGAGCCTAGCTTTGTTGGCTAGGTACGAATTGCCCTTTAACAGCCTGTAAGCCATTTTTGGGCGGGTCACCAGTGCCGCCCGCAATATTCATGGCGTTCGGTACCAGGAGAGCGGTGCGGCCCTCAGGACGTCAAGAATCGGTAAGTTAACGTGTAAGCAGAGAGTCTTGCGACCATTTCTCAAGGACATACGCGATTGCATCGGATGTCGTTGGCGCTGGTAGACCCGGTCGATCATCGCTACCAATCCTCAACCAATCAGCCCAAGCCCAGTTCTCCGCAATTTCTTTTGTCCAATTCTTGACGTGGGGCTGGATGTGGGCAGGGATAGGTGGCGCACCCTCCCTGATCTTTATTCCCCCTCTACTTGTTTCCTCAACATTGCCCGTCGAGACTGGTGTGGCACTTTCGCACTCATGTTCAGATTTAATGAGACCCAGGATATCACGCATCATGGCTCTGAGAAATTCGACCCCGTGAGTTTTAAGAATGTCGTTTGCGTCCAGCGGGCCACTTCCCATATCCGGAGACTGGAGCGGGATTGCATTTCGGATATGCTTTACAGTTTCGGCAGCCTTTTCCCCCTCGTCAAACCAGACCACAAACTTTGAGTATCGCTTCGCGATCTCGACGGCTTGGAGAATATTTCCGGATTGTGATCCGATGCTCAGAACGTCCCCAATGTCCTCAATAGCTTGGGAAATACTCACGGCGTTGAGTTCCCCCTCGACGATCACGAGAAACCGCGAACCGCTTAGAAAGTGACCCCCGAATAGTCCCGGCCCCGAACCCGGTTCCTGGGCGAACCGTTTACTCTTCTCGTCCTGGGCGAGCTGGTCCACGAAACGGTACTTGACGGCCTCGATCACGCCACCCTCTCCGATGACCGGAATGACTAGGACAGGACGGCCATTGAATGACCCGGACCCCAAACGGAACCGACGAGCGGTAGACATGTCCAGCCCTCGAATGTCTTCGAGGTACCGATGAGCTGCACTCCCTTCGAGAGATTTCTCCGCTTGATCAATGATCTTGATCCACCTCGATTGTTGGGCGGGATCCACCGGAGTTATTGTCGGAGTCTTTGCTTTAGTGTCCGCTGTTATAACCGCTGTTATCTGTGGTCTGTTTAGTGGTGCTTTAATCCCCAAAGGTCGCGCAATCGCACGCGCGCGAGGAGTGGGGCTGGGCAAATCACCCCCCGAAAGTTTCCTTGCGGCATCGGCTTTGGAGATACCGTCGGCTTTGGACACGAGGTCAATCACGTCCCCCCAAAATCCACACTTGCGACACCCGAAGTGTTGCCCGTCCCTGTGGAGATAGAATCGGTCTACCCCCCCACAAAACCGACACGGACCCGAAATGTCGCGGCCTTTTCCTTTGAGGTGGGTGTACCCCTGAGCGATTGACACCGAGTCCACCGAGTTCCTAGCGGCCTCGAAGTCTATCTCCTTACGGTTGAAAGATTCCATTTGTCCAAATTGCCCAGGTGGTGCGCGAGTGCCTCCCCCTATTAAAGGGGGAGAGGCGCACTAGCGCACCCTATCCGCGAGATTCGCGCACCTATTCGCGCACCTAGGTTCATTTGAACCTGTCGGCTAAAGTCGCGCACCACTTTCGCGTACAGTGCGCTAATGAGTCGCGGACCAAGTTCGCTTTTTGCGGCCTTTAGAATCCCTCCGACCACCACTTTTCGACGATTTTGTTGGCATCTTTACAACGAATTTGGGAACTGGTGATACCGCTTGTTGGGTCGCTTTTGGCCGCACGCACATAGTTCCCCACAGTGTCTCGGCTCACGCCTTCCATTGATGCTGCTATCTGAGTAATAGACTTCGCACTTTCTTCGCCCTGGCAATAGTTCCGGAGATAATCTAGGACTGCATTCCGTTTGAGGTCTCGGGTGTTTATCTTAAGCACCCTCTGCCCTTGCCAATCCACTAGGGCGCTGGACACCCCTGGCATTAGTTGGAATGCGATGGGCGCAAAGCCTGGAATATCCTTTGCGTCCTCACACTCGAATTGGTGGTCATTTCCTTTCTTTGTTACCTTTAGTATCAGGTCGGCAGACCCGGCGATCTGGAGAGAGCCTCCCATAGTTCCCCCTTTGTTCGAGTGGTGAATGACCACCGTGATAGCCCGTGGGAACGTCTCTCGTATCGAGTTCAGCAGCACGTTCATAACTATCCCCATATCCCGGGTCTGATTCTCGTCCGCACCTACGGTGCAAAGTCTGAGAGTATCAAGCACGATTATTCCGAGTCCATCTCTCGTAAGGCGTCTAGAAATCGAATTCAGGAATTTGGGCAAGCTTCGTGGATCATCGTTTCCAGCGATCAAATTGGGAACTGACTTGCACCATCTTATTAAATCCCGCTCCTCAGGAGTAAGATTGTGCTGAACCTTCAGTTCCATGGAGCGGAATTTGAGTCCTCCTCGCCCTTCTCCTGTAGCATAAATCGACGGGACAGCCTCATGGACCAAGAATTGCCCAGCGAACTTGTTTCCTGGACGGGTGCAACTGGCCAATAGATCAGTTGCAATAAAAGATTTTCCGGCTTTAGGCATACCGTAAATGACCACTAGGTCACCCTCTTTTAGTAACCCATCTACGACATAAACGGGGTCCGGCTCGGCCTCGAGTTGATCAAATGATAGGAGTTCAAACTCATCCGATTCGCAACGGATAGCCCTCGCTTGCCGCGCAAATTCTTGAGCCAGGGCAAGATCAGGAATTGACATTGCCCCCTCGTAATTCAGCAATTGTTCCTGACATTGAATTCATGCAAACGGACTGATCTACCCGCAACAACTTGCCGTCGATAGCGGGCGGTAACGGCTGCGTGTTGTGGGTGATTGCGCTATTCATCTTAATGGTCAAGAATAACGTTCTTCAGTGTAAAGCTCCAGCTTGTACGGATGGACCCTTAAGCCGTATATAGTGATTCTAAGCCCCATTCGTCGGCTGACAGACTATTAACAAATAGATCAAGATCAGAGCGACGTATTCGTCGCGATGAACCGATCCTTACTGAGTTCAAAAGGCCGCTGCTCATGAGCTCGTATACTTTAGTCCGGGACAAGGAAAGTTCATCGACAACGTCAGAAATTCGAAGAAGTGTGCGGGTGGGGGGGATTGAGTTCAATGGGGTACCCATGGAAGTAATTGTGACGCATTTTCTCCCCGGATTTGAGAATCTATTGAAATCTTCTATTAGGCACAATTAAGGTGTATAGAAATTTGTGCTCGTATTGCAAAATCCTAGCCAATCAGTAGCCGACACGTCCTGGAAAACTTAGTTATCTCCAACGGAGTTAAAGTTGGTCACCACAAGCGTATAATCGGTTAGGTCTACCACCCCGTCTCCATTGAGGTCACAGTCTGAGGGGCGGATGCCATCGCTGTCAGCGGTACTCCAATTTGGATCGGTCGAAACGCCGTTGAAGTAGGTCGCAAGTTTTACGTAGTCACTCAGGTCAATAACATTATCAGCGACGATGTCGCCCGGAACCAGATTGAGGTTGACCTCAGTCAAATCACCCCCGACCACGTTCGCGTCAACAGTGCGACGCAGGAAGCCCGTCGGTTTCACACTTATCCGAAAAGCGTCCGAACCAACGGGGGCTGAAACCGTGTAATCCCCATTTTCGGCGATGGGCACGGTGATGGGCGCACCCACGTTTCTCCCATCGCCATCGGGAGAGTTATCCGTGAATTGGATTTGAACCGATGCTACTGGTCGTCCTCCGCCAGTGTTTACACGCCCAGAGACCGAACTCACATCGTGCCTCCAAAGCAGGGCTCGGCGTAGCTGAGCATCACTTCCGAAGCCACTGATATATATGACGCTGCCGACTCGGCAGATCGCAGTTGCTTTGGAAAAGCAATTGGAGTTTAACGCATAGCTAGGACCGAGCAGGGTGTGCAGATTGACACGGGATGATGCCGTACCTTGCCAAAGAGTTGCGAGTTCCTGGCGACCGTCACCTATGATATCCACGTAGCCAACTTGAAATCCCCCAGAAACTCCCAGGCAGGCGTTATAATTGGGCACGCTGTGTGGTGGGTCTAGATTGACCCATGAAGAAGCGGTCCCATTGGTCCACAGGCTGGCTGTGCCAAATGCTTCATTCCCGTATCCTATCAATTGGGCGCCCACCATCCCCACAACCTGACCTGAGTCCACAGCCAATGCTATCGAGCTACCTCCGGTACCAACTGGGTGAATGTCCACCCAGGAACTAGCCGTCCCGTTCCAAAGGCTGGCATGGTAAACGGCTCCCCCAACGTTCGCGACACCAACCTGTTGACTCCCAGAAATCCCGTAAGACTTTGAAGACGATGACAACGGAGGATTAAGATCCACCCTTGATTCGGCGGTGCCACTCCACAGAGCAGCGTGGTTGTGGGCTTGACCTACTTGTTGTCCCCCCGAGCATGAATAGGCGGCATCGTCAGACACGGTAACAGCGGAAAGATAGACCAGCGACGCTTTTGTACCCGTCCACAACGCGGCCCCTCGCTCTCCAGATATATTCACGTAGCCAACCTGTTGAGTTCCGTCAGTGCCATATGCGTATGAATCAGCGCTAAACAATGGAGCTAGATCGACCCACGAATTAGTGGCATGATCCCAAATAGATGCACGTTTGCCCGAGCCGGTCACCCATGCTTGCCCGACACTTTGTCCAGCGGAAACTCCAGCAGGGTAAATTTCAGTAGCCCCAGCCGGTCCGGTGCTTGTAGTGACTGTCCACTTTGCAGGAGCAACGCTCGCGAAGCCAAAGAGGGTCACAAGAGTGATTAGGGATTTTGAGTGATTCATTTGAATGTCCTAATTGTCTCCGACGGCATTAAAGTTCGTCACGACAAGGATGTAGTCCGTGAGATCGACGACGCCGTCACCGTTAAGGTCTGAATCAGATGGGCGGATACCGTAGAAATCTTGGGAGTTCCAGTTTGGGTTCGAGCTATTCTTGTTGAAGTGTGTGATTACTTGCGTGTAGTCGGAGAGGTCGATGACGTAGTCCGGGAGAATATTTCCAGGAACCAGGTTAATGTCGGCATTGGGAAAGTCACCTGTGCTCGTATTGACGTAGATTGTCCGACGAAGGCATCCCTTAGGCATTAGTGTCAGATCGAGAAGGCGCCTGACTGGAGCAAAAACCTCGTAACTACCATTAGCGTCCACCGGGACTATCATTTGCCCCCCCACGTTTGTTAGAGTCCCAGCCTCCCGGAATTGAACTTCTATAGCGTTAAGGACTCTTCCACCGGCAAAATTAACATGACCGCTAACGGTACGCGGAAGGGGTTGCGTCCAGAGCAGCGCTTCTTCAATGCCAGTCATTGTATTGGTCCCAGCACCAGATATGTACTCGTTCAAACTGTCCGCCCACATGGACGTAGCATATGAAGTATTGAAACCTGGGGGGTGCAGGTCCACCCAAGAGGCCGCGGTTCCTGACCAGAGACTCGCATGCTTGCTATTGTTGCCCACCCAGGATTCCCCCACTTGGTTCGTCCCAAAAACGCCATACGCAAGCGATTCTGTTGACCCCGCTGGATTCAGGTCCACGCACGAAGCGGCCGTACCGGACCAAAGACTCGCATGAAATACTCCTCCTACTCGAATCTTACCGACCTGATATGGCCCTGAGACAGCAAGCGCCATTGACCACTCGTACCCAGCCGGGTGCAGGTCAACCCAGGAGGCACTAGTACCCGACCATAAACTGGCATGCGCCCAATCCACCGTGGCAGCGTATCCCACCTGACTCGTACCCGAGACGCCGAAGGCGACTGATTCTGTCGCTCCACCCGGATTCAGGTCCACCAAGGAAGCCGCGGTGCCGGTC
This sequence comes from Armatimonadota bacterium, assembly GCA_021413725.1. GTDB lineage: Bacteria > Armatimonadota > Fimbriimonadia > Fimbriimonadales > Fimbriimonadaceae > JAEURQ01. The sequence continues at coordinate 6,570 of JAIOPU010000016.1, read as the reverse complement.
CACAAACTTGCATGAGTTCCACTACCTGTCTCGGCCATGCCGACCTGATGCGCCCCAGATACAGCATAGGCCACACCATGGGCACCTGGCGTAAGGTCGACCCAGGAAGCTGCAGTACCGGCCCAAAGGGCCGCATGGGTACCCTGTTCTGGCACCCCCACGGAACCCACTTGGCTCGTCCCTGAAACACCGTATGCCTCGGATCCACCAATTGAGCCACCAAAGGGATGCAGGTCCACCCAAGACCCACTAGTCCCCGACCAGAGGCTGGCGTGAGGTCTTACGTCAGCAACCGTTGTAACTCCAACCTGGTTCGCTGCCGAAGTCCCGAAAGCGACTGAGCCCCTGATGTTTGATCCAGAAGGATGCAGTCGGACTAGGGTCCAAACCGCATGTGAGGGTGCGGTCAGACTGAGGATAAGAATCGTCGCTATGCAAACTTTCGGGTTGTTCATTGCTCACCTGATCGAAGTCTAAGAACACTTAGAAACGATTTAATTGTACACCGGAAGTTGAAGGAATCCGCCTAAATCCAGAATTAATCTAAATTTGCTTTGGTAGGATTGCGTTAGAGAGGACGTCTGAAGCATCAATCTGACCTTGGCTCAATACGTGACCATAGGTGTTTGCCGTCAAAGTGATTGAGCTATGCCCCATCATTCGACTGACGGTATGCAGAGGAACGTCTCCTTGCAACATGGTTGTCGCTGCAGCATGTCTCAATCCATGCATTCCCATTTTTGGGAGTTTCGCCTTGGCAAGTGCTAGCTTCAGGTGAACATCTACGTTCTTTGCATCAAACGGCCGACCGTCTCGGTTGACAAACACGATGCCCATCTCCGGCTTGATGCCCTCTGCCAGCTGACGTCCTCGTTCAGCTTCTAGACTGGATCGAATCAAAGGACTCATGTAAATTTCTCGGCGGCTCTTGATCGTTTTTAGCGGGCGCAGTTCGAGCTTTCCGTTTACCCGTTGCAACTGATTCTCAATCCTAACCACGCCCCGTTCAAAGTCCACATCTTGCCAGCGCAGCCCCATTGCTTCACCTATTCGAACACCAGTCCCCATGACGAACGGACCAAGACGCTCCAAGACGGTGCCCGGAAATTCTGCATTCAGCCGTTTACACTCTTCCGGAGTCAGGAACTTGCTCTCGCTTTTCTTAACCGCTGGGGTCTTCGTGGCCTCGTTAACTGGACAGTAGGTAGCGAGCCCAAGCGCAACGGCTTGCTTGAGTGAAGCACGGAGAACCGCTCTCATATTCTTCAGCACTGTCAAGCCGTAACCTACTTGGTCCTCACGCTGGGCTTGCAACTCTTCTCGTTTCACGGTAAAGAATTTAGCGATCTGACTCGCAGTCAGTTTCCGAACTTCGATTCGACCAAGCCCCGGCTTGAGGTGGATACGCACAATCTGCTCGTAGCTCGTGTAAGTCTTGGGAGCTCGGTGCGGCTTCACAAATTCCTCCAGCCACTCATCAAGCCAATCCCCCACCCGTCGGTTCCCTATTGCGACTGGAAGCCCACTTTCAAGTTGCGCACGCAACTCGTTGAGCGCCTTAGTTGCTTCCTGCTTGCTCTTGCGTTGCTTCTTGAGATAGACCGGCTTTCCTCGGTCATCCATTCCGAAGAATACCGATGCCACATAAACCTGCCTGCTCTCCAGAAAAGTAATCCCGCCCTCATTCCGACCGCGTCGTTTCATATGTCCATTTTACCCATCAAGTCACCATTGGAGTCACCATAGCGATATAGAATGTCACCATTACGAGGAGAACGTGAGCGGACAATTATTGCAATTTTAGATTCAAATGCGGACACTTACGGACACCCACAAACAACATCTCCGAGAACTCTTAATCAGCGGGTCGTAGGTTCGAGCCCTACACGGTCCACCAACATTTACCTCACAGTAAGGCAATCCTAGACTTTTCCTCAATCTTTCCACAGAAACCAACACAAAACTTGGATTCGGGCTGCAAATTGACAGCGCGACTTCGGTATAACAAAAGTTGTACCGGGGAGATTGCTACAGGACCTATTGTCGTGAGCTTTATCAGTTGGGAAAGTTTTGTTGTCTTTGTTGTTGGCCTCAGCCTCGGTTGGGCCGCAAAAGTTTTGCTTGACCGCCGAGTATCCATTCCACCCACTCAAATCCCTGAAATCGAACCGGCGATCGAAACTCTCCAGACTCAATACGCCGTGTGTCACAACGCCCACATCGAGCTCGAAGGCGTGATTGCGTCCCTCAAATCCTGCGTCCAAAGTATGCAGGCGTCCCCTCCAAAAGCTGACCCGCTTCAAAAAATTGAGGGTATCGGACCAGTTTTGGAAGCAAAACTCTGGGAAGCGGGAATTCTCAAATTTTCCGATCTTGCCGCGACAAAGCCCGAGGTGATCTCGGGACTCATTCACGCTCAAAAGTGGCAATGCGTCAAAGTCGAGCACTGGATCGAAGAAGCAGCGGAATTCGCGAAACGCGCCTAAAATGCGGGAGGATTCTGCCGAACCTGCAAGTTCTGCTCCGCGACCGCAGGTGTCGCATTCCGGAAGCTGTCCACTGCTAGCGCTTGCTGGTTGACCTGATCTCTCAGTCCCCTAACTTCATCCCGAAGCATCTGTAACTCATAGGCAAGTTGCGGATTATTTTGTTCCTGTCCGCGAGAGTGCATAAGTTCGGCCATTTTTCGCTGGTGCGCGGTGAGAATCGCGATAATGGGAATCCCCAATATCATGAGCATTGCGAATATTGGAGCGATATCTTGAGAAGGAATCATAAGTTTGCCTATATTACGTCGTGACATCTTCGATAGCAGACTTTTGACCCAGCCAACTATCCGTTCAAATTAAGGGGTGGAGGAGTCTGTCGACCTTGCAAATTCTGTTCTGCAGAAGGGTAATCACTCTTAAGAATTTGCTGATTCATCTGGTCGCGCAGGGATCGGACTTCCTCCCGAAGCATTTGCAATTCACCCGCAAGTTGTGGAATGGCATCGGCTTGGTTTGCGCGAGAGTGCATCAGTTCAGCCATCTTTCGCTGATGGTGGGTCAAAATCGCCATCATGGGCACACCAAAAACCATAAGGATGGCAACGATGGGAATGAGCTTTTCAGGGTCAAACATTTCTAAACCAATCCCTTGAAAACCGCCTCTGCGATGTGGTGGTCGTTCGAGCCGGTGATTAGCCGAATATGGAGTGTAATTCCTGCATGTTGAGCCAATGCGCGGAAGAATTCGCCGACATTCTCGGTGGCAAGTTCCCCAATCTGATCGCGGCGAAACGGCACTTCATAATGAAGTTGCCCGCGCCCGCTAATGTCCAGTGCAACTAGGACTAATGACTCATCCATCACCGAGTGAAGGCTGGCATACCGCTCAATCGGATCCGACTGCTCAAGGCATTGACGAATGGCCTTGCCCAGAACAATACCGACGTCTTCGACGCAGTGGTGGTCATCCACGTGGAGATCGCCGAGCGCCTGAACGCCCAGGTCAAACTCACCGTGAAAGGCTAAAAGCTCGAGCATGTGATCAAAAAAACCGAGCCCCGTACTCACATCCCGTCGCGAGCCGCCATCTAGGTCCAGCACGACCGAGACATTAGTCTCGCCCGATTCCCGTTCGACTTCCGCATATCGCACGCCCCGGGCGCCTTTACTCATTATTCCAGTCTACCTATCGGGGTGATCTATAGTTCCTTAAACAGTCGCGCGCATTCTTTGCATGATCTGCTCTAGGAAAACTGCGTTTGTCGGAGTCTTCTTTAGCAACTTAATCAGTTGGTCCGTTGCTTCGACCGTGTTCTGCTGGTTGGCGAGCAAGCGGTGGAGTTGAACGATTCCTTCCAGTTGACCCGGATCGAAGAGCTTTTCCTCGTGGCGGGTGCTGGAGCGACGCACATCGATGGCAGGCCAGATTCTGCGCTCAGCGAGTTCGCGGTCGAGGACGATTTCCATGTTGCCGGTTCCCTTAAATTCTTCAAAGATGGAGTCGTCCATTCTGGAGCCGGTATCGATAAGGGCGGTGGCGATGATTGTGAGCGATCCGCCTTCTTCGATGTTTCGCGCGGCTCCGAAGAACCTTCGCGGTCGATAGAGAGCAGCGGGGTCGAGACCACCGGAAAGAGTGCGTCCAGACGGGTTGATCGTCAGGTTGGAAGCTCGGCTCAGGCGAGTAATGGAGTCTAGTAGAATGACTACGTCGCGTCCAGCTTCGACCAAGCGCTTGGCTTGTTCGAGGCAAAGCTCGGTCACGCGCATGTGGTTGTCGGCAGGCTCGTCAAAGGTCGAACTGATGACTTGACCCTTCACAAACCGGCGCATATCAGTAACCTCTTCTGGTCGTTCGTCCACGAGCAGGACCATCAAGTAGACCTCCGGGTGATTCGCGGTGACCGCAGCGGCGATCGTCTTGGTAATCGTAGTCTTACCAGCCTTAGGCGGAGCAACGATAAGACCACGAGAACCCTTACCGATCGGCGCGATGAGATCAATGATTCGGGCGGGGATGTTGTCCGAAGTCATCTCCATCTTGATTCGCTCTTCGGGGAACAAAGGAGTGAGTTCATCGAAGTTGCGGCGGTTGGCCATGACTGCCGAAGCCGTGCCGTGTCCGTTGATAGACTCAACGCGAAGCATTCCACGGAATTTTTCACCTTCTTTTGGCTGTCGCACTAAGCCGAAGACGGTATCGCCACAGCGCAATCCAAATCTCTTGATCTGTTGCTGGGAGACATAAACGTCAGCCTGGCTCGGGGCGTAATTATCACGTCGGAGGAATCCCCAGCCCTCGTTTCCGAGTTCGAGAACCCCACGGGCGTATTCGATATTCGCCTCTGACGTAGTGCGGATCAGAATTTCTTCGATGATGACGCCCTTGTCGGCGTCCATCGTCATTTTGTGCTTTTTGCAAACCTTGGCGAGTTCCGCCGGGGGCATCTGATCGTAGGTGTTGTACTCAATCTCGGGCAAGAGATCGAGATCGCTTTGATCGGTCTGCGGGAGACCGTCTTTTCGGCCCCGGTTATTGTTGTTGTTACTTGGGCGCCGTCGGGCACCGCTTTCGCTTTTGCGTGGTCGGAAGGTGTGGCTCATGATGTGATTTGGCCTGAAAGTTAAGGTGTTTTGCGGAAATCAGTCGATCAAAAGATCGTCTCATTGCGGCTAGGAAGAATCGCGAAGGATCGCGATATACGGCAGGGTTCGAAATCTCTCGCCGTAATCTAATCCGTATCCTACCACAAATTCGTTCGGAATCTCAAACCCGACGTAATCCACAAGTGAATCATGGGTACGTGCTTCTGGCTTACTGAGCAAAGTACAGACTTTGACTGAACTCGGTCGCCGCACTTCAAACATTTCTTTGAGGAATTTCAAAGTCAGACCCGTGTCGACGATGTCCTCAATAATCAGGACGTCGCGCCCCTCGATATTGATGTCCAAATCTTTCCGAATCTGGACAACCCCGGTGGAAGACTTCCCTTCGTTATAGCTGCTGACTTGGCAAAACTCGATTTTGACGTTCAGGCCAAGTTCGCGAGCAAGATCAGCGACAAAAAGGTACGAACCCTTGAGAACGGCGACAAGAATGATTTCCTTCTCGCCGTAATCGGCGCGAATCTTGACCCCAAGTTGCTGAACTTTCAAGCGAATCTGGTCCTGAGTGATCAGTACATCCAGATGCTCTCCAGGAAACAGGCTCATCGTGAGATTTCAGTGACCTTGTACTTCAGCTTCCCAACCGGAGCTTGAAACTCGACCGTGGCACCTTTCTTCGCGCCCATCAAAGCGATGCCCATAGGGGACTCTTCGCTGATAAGATCGTCATCGGGGTTCGCCTCAATGCTGGCGACGATGCGAATATCAAAGGCAATGCCGCGATCTTCGTCCTTCACGCTCACCACCGATCCTACGCTCACCTCGTCGGTGGGAATGGTGTCCATATCCAAGATTTGGGCTTGAGCGAAGATGGACTTGAGTTCATTGATTCTATCTTCAACCAGTTTCTGCTCAAATTTGGCTTCGTCAAGTTCCTGATTGTCCTCGGAGAACTCGCCATGGTCTTTGCTATCGCGCAACCGGTCGGCAATTTCGGTTCGCCGAACCGTCGTCAAATGATCCAATTCGTCATGCAAACGCGCATAACCTGTAGGAGTCAGATACACGGGACCCGCGAAATTCTGAGCCTCGAGATAATCGAAGCTGTGCTCTATTGAAGTTTCTACGTCCTGGCGATCCATAAGATTTGTTTCGGGCTAGTATAGCAGAGTCTAGCCAGGCTAGACGCGTGTTTCGTTCCAAATGTTTCACTGAGACGCGTAAAAACACGCAAATGACTCATCTAGGTACTTTATTTACGTGAAGATTCCGTTTCTGGTTCTGATATTTTTTGTCGGATTGCAAAATGCTTCCGCTCAGGCGGATTCTGCGGCTTGGACATTAGTTCGAGAAGTGGCGCCTCAAGTTGCAATCGTGATCCAGAAGCACTCATTGGGCGCGGATATGGTGGAGGTTACGGCCCTTCAGGCAGACTTCCCTGCCGATGCGATGAGCCAAAAGTGCCGTTTACTCG
>JAIOPU010000015.1 GCA_021413725.1 Armatimonadota bacterium | reverse complement strand
GGGCGCGGATGTGCAGGTAGTTCGTCATTCCCGCTGTGAGGGCCGTAGACCCGGTCACGGTTCCAAATTGCCAAGTGTTCACTTGGGCACTGAATTGGGTGCCTTGGACAGCGTCGGAAGTCGAGATGTAGGCCTCGTAATAATCGTCGGCGACCATCGAAAGTGTTAGTGATGTCGCGTGAGCGCCAAGGGCGGCTCCAAAGAACGCGATGAATGCTATGCTCTTCATCCCTCTATTGTATCAGCTAACTACTCGTTTGAACCTAGTAAATGTGCTTGAATGACTCAGCCTAACGCATAAACTCACGCAAGAGTGCCAACGCGCGACGGGCAACGCTGGCGTAGCGTGTGTTTGACTGTCCTTCTACTTGCGTGAGTTTCAGACTCATCATAGCTTCGCGTTGCTCCGGAGTCAGGAGATCATCGCGGTCCGCGTCGGTTGCCTCTGAGGCAAGATTGAGCTTTCGGCGTATGCGCTGGTTCGCATTTCGCTCGATGAGCTCAAGCGCGACTTCTCCACGTTTGGAGCGACGCAACAACTCTCCGAAGGCGTCAAGCATGGCGCGGGAGCCTTGTTGGCTTACGTCGGTGCGTTCGGGCAATCCGAACCTCTTGCCCAAGGTGTAGGCAACCACAATGAAGATGAGCAGGCACTGGCTCCAGGCCGTCGCGAGTGCGGGGGAGAGTTCTTCGAGCAGAGTGGGCTCAGAGGCGTTTCCGAGGGGCCTTTCCCAGAACAGGATTCGGCCCTTGGGCTTTACCACGGACTTAACCGCGTTTACGTAAAAAGTGGCGTTGTCGGCGGTAGAGATGAACTTGTTCGTGCTTCCGATGCCGTCGGAAATCCTCACTTTAGACCGACCGGCTTTCTCTAGGGCAAGCATGAAGTAAGTGTTCGGTTCACTCCAAACGGCGAATGATTCATCGACCGGCACCGGATCCACATCGGATTCCTCCGTGCGATATTTCAGCACGCTTTCTGGCACCGGCCCTTGCAGGGTCACTTTCGGTTGATCCTGAAGGTTCCAGTCGGAGGTCAGGTTGGTTGTTTTTGCTCCTTTTACCAGAGTAGCGAAATCAGCTTGAGGATAGTCAATGACCAGTAGATTGGCTTTTCCAAGGTTATCGAACTTGGAGCCCTTGGGCATTTCGCCGGTGGTAGGGAAGTAACAAATGACGAGGTCAGCCTTCCTTGCTTCTGGATGCAAACCGGTGTACGCCTCAATTTGGTAGCCCTGGTCCTTCAGAAGTTGTGCGTAAAGGTGGGTGCCGCTTGGCTCTTGCGAAGTGATGCTGGGGTAGTAGCTCGGTGATCCGTTCGACAGGACTCGCATCCCGACGAGAAAAAGGAGACCTATGAGGGCGTAAAAGACCCACTTCGGTAGCCCTCGCTTCATTTCGGCATCCTCGCAATCGCGTCGAGCATGGAGCGGTAAAGGTCGCGAAACTGGCTCACTTCGGGAGAACTGCACGGCGCGAAGCCGTACCAGATCAGGTCGAACTCCTGGGTAATCGGGCCGAGGTCAATCGCGGGGGTTTTGACAAGTTCGCGGTAGCGCGTCAAGTGTTCCCAGTTCGTCTCCCATCTTCGGAATCGCAGGATCTTATTCTCGTCAAGACGAACGAGAGTTGCCAAATAAAGAGCGCGAACGGCTTCGCGGAATTGCCCCGCGCGCTCCAACGCGTCGGCTTGCTCCAACCATTCGTCGGCGGTTCGAAGAGGTTCTTTCTCTTCGATAAGCGCTCCCTTTTTCGCCTTCTTCGAACCTTTTCTGAGCGGGCCGACATTTCGAAGGGCAAAATATAGCCCGAGTGCCGCCAGGGCGATCAGGATGAACCAAAGCAGAAATTGTAAAAAGCCCAAGCCGGCCGAAGGAACATTCGGCGTGTCTATTTTCGGTGGCTCGAATTTGCGTTTTCCCGGATCAAACAGGTCGCCGATTCGCTTCATCGCGCGGTCCACCCAGCCGTTGCTTTCGGTCGCGGCTCGCTCCTTGTAGTTTCCGACCTTCTTGGCAGATTGAGCCTTGGAGGCAATCACCGAGCGGTTGCCGGACCACTCCTTCGAGAGGCGACTCGCGAGGGCTTCGGACGCGCCTTGACCCATTCCTGCCGTGGGAGCCACGAGCAGGAGGAGGCTAAAGAGCAAAGCGAGAACGGCCTTTTTCACGTTCCATCCTCTCCCTCAGGATATCAATGTCGAGGCCTTCGAGGCGCATTCTTCGCTCCACGTAGAGCGTGGCGGTTACCGAATACCAAAGCAAGACGAAGAAAACGGCCCCCAAGCAGAGCGGGATCAATACCGAAGCGTAAGCGGTGATCGGCTGAAGCCAGTCGTTTTCGCGCATCGGGCGAAACCATTCGTCCATCCCCACCATGCTGATCAAAATCGAAGTCCCAACGATCGCCGCAAAGGCGTCCAATAATCCTGCCGCCCAGAGGCTTGACATCACTTGACTTCCAAAGCGCCCGTTCTTTTTGGAACCCATCAACTCGCGACTGCGCTTGAGAGCTTGGCGAATCGTCCCATCTTCGTTCAGCAAGACCGGAACCGCCATGCCGTGAACGCCGATCATCATGGGGACGACAATGATGCCGAGGAAAAGCATGAAGAGTCCGAGGATTGAAATTCCGGTGAGTTCGTTGGAATCACCCGCGACCGCACCCGGTCCAAACGACAAGCCCAACGCAACGATGAGATAAAGCGCGGACGGGGCAAGCGAAAGCATGAGCGTGCTCATCAGACGACCGATTTTGCTGGTGACCTGCGCGTCAATTTCGCGGAAGTTCACGGGCCGATCTTGCAGCGAATTGAGCATCACCTGCGAAATGATCCCTCCGGCATAAGCGAGACACACCGAGATAATTGGAATTGCCAGCGCCAGCCCGCCCACGACTCCTACCAAAACCTCGACGACCTGGGCACGAACATTCCCCGAGTGCTGCGTTTGATAAAGGTTGGGGAAGGCGAGAGCGAAATAGGCAATGACAGTGACCGCCGCAATGAGCAAGGGTCCGATGATGAGGCCGAGCATCGGCCGGAAATGCTTACGAACAAGCGATGCCGCCAGTCCGAAGACGTCGGCAGTACTCAACTGTCCAAATATGATTTCGTTCGAAAGGCTCACGATGGGAGTACAGAAGCACCTATTATGCGTTTAATGAGAGTGCCCCCGAATCGGGTACACCTTTAAAAATGATTTTAGTAGCTTTGACTTTACTTCGGACGACGGTGCTCGCGCCAACGATTGAGCAATTTATCCCAAAATTCCGCGACGCCGCGTTCACCTGGCGACTCGGAAAGGCTGATTTCGCCGAGCTCAAGAAGATCAACAGCGACTTCGCCCAAAGCTACCGGTTCAAATCAACGGCGGTAAAGATGAAAGAGCCGATGAAACTCCGTCTCGACGCGACGGTTGAGGACACCACGGTTTCCTTCATCCTGAACGGCACCAGAAAGCTGATCCGAATCCCCCGCTCCAACTTGAACGTGAAGCAGAACCTGAAAAATGATCCCGGTAAGCGTCAGACTCCCCTCGACTTTGGGATTTTGACGGCGGGGCTCTTCGACGATCTCTACGAAGCCACCTTCGTCCGCACCGACCGCGCAACCTCCGATGAAGTCTTCGACCTGACCTACGCCGACCGCTATAAGGACAAAACGCGCCAACGCATCTGGGTTGATGCCGCGAAGAAGATCATCAACAAGCGCGAATGGTACTCCCGCCAGGGCAACCTCATGGCGACCTTCACCTATGCGGTCCCGGTCCAAGACAAAGAAACCGGCATCTGGTTCTCCAGCCAGCTCACGGTCCGAAACGCCGACAACAAACTCGCGGGAACGAGCACATTCGAGTCTCTGAAACTAAACGACGGCATCCCCGACTCCCTTTTCGAGATCAAGTAGGCATCGCAATATTTGGAGTGCTCGAATCTTATTCGAGCTTTCACGTGCGGCAATCCTATCGCCGCTCTCAAAATAGCTGCCGACCCAGAAATTCACCGCAACTCCACGGGCGATAAGATCGCCCTGACACAAAGCGCAAAAAAGTTTCGCGCACTCCAAAAATACGCCCTGCGAACCCTGCGCGAAACAAAAATCCCTCTGCAAATTGCCGTGACAAATTAGATTTTGCGCCAGAAGGGCACCATGAACAGCGTAGCCCAACCTGCCAGGATGAGGCCAAGGACAAAGACGACGGAGCCCGGATAGGGTTGGCCGCTCCCGGTTTTTAGCCCGAACGAGGCGATCATCGAGAGCAGCGCCAGTAGGAGCAGAGCGATGCCGAGACCCTGTCCGAGGATGATACCGGGCTTCCAGCGAAAGATCGTCGAAAGAGCGACCGCAATGACGAGAATGCCGATCAGGTGCAGCACTGCCCACTGCAGCAGAAAAAGCCCAACCCCGAGAACGAGGTGCACTAGCCCAATGACTATGTCGGCGGGTCTTGCGGTTGGCTTTGCTTGGTCAGCGGCCATACTCCGCATTTTACACTCAGTTTCGGTTCGTTCACGCGCCCTCACCCCGTTGCTACGTGACGGACCTCTCCCAGAGGGAGAGGTACCAGATTCTTCTCCCCCTGGGAGAAGCAATGACCGAAGGGAATTGGATGAGGGCCGCGCGCGTCAACCTAAACTCCTCGCCCCTGAAAGGGGGAGGTCAGTGAGCCTCAGCGAACTGGGTGGGGAAATTTGGTTCTCGGGACCCCTCTGCGAAACCCCGCGAACCCTGCGTGAAACAACACACGTTGCTTCTCCCCGAGGGAGAAGCCGGTGAGGCACGAACCGGATGAGGGTTTAGGCCGCTTTCTTCGGCTTTCCTTTGGGGTAACTGTATTCAATCCGGGGATCCTTGGGCCCGCATGTGATCGCCAATTCTGGCGCGACTCCCAGCCGAATCCGCTGTTTGATCGTCTTCGCACTGGCCACTCCGCGACGGTCCTCTGCCCAATCCCTCGCCGACTTTGTTTCGCCAAAAGCCGTGATCATTGATTGTCCCAAGAAATATCGGTTTGTCATTGCATGCTCGACCGACTGACCACAGCGAACACGCTTTTGCAGAGTCTGATAGAAAACGACACATCGCGGATCTTTGCCCCACTCTGGCAGCGTCTTCTTTTCTCCAAAAGCTTCATAAAGCGGTAAAACCTCTCCGAACTTCAGCCCGGAAGTGGGGGTTGAAAGCGCTGTTTCCAGGTCGTAACCGAGCCTCATTCTCTCTCGCACCGTGCTCTGTTTGACAACACAACGGGAATCCTTCATCCATTTGTACAAGGGCTTGGTCTCGCCAAATGCCGTGAATTCTCTATAGTCGTAAGCCCGGTGCCTAGTGCGTGGCTCTACCTTGGTCTGACGGCGCGGTGTGGACAGCGCCTTGCCTATACTCCACCCTTTGGCAACCCGCTCTCGGAATGCATGCTCTGTCACCTGGCACTCGGGCAGGCGCGACCACTCGCTTAAAAACAGTTTTCGCCCATTCCACTCCACCTTTTCGCACGAACCTCTCTTGCCTAATTTTGGGTTGCTCACACTTAGCGGCGGCGTCATGATCGCCGTTTCCGGATCGACGCCTGCCTTAAGCCGTCCTCGCAAGCCAACAATTCCAATTTGGCAACGCGGATCGAGCACCCAATCCTGCAGGGTCATCACTTCTCCAAAAGCCTCCAACGTTTGCCTCTTGATTCCAGGCTCCGTCAAAGCTCGTTCAGGCTCCCATCCCGCCGCGAGCCGTCGCCCGAGAGTGAGGTGGCAAACCGACGCTCGTGGATCATTCCCCCATGAGGTCACACTCTTTGTTTCGCCAAATATCGTGACTGGCCCAACCCAAACTTCGCGAACTTTCTCACTTGGCCCCGTACCCCGCGACGGCTCTGAAAGGGATTTCTCGACATCCCATCCCGCCGCGATCCTTTTGCGCAGGGTGGGCAAACTGACCTTGCAACGCTCATCCTCCGCCCAATCGGTAAGCGTCATGACGTCGCCAAAAGCGTAATATTCATCCTTGCGGAAGCTGCGAATCACGGCATTGTGCACTCGCGGGTCAAACCCGATCGCCCACTCCGGTTGGTTGCCCGATTCCAGACGCTTTGCGATCACCGCCGCATCCCCAGTAGCCCGAGAATCCCGCGCCCACTCCGCAATAGTCTTCACCTCACCCCAAGCGGTGAGCAACACTTCCAAACAAACCTGTGCCATGTTTTTAATTTCGGTAGAGCGGGAAAGAAAACTTAGAGTGAGTTATCAGGTTTTTTCTCCTCTGCGTCTCAGCGCGAGCGAAAAACCCTGCTCAATTCAACCTCTCTGCGCCTCTGCGTCCTCCGCGTGAAACAAAAAAGCACGCCTACGCGCCCTCACCCCGTTCCTACGTCACGGACCTCTCCCAGAGGGAGAGGAACCAAGCGATCTTCTCCGCCTGGGAGAAGCAATGACCGAAGAGAATTGGATGAGGGCCGCCCACAACGAACCCCCGAAGGTGGCCCCGGCGTCCCCGCCGGTACCGCAGTATGAACTGCACATGCCTTGAATTCCTCCCTGCGAAACCCAGCGAAACCCAGCGTGAAACAAAAATCTCCAATATTGCCCAAAACCCCGCAATTTCCCAAAAAACCGCCCGAGAATTTCACAATTCCTTCGAAGAAAGTTCCGATTTCTCAAAATTTTCCGAAAATCGTCCGAAGAGAATCAGATGTTCTTCGAAGAAAATGCAATGTTGTTCGAACAGAATCAAATGTTGTTCGCAGAGAATTCAATATCCTTCGAACAAAAAGCAATGTTCTTCGAAGAGAATCCAATATTCTTCGAAAGATTTTCCGATTGCTCCGAGTTTTTCTAAATTCCTTCGGACACTTTCCCATGTTCTCCGAAGAGAATCATAGTTTCTTCGAACAACATTGGGATTTCTTCGAAGGAAATCAGGATTCGTTCGAGCAAAATCACCGCGCCTTCGCCCCCCCTCCAGAAAGTGACCACCCAAAATCCCAACCCCACCGCCCAACCCGAAGAAACCGCTCCAAAAAACCCCATTCTCTTCGCGAGTATCCAAATTCTTGACGCGAAACATTGGGAAATTGCCACGCTCAACGACGAGAATGAAGTTGTCAAAAATTATTCTGGCTCAAGTGTTAGATTCCACTCGATTCCCCGTTTACTTCCTTGAGGATGCGACCGAAAAGGAAAACGATCGATCAGACTTCGTTACCGCCCTCAAGCATTACTTCGAGTAAGATGACTGTAGCGAACCAAGGGCAACGCCTGTAATGAGTGACCCGACCAGCGAGAAACCGACTATGAACATTCCGCACATCGCACCGAACAAGCATTTTCAGATGACCGGACAAGATTTGCCTGGACTTGCAAACTATGAGCGACCGCGATTCGGAGTCTTGGAGCGAGTTCAGGAACGAACCACCCCGTTCGGTGGAGCAGAGAGCCAGCTTCCCTACGCGATTGATGGCGAAGACCGGCAGTACATTCCGGACTTCATCGCGCGAATCGCGCTCCCACGTGTGGAGCTGAAAAGCTGGACGAAGGAAGATAAGCCGGAAATGCTGCGCGAAACGATCGCTCCACACAATGCGGCCGAGTTTGAGATTCTCAATCTAGTGATCGAAGTCACTGGTGAAAAAAAGAAAGACAAGGCGGCCAAAGTCGCCACCGCCCAAACCCTCTGGGTCCCTGCCGTGAATGCTCACGGGGGACTTGGGAAGTGGGCGTTTATTGAAATAGATGACCCCTGGGCTTCCAAGCAGGAGTTAGCCCGGCTGTATACTTGAATTGCGAAAAGAATTTCCAGAGGAGCTAGTGCACATTTGAGCGAAGAATTGAAGACACAGGGTAGGCATGAAACTGAGGACTATGATGCGGTGGAGGGGCTCGACCAAGATGAAGATTCGTCTTTGGGGGAATACCCAATTGACACCCTTCTGATACGCAATGAGACGCGCACAGTCCATGATGTTCTTCGGCGGATTGAGGCTGGATCGTTTACTATGGATCCGGATTTTCAGCGAGACTTCGTCTGGGACGTTGAAAAGCAAAGCAAACTTATTGAGTCGGTTCTAATGCGCATTCCTCTACCAGTGTTCTATCTAGCTGAGGATGAGCGGGGAAAGATGGTCGTGGTAGACGGCCTTCAGCGCCTCACAACATTCAGGCGCTTCGTTAAAGGAGAACTGCGGCTCAAGCTTAAGAAGCAGATTGACTTGGACAAGAGGTACTTCGCTCAGCTGTCGCCAAAGCTCCAAAATAGGGTTGAAGATTGTAACCTAATTCTATATGTGATCGACTCAAAAGTGCCGGAACGTGCACGCTTGGATATCTTTGAAAGAGTCAATGGTGGAGTACCTCTGACCAGGCAACAGATGCGAAACAGCCTCTACCAGGGTAACGCGACTAGGTTTCTCAAAGATATGGCGAATGAGGACGTTTTCTTGCAGGCGACCGGGAAGAGCCTGAACCCAAAGCTGATGCGAGATCGCGAGTTTATTAACCGCTTTTGCTCTTTTACCGTCTTAGGTGTGTCTGTGTACAAGGGTGACATGGACGAATACCTCGCAGATGGTCTCCGCCAGGTCAACGGGTGGTCAGAAGAGCAGATTAAACGACTCGAAATACATTTCAAAACCGGTATGAAAAACAATAGCATGCTTTTCGGCGTACACGCATTTAGAAAATTCAAGCGACAGGAGGATCGCCGTGCAGTGATCAATGCGTCATTGTGGGACGTTACCTCAACGCTTTTAGCGGCATATTCTACGAGTGCGTTAGAGGCGAATAAAGCAACGTTCATTGATCGATACAAGGAACTTTTGGAGGAGAATAAATTCGAGGAAGCGATTACCCGAGGTCCCAGCGACAAAACAAAGGTTGCATATCGTTTCGATCAGATGTCGCGACTATTGAAGGAGGTGTATGGTGATCCACTCAATAAGCTTGAAACATTTTAAGTGCTTCTCTGACACAGTCGTGCCGATGCGACCGCTGAATGTTCTCACCGGTGTTAACGCTTCTGGAAAGTCTACAGCAATCCAAGCGCTACTGGTCCTGAGTCAAACGATTAGGGAGAGTGATATGCAGCAGCGTGTACTGCTCAATGGTAAATTTGTCCATCTGGGCAGCGTTGCAGATGTAGTGGATCAGCTTAATAGTCGGAATAGTTGCGATATTTCTGTGGAATCAGAAAACCACACGTATCGATGGAGTTTGACCGGCGAGCGAACCGATGCTTCGCTGAGGATTGAGAGATTGCAAATCGATGAAGATTTGTTTACAGAGCCAGAAGGGCTCCTATCCTTAGTACCTATCGGAGGCGAAAGGGAAATTTGCACAGTGCTCCGGGGACTAAACTATCTGTCGGCTGAGAGATTCGGACCGAGAGAGTTATATCCAGTGCACGAAGTTTCTGAGGACCACTGGGTCGGATCCAAAGGTGAGTACGCGCCCAGTGTGCTTTTCGAATTTAGCGGGAGGGAAGTGTCAGAGAATCTTACAATTACAGGAAAACCGGCAACACTTTTTCACCAAGTAGAGGCTCGGATGCAAGAGTTTTTCCCGAACTTTGGCCTAGATCTTGACCGTGTCGCAGGCACAAATTCCGTAGTGCTCAAAATGCGAAGCGGACTAGACCTCGATTTTTCGCGTCCGATAAATAATGGATTCGGCTTCACACAGGTGTTCCCAATTATTGTTGCAGCCTTGGTCAGTTCCCCTGACGGACTGATTATTGTAGAAAATCCGGAAGTACATCTACATCCCCGCGGCCAATCAATTATGGGCCAATTCCTCGCTCAAGTTGCTTCTGCGGGTATCCAAGTAATCCTAGAGACCCACAGCGATCACGTACTCAATGGCATTCGGAAAGCAGTTAAGCAGAAACTGATCCAGCCAACGAAAGTTGGAATTCACTACTTTTCAGAACGATCCGGCAACAATGCGCAAATACAGACGTTGGAAGTTAACGAGAATGGTTCACTCGACCACTGGCCAACCGGTTTCTTTGACCAGTTTGACAATGATTTAGGCGTGCTGATCACGGGAAGCGGCAATGATAGTAATATTTAATGAGCTATCGTTCCACAATCAGTTCAAAGACTCAGATGAACTTCAATCTGCCATAATCAAGTTGCTGGGGCTGCGTAACGTGGCACTCAACTTTGGTAGAGAAGTCCACTGCAGCTACAATGTCAGTTCAACAATGGCTTGTCTGGGACGAACTCTCATCGAGTCCAGTTCACAATTAGAGAGAGAGATTAGGCTGCTGTTGCTTCGATGGCTGGACAAATCAGGTCCATTTTGGGCGGATAATCCCTCACACCTCCCAGACGACTGGTACCAATGCAATGATACAGTAGTTACAGGAACGGGATTGGCGGAAGCAGCGTGCCTGGTTAGATCAGGTGAACCAAGTTGTTGTGTGTCTGTCACGCCGTCAAACTGGTTGCAATCACCCTTGGCGGTGCTATGTGGTTGGGAGTGCAACAGCTGCAATATTGAGAATTACTGGGACCTGCCTTCTCTTGAGGCCACACTTCATGCAGCTGTGCCAGAGTGGGTTTCTTGGCAACAGATGCAGGAATCCTTACAAGTAGGAAACCTGGTCATTGCCGCACCCGCCTTCGAACCGCTCCAGCGGCTACCTTTTAGCTTGCCCCAGGCAAAGATGATCCAGAGGCAGATAAAAGTACTGGATCGCCTTTCCAAAGCTTTAGTCGACGGTGATAACACGTTACGTCAGAGCATTGTTGACCTGCACTTCAAAGGAGTGCGGGCGTGGTTTTCTGATAGTTCGAATACTGAAAAAAGCTCTCACAATTTGCAAATGACGTTCATAGATCCCTTGGCGGATGTTCAAACACTCTGTTCCTGGCATGGCAAAGTGAGCACTGGCGTGCTCCGGTTACACTTTACAGATCCATATACATTAGGCCGGCCTATTTCACTGTGCTATGTTGGTCCGAAAATTACGAAAAAATGAGCGAAGACAAAACTGACTACATCAAACACGACGAGGCAAAGCGGCGGAATAATCCGACGATGGAGCAGAAGGGGTTTATGGTACGGGAGGAAGCTACTCCTGGGGAGGTGCTTTATCCTCGCGATGCTACTCTCGACCCGCTACTCGTCTGAGAAGAAAAGTACGCGTTTGCCGTGACCACGTTATCGTAGGCCTCCCGCGGAATGCCGTAAGTGGGGGGCGAACGAAATGGTAATGATTTTCGCGACAACGGACTTTGGGCAGTAAATCTAACATTAATAATTAAGAAAGTTTTCCACAGGCATTTGAACCTAATTTTCGAAACTTTTCTCCTTGTCGTACTACCCCATTGACAAGAATTGTTATGCCTGGTAACGTTCGCTTCTGGAGAAATTCAATGGCAACAACAATTATTTCTATTGACTATAGCACTACGAATCCACCAAACGACCACAAGGTCTCTTACAAAGGTAAGGTTTACCTCGGCTCGCCGGTTACGTTGACAACGGACCCAGGAACCAACGCTTACGTGAGGATTTATGGAACGGGCGGAAACTCAGCCCGCATCACGGTTAACGGAACCGTGAACGCCAAAGACCTTACCATTCAGTCAGGCAATACTATGGCGACTCGGAGGATTCCGGTATAAGCTCATGACGATCTTAATCAATCTGTTTTTGGGCCACGCTATATCCACTTCAGTGCATGCACTTCAGGCAGCGTCGGACGAAGCATTCTTCAAGACGCAACTGGATATGTCGGCCCCTTCTGGCCCCGCTTTCACTGTTTTGGGGATGGATGCCTCAAAAGCCACCACCCCCGCGAATCTGCAAGAACTCTCACTGACTCTTGCCAATTCCTTCGACGAATCAGGGCAACTTAAGCAAGGTTTTCAGGTTAGCGCAACGCTCGCGAAACTCGGAATCGGCCCTCGGTACAGCACGGGCGGGAGCAAGTTCTTCGCCAAGCCGGAGAACCGGCTCAAATGGGCGTCAAACCTCTCGCTAGCGGCGATCAAGGGCGCTTCTGATAGCGATAAGTCGGCACGGGCGGCCATCGGCCTGGCTCTTCCGATTTTTGATGATACCGACTGGCGAGGGCAAGAGGAATCCCTCAAGCAATATCGCCTTGTCCTGGCGGAAACAATCGATAAGGAAGACCCGCTTGATCCGCCAGCAGAGGGTGCAAAGGACGAGTGGAAGGCACTTGGAGAGAGAGTCAAGTTGCTCGTCGCTCTCGCCAAGACCCCCGAGGACGCAAAGGCTCTGAATGCCGTTCTTGCGGCGATAACGAACTTTGTTAGCGACGCTTCATCCGAGAACTACAAGCTGGCGAAAGAGGCGACTGAAAAGATAGGAGACGAAGAATCCAAGCCGAATTTTGATGGAATTGTCAGCCGCATCTATGCTGAATCCTACGCTAAGAAGTTCGCGGCTTTCGTCAAAGAGCAAAATGATAGCCACTGGAATCGTAAGAAGCTGACTCTCTCCTTTGCCCACTCTCTTTTCGCCGCCGATGCCGCGAAGGACACCCTCAAGGCCGATGGATCGTTTGCCTGGATCGCCTACAGTGATAGTCTTGGCAAGAATAGCCAGATCACCATCTTTGGGCGGTACGGGAGCAAGGACCGTTCGTTTGATGCCGACACTAAAGCGTGGATTGTCGGTAACTCCAAGCAGTTCGGCGCAAGGGTCAAGAGCGGTTCTTCCAAGTCTGGATTCTTCCTCGAATATCTCTCCAAAGAGCTTGACAAAGGTGCGGGAGGCAAGAACAAACAGGTCATCTGGCAAGGCGGTTATGAAGTTTCCGTCGCCGGTGGACAATGGCTTCAGATTGCGCTCGGAAAAGGATCCGGAAAAGGTGTGAGTAAGAACATCCTCGGAATTAACTTCTCGTTCAACTTAGGCTCCAGTCAGGAAATCAAAGTTAAGCCATCCGAACAATAGTTCATCGAGAGTGCGGAACTCAACGTTCCGGCACAGTTTCATTAGGGAAAGACAATGCCAAAAATTCAATTATTAGATTCAAGTGGTACTGCAAGTGCCAAAGCCAAGAAGATCGCGCAAGCTGCGATTGATCAATTCAACAAATATAACGGTCACGATGAGGGATCATCTCTTTTAAAGCCACAAATCAAGAAGTACTGGAGTGAAATTGGCTTCGAGTTTGAAAGCGTGGAGGTTGCTTGGTCCGCAGTCTTCGTCAGTTGGTGCGTCGTCAAAGGCGGCGGACTCAATTCCACCCAATTTCGGCCCAACCCTGCTCACTCGGTTTTTGTTTACGACGCCTTGAATCATCAGCGCGCCTACGAAGGACATCGAGTTGACGCGTACGCTCCAAGGGTCGGGGACATCATTCATCACAATCGCGGAGGCACTAAGCATGATTTTGATTTCGCGAAGGCAAACCCGAACTTTCAATCGCATAGCTGCATTGTCATTCAGAAGGGTGAAGATGCCAATGGCAAATTTGTTCTTACGATCGGCGGTAATGAAAGCGATACGGTTGGAAAGGCTCGTTGGGCTCTCAACCCTAACGGGACATTGGTTCAAAGAGCAAAGAACCCCATCATTTGTGTGCTGCGCCTGACGATTTAGCTCCATTCCCGGCGAGACGCCGGGAGACCCTTTTTTCTTTGGCTTGGTTTTGGGCCATCAACCTTCTGCAGGTTGAACCCGGGCATGAAGGTGGCTTCGGCGTCCCGCCGATTCCGGCTCGGAGGGAATGTGCTTTGTTAGGGGAATCCGCGAGACGCGGAGGCCACTTTTCTTGTCCTTTTCAGACTTTCCTTCAACTTTTTTCAGGTTCAAACGCTAGGAATATTCATTGTTCCCCTATTGAACGGGAGGAAATCTCCGATGATGATACTAAGCAGCTTTGGCCGATTTGAAATCCAGAGCGTGCAGGAGAAAAAAGAAAATGAAGAAAACTCAAGACCGGAATTCTTATGCCGCGCCAAAACTGGCCCAAGTCCTTAACATCGTGGAGGGCCGATAAATGTTTGTCACGGAAGAAACAAAAGACTCGCTGCTCGTTCCGGAACTTGGAACCGTGCTGTCGGTCGCCACTGCGAACAAAACCAGTCTTAACCTTGATAGTGCGGCGCTAGCAGAGTTAGGCAAAGTTTTCGGAGATTACCAATCGTCTTACAACGCTGCGGTGACCGAAAAGGGAACGCTGAAGTCGGTGGTTGCGACTAAGAACGCGAACAAGAAGGCGGCTAAGGCTCTTGTTGCGAAGTACGCCAAGACTTGGAGAGCGAACCCGGCGATTCCGAATTCGCTTTTGGACGCATTGCTCATGCCGAATCACAACACGCAGGGCAGCAGCACTCCTCCGACGACACCGCAGTTCTTGCCGATGGAAGTCAGCATTGCCGGTGTGGTCACGCTGAAATGGCAACGCAACGGCAACAACAACACCACGATTTTCAACGTGGAAACCGCAGAGTCCCTCGCAGGTCCTTGGACATTCCTCGACAGTACGACGAAGACGAAGTTGGACTACTCCGGCACTCCCGGAACGCAGGTTTGCTTCCGAGTCGTTGCCAAGCGCAACGGCCAGACATCGAGTTACTCGGTGCCTATCACACTTTGGGGCGGCGGCAACGGTGCTGCTCTGAAAGTCGCAGCTTAGTTTTTGTCATTGGTTTCTAAGTTGTGTATCTCGTGCCCCTCTCTTGCTTGGGGGGCACTTTTCTTTTTGCTTTTCTTGTTGTTTCACGCAGGGTTCGGGGGTTTCGCAGGAAGTTTGTTTCACGAAGAGGCGCAGAGAACGCAGGGTGGTTTGGCTTGGGCGAGGAGATTTTTGTTTCACGCAGGGTGCGCAGGGGGTAGGTTATCGGGAGAGGAAGACGCTTACGCCGGCTGATTTGGCGATGAAGGGCATCGGAGGATTGGGCTTTTTGATCGTTACCGTGGCGTTTTCTAACAGCGGAAACTCTTGGAAGAGGGCAGCTCCTACTTGCGCGGCGAGGTATTCGAGGGTACGGACCTGTTTGCCTTGGATCACCTTCGCGACGACGCCTGCCGCCGCCGAGTAATCCAGAGTCTCGGCGACTTTATCGGTTTCCGAGGCGGTTTCTTCGACTTCGAGTTCCAGGTCCACGACGTAGCGGTGCCCGACCTCCTGCTCGGCGTCGGGCACGCCGTGGTAGGCGTAGAATTCCAATCCTTCGAGAAGGATCAGGCTAGGCATAACTGTAGTCGCCGTTGTGGGCGTCTTCGATGTACTTCGCGAGAAGGTCGATGGAGGCTTGGACGTCGTCCTTGTGGACGGTTTCGTTCACGGTGTGGATGTAGCGCGTCGGGATCGAGAGCGTGAAGGCGGGGATTCCGCCGTTTTGGCGCTGCACTCCGCCCGCGTCAGTACCTCCGGCGGGGAGGATTTCGAGTTGGTACTTGATCTTATTCTTCTCGGCGAGCGTGCGGAAGTGCTTGACGACTTTCGGGTGGCAAATCAGCGAGGAATCAAGAATCTTGATCGCGGTGCCTTCGCCGAGCTTAGTAATATAGTCCACTTCTTGGAGGCCGGGGATGTCATTGGCGAGGGTCACGTCGAGGGCGACGCAGATGTCGGGGGCGAGGCCGGAGCCGACGGCGGTCGCGCCGCGCAGGCCGATTTCTTCTTGGACGGTCGCGACGGCATAGACGTCAACGCCGTGGGACTTCGCCGCTTTCATGGCTTCGATCATCACGAAAACCGCGAGGCGGTCGTCCATGCACTTGCAAGTAAAGAGGTTGCCCATCGTTTGGAATCCGCGATTCATGGTGACCATGTCGCCGAGGCCGACTTGCTTTTTCGCTTCCTCGCCGCTCAGCCCGCAATCGACGAAGAAGTTGTCGGCAACGGGGGCTTTGCTCGCTTCCTCGGCGGTGAGCATGTGCTTAGGTTTGTTGGAAGCCATGAGGACGCCGTTGAGGGGGCCGCCTTCGGTGTGGACGAAGACTCGCTGCGAGGACATCTGCCGAGGATCCCAACCACCGAGGGTTTGGAGGCGGAGGAAGCCTTTGTCGTCGATGAACTTCACGACGAACCCGATCTCGTCCATGTGGGCGGCGATCATGAGTTTCTTGGCGTCCTTGGCTTTGGTGGTCGCGGCGCGGTGGCAGATCATGTTGCCCATCCAATCGACGCGGATATCGCAAATGTCTTCGAGTTCGCGGCGGACGATGACGCGGATATTGTCTTCTTGGCCAGGGACTCCGTGAGCCTCGGTGAGTTCTTTGAGCAGGGCAACGTTCATTAGTTTCGAGTCTACCTATTGGGCGAGGGTCGAAATAGCTTGTAGCATCGTAGAGTTAAGAGGTAAAACGCTTCTATGAAAAATTTGCTCCCCTTGTTTGCTTGTGCGGCTTCGGTTGTCGCCTTGATCGGTTGCGGAAGTTCGGCCCCGGAAGACAATAAACTTGCTCCTCCTAGTTCGGGCAGAGAAAAGGCCTTCAAGGTCGCTTTGCTGACGCCTGGGCCAGTTTCGGACTCCGGTTGGAACGCGATGGCGTTTGACGGGCTGGAGGCGATCAAGAAGGATTTGAACGCGGTGACGAATCAGCGCGAATCGACGGGCACGAAGATCAAGGACGACCTGCGGAGCTATGCGCAGGACAAATACAACCTCGTGATCGGGCACGGCTACGAATACAACGACCCGGCGGTGGAAGTCGCGAAGGACTTTCCGGGCACGGTGTTTGTGACTTCCAGCGGAGGCAAGTTCTCGTCGAACGCGGGCGCGTTTCGGTTCTATCTGGAGCAGGGTTTCTACATCGCGGGATACTTCGCGGGAGAGATGTCGCGGACGGGGACGATCGCGATGATTGGCGGACCAGACGTTCCTTCCATTCGCTCAACCTTCAAAGGGTTCAAGGCCGGAGCCGAGGCGGCGAAGCCGGGGATTCGCGTGATCGAGACTTTCACCGGGAAGGAGAATGATATCGCGGCGGCGAAGCAAGCCACAGCGGCGGCGATCACGGAGGGCGCGGACTTTGTGATTCACCAAGCGAACGCGGCGGCTCAAGGGGTCTTTGACGCCTGTAAGGAGAAGGGAGTGTATGCATTCGGTGCGAATGCTGATCAGAACTCGAACCCGAGCGGGGCAGTGATCGGTTCCGCAATAATCGTCGCACGACCGGCATTCTTGGAACTTGCGAAAGAAGTTCAGTCGGGCAACTATAAGGGCTCGGTCAAACTCGTGGGAATGGATAAGGGCGCGATTGACTTTATTTTGAACCCGACGCTGGCGGCGAAGATTCCGGCCGAGGTTCTGAAGAAGATTGATGACCTGCGAGCGAAGATATCCAAGGGCGAGCTGACCGTGCCCAAGGATGAGTTCTGATTGCCGGATGTTTCCGTTCATGCGATAGTTTTACGCCGCCGCGATCTCGGTGAATCCGACCGGCGGGTAACGCTTTTCACGCAAGAGCGGGGAAGGATGGAAGTTGTGGCGCGCGGAGCGCGAAAAGGCAACTCACGCCTCGGCGGCGCGAGCGAACCTCTGACCATGAGCACCATGCTTCTCGCCGAAGGGCCGCGGAACACCTACATCACTCAGGCGGAAGTCCAGGGTTCTTTCCCCGGGATTCGCGCGGACTACGATCGCCTCAGCTTCGGATTGGCTTATGCGGAGCTTTTTGAAGCGGTGACGGTTTCGTCAGAAGACGCGCTGGAACTTTATGAGATGCTCGCGCTGGGTTTGGGTGCTTTGAGCGAGCATGCGGATCCGGAAGTTGCGTTCATCTGGGCGACGGTGCGGCTCTTGGAATTGGAGGGGACTTTGCCTTCGTGGCTGGAGTGCGTCTCAACTGGAGTTGCGCTCAAGGAGAACCCGGCGTGGGTTTCGCCGATGGCGGGCGGCTATGTTTCTTTGGGGCACGAAATGCCTTATCCGGATAAGTTTTCTGTGACAGCAGAGACGCTGATCGGCTTGTCCAAGATAGGGAGTTTAGAGAGCCCGCCTCCTCGAATGAAGAATTCAGAGGAGGCGATCAAGGTTCTTTATGCAGTTTGGCTTGAGTTCGCGCACAAGAAGTTGCCCGCTTACCGCGTACTTTTGGACCGAACTACTTAGGGCAAGTCAGCCTCTTCCAGTTCGTTCTTAGCCGCAGGGAGAACCGGCACAGTTTCGTTGTCTCGGCCTCGCACCAGGATATCCGGAAGGAATCGGACGAAGATGAGAACGAGCGCGGTCGATCCCGCATTTAAGATAACCAGGCTGTGGAACGTCATTTTATAGTCGTCGATCAGCTTGGACCCGAGAATGTCGGTTCCAAAGATCGCCAAGTTCCGGACGCTCATCAGCAAGGCGAAGCCAAGTCCTTCGCAGCCCTTGGGCGTTGAGCGCAAGGCCAGATCCATGACGGCAAGTTCGGCAAGAGTGAAGAAGAAAGCGTTGACCGAGTGGGCGACGATGGCGATCGTGTAGCTCGTATAGGCAAGAAACGGCAGTGCACCAAGAGCAGCGAGTCCGACTGCAATGTAGAGCAAATTCCTCAGCGGGAGCCTCTTGCAAATCTGAGAGTATCCGACGGCCGCGAGGAGTGCACAGCCTCCTTCGAACATTCCGAGGTTTCCGATGCTTTGTTGGCTGAATTTAAGGACATTGTTCTGAACGTAATAAAGCGGTGTTGTAAAGCCCGGCGCAACGTAGAGCAGGAACATAAAACCGGCAGCAATCCAAAGTGTTTTGGATCGGAAGATAACCTTGAGTTGTTCGCCCGCTTCCTTGAATCGTCCGACATCCGTCGCCGCGACTCGCTGCTCCCGAAGGTAGAACCAAGCGAAAGGAATGACCGCACCTACGATCACCGCACCACTACCGGTGGCAATTCCAAATGCGCCAGAAGCAAGAAGGCCGCTGAGGGGTCCGTTAATAATCGATGCGATGCCCTGGACGAATTGGCGAAGGGACGTCAATCGACCGGTTGCCGAATAGGTCTGGCCCGCCTCGACCATGATAGCGCCTAGCACGGTACTCGCAACGACCATGAAAGTGTTGACGGCGAGTGCGGCATAGAGCAGTGATGAGTACTGGTGCGGAACGGTACCGAGGAAAATCCAAGAAAGCACCGCGCCAGAACAGCCGATGATCGTGTACCAGCGTCGTCGTGTTCCCGCGAGCGGAAAGGCATCCGTGAGAATTCCGGCAAATGGCTTGAAGTACCAAGGGAGGCCGAGCATGAAAAAGAACGACGCCATCTGGGTTTGAGAAATATGAAGTTCGTTCAGCAACAAATTCTGGAGCGGAAGCCTTCCAATCACCTGTGGCTGCCCCAAAGTGGTTGCCAGGAACCCAATGCCGATCATAATAAGAATCGCAATTGGAATCTCTTGTTTCTTTTGTGTACCCGCTGTGCTACTCATGAGTGACTGAGCATAGCCCATAAACTAAAATTCGTGCCACAATCTTATCCCGGCATGTCCGATTCTATCCTTGTTCTTGGCTCTGGCCCGATCCGCATTGGGCAGGGGATTGAATTTGACTATTCTTGCGTCCACTGCGTCTGGGCCCTTGAAAAGCTCGGCTACCGCGCGCTCATCATCAACAACAACCCCGAGACGGTGAGCACAGACTTTGATACCGGCGACGGCCTTTACTTTGAACCCGTAACCCACGATGATGTCCTGCGCGTTGTGCGGAGCGAAGGGTGTTTGGGAGTTGTGACTCAATTCGGCGGACAAACCGCCATCAACCTCGCCGCTCCGCTTGCAGCTTCGGGCGTGAAAGTCTTGGGGACTCAGCCGGAGGCGATTGCGATGGCGGAAGACCGGGAGCAGTTTGACGAATTGTTGACTTCGCTCGGAATTCCCAAACCCGCCGGACGCGCAGTGCGTTCCCTCGCGGAAGCTAAAGGAGTTGCCCGCGAAGTTGGTTATCCGGTTTTGGTGCGGCCTAGCTTCGTTCTCGGTGGACGCGCGATGGAGATTGTTTACAGCGAAGAGCAACTTGGTGGCTTCTATGCCGAAGCGGAGGACGCGAATCCCGGACAGCCAGTGTTGGTTGACCAATACCTGCTCGGGCAAGAAGCGGAGGTGGACGTAATCTCAGACGGGGTGGATGCGCTTGTGCCGGGAATCATGGAGCACATTGAGCGAGCAGGTGTCCATAGCGGAGACTCGATGGCGGTGTTCCCGCCGGTGAACCTTAGCGTTGCTGTGCAGGAACTGATGGTGGATTATGCCTGCCGGATTGCACGAGCTTTGGGGGTAAAGGGCTTGATGAACATACAATTCATCATTCAAGGAGAAAAGGTTTTTGTTCTCGAAGTCAACCCCCGCGCAAGCAGAACCGTGCCATTCCTGAGCAAAATCACCGGCGTCAAGATGGTGCAAGTCGCGACGAACTGCATGATGGGACAATCTTTGGCCTCGCAGGGTTACAAGAGCGGGCTTTGGAATGTTTCTACGCAGGATATCGGCACACCAACTCTAGAGAAAGCACCTTTCTATGCCGTCAAAGCACCGGTTTTCAGTTTCCAAAAGCTCGCCAAGGTAGAGCCGAGCCTCGGCCCGGAAATGAAGAGCACGGGCGAGATCATGGGGATCGACTTTGAGTACGAAGCCGCCCTCTACAAAGCACTGATCGCCAGTGGAATCCACTTTAAGCCCGGTGGCTACGTCATTCTGACCGTGACGAAAGACGACAAGGACAAGACCGTAGGGATTGCGCGGAAACTTCTTGCCGCCGGTTATAAACTCGCGGCAACACCAGGAACCCACACGAGATTGAAGGAGGAGGGCATTGAGTCACACCTCGTGATGAAGATTCAGGAAGGGTCCCCATCCTTGCTCGAGCTGATCTTCAACGGCGAAGCGAGCCTCATGATCAACACGCCGACCGTTGGTGAGCAGAGTACGAAGGAAGCAAAGCAGATGCGCCGGGCGTGTATAGAAAGTGGGGTGGTTTGTATTACTAGCATTGATACGGCAGAGGCTGTGGCTCAAGCACTTCATCTTTTTGCTCGGCCGGAGCTATCGAATTGCATGCCCTACACCGAATATCTTAAACAGCGAGGTAGTCTTAGATAAATGGCCGATGAACGAGACGATGACCAGCCCGAGGAGCTAGACAAGCCACCTTCATTCTTCCCTTACGGTGAAGAGGAGTTGGAGCCGATTGAAGACGAGCCAATTGAGGTGACCGTCGAAGGGGTCTATTTGGCAGAGAGCCAGGGCAATGTTCAACGGTTTGTGATGCTCGCCGATGACTCCGGTCGAAGATTTCACATCGTGATCGGACTTTTTGAGGCTTCTGCAATTTCTTACTCCTTGGACGGGCAACAGCCTGACCGGCCTATGACGCACGACCTTCTGAAGATTGTGATTGAGCGACTGGGTGGGTCTTTGGTGCGGGTTCTCATCGATGACATCTGGACATCAACCTATTACGCGAAGCTGTACTTGCTCATCGACAACGAAGAAGTCGAGATCGACAGCCGTCCTTCGGATGCGATTGCGCTTGCCCTCAGGTTCAACGTACCTGTGTATGTGTCTCCTCAAATCTTCGACCATGCCGCCGAAAATTGACTTTTCTTCCGTAATCGCGACTTCGAGCAGATTCAACTCGTAAGTACAGTGTACAATTGAGCCTAAGCCATGCCAAAAAAGATCGAAACAGTGGTTCTGCACGATAGCTCGACTCCCGTGATCGGCGATGCCGAACGCGCCGGGAGTGTCGTCGTCACGAACTTAGAATACGTGCTGGACCAAGCCCGCTCAAACTCGCTTTGGCCCTTGACGTTTGGTCTCGCCTGTTGCGCCATCGAAATGATGAGCACCGCAGGTTCTCGATTTGACATTTCACGTTTTGGCTCTGAAGCATTTCGAGCAACGCCGCGCCAAGCAGATGTCATGATCATTGCCGGTCGCCTCAGCAAAAAGATGGCTCCTGTCCTTCGCCAGATCTACGACCAAATGCCCGAACCCAAATGGGTGATCAGCATGGGTGCGTGCGCTTCTTCTGGAGGAGTTTATAACAATTACGCTATTGTCCAAGGGGCTGATCAGGTGGTTCCGGTTGATGTTTATGTGCCGGGCTGTCCACCCTCTCCCGATGCTCTAATGTA
>JAIOPU010000014.1 GCA_021413725.1 Armatimonadota bacterium | reverse complement strand
ATTCACACCGCCCGCACCGCCGCCAACCGGACTATCAAACAGGCGGAAGGCGATGCCGCGAAGGCCCTCTTCGAGGCGACCGGTTATAAAATTCAGCGCACGGTCGTTTCTCAGGCAGAAGCCAAACGGTTTCTCATCCAGTCGGAATCAGCCGCCAAATCGCCGCGTGTTTTTCGCGCCAATCTGTATCTGAGCACGCTGGCCGATTCGCTGGCGGACGTCCGCAAATATATTGTCCCGGCATCCTCGTCCAACGAAGTCATCCAGATCAATTTTGAAGAACGGTTGCAGCGGGAATTGTTCGATCTCGCGCCCTCGGTGCAGAAGAATTAGGAATCACCCATGAAACGAAACACATTGCTCATGACAGCCGGCCTCCTTGTGGCGGCGTTGTTTGTCTTGTTGCAGGTCCTGTTTACGGTCCGCGAAGGCGAAGCCGTTGTTGTCACCACGTTCGGCAAGCCGCAGCGCCCCATCACCGAAGCCGGCTTGAAAGTCCGCTGGCCCTGGCCGGTGCAACGCCTCTATCGTTTCGACAACCGCATCCACACCCTCGAGGGCGCTTTTGAGGAAACCTCCACCAGCGACAACAAACTCATTCTCGCTTCCGTTTACGCCGGCTGGCGCATCAAGGAACCCATTCAATTCCTCGAACGCGTCGGCACCATCGAACAGGCGGAACGCAATCTCGACGGCCTTCTTCGCAGTCAGAAGAACGCCGTGCTCGGCCAGGTGCCCTTCTCCGGTCTGATCAATACCAATGCCGGTGCCGTTCAATTCGAGAAAATCGAACAGGAAATTCTTACCTCTGTTCAGAAGGACGCCTTGACTCGGTACGGGGTCGAGATCCAATTCCTCGGGATTCGCAAGGTTGGCCTGCCGGAATCAGGCACCGAAGCCGTTTTCGCCCGCATGAAAGCCGAGCGTGAGGAAATCGCGGGCGGCTATCGCTCCGAGGGTGATCGTGAAGCGACCAAGATTCGCGCCGAAGCCGACAGCCAGCGCAACCAGCTTCTCGCCCAGGCGGAAGCCGATGCCAAGCGCATCCGCGCCGAGGGGGATGCCAGCGCAGCCGAGTCCTATCAGGTCTTTGAGAAGAACCCCGAACTCGCCATGTTCCTCCGTAAACTGGAAGTTCTCGAACAAACGTTGAAGAAGAAATCCACCGTCGTTCTCAGCAGCGAGACCGAACCGTTCGACCTCCTGAACGGCGAC
>JAIOPU010000104.1 GCA_021413725.1 Armatimonadota bacterium | reverse complement strand
CCGAGAGCGCTCGGAACCAAATGACCAATATCCCTGGCTTGTACGCCGCTGGAGAATGCGAGTATCAGTACCACGGCGCGAACCGCCTCGGCGCAAACGCTTTGCTGAGCTGTTTAACCGGTGGCGAACTCACCGCAATGGGAGTCCAGAGCTACCTCAAGAACATGCCCGCGACCGGCGACGATCTCGCCTCCTCCATCGTGGATGATGCGGTCTTCAACAAGCGAAGTCAGTACGAGACCATCATGCGCTCGACCGGCAAGGAGAACCCGTACAAGGTTCACCAAGACCTCACCGAGCTCATGTGGAACAACTGCGGAATCTGGCGCGTCCAGCGCGATCTCCTCAACGCCCGAGACGGCCTGAACGACATTGCGGATCGTGCGAAGAATTGCGCATCGATCGACGGCTCGCCATGGGCGAATCAGTCGGCTCCGTTCACGCGCTCGCTGCAACACATGATTGAAATGTCGAAGGCGATTGTCGGAGCGGCCATTGTTCGAGACGAATCGCGCGGTGCCCACTTCAAAATGGACACCCCCGACCGCGACGATACAAAGTGGCTTTGCACGACGAAGGCGATGTACAAAGAGGCTGGACCGGAGTTCGACCTGTCGGAAAAGATCTCCTGCGACTACATTGCGCCTCGGGCGAGAAAGTACAAGATCAATCAGAACAAGATTGTCAAGGAAATCATGGGCGAAGATGCCTTGGCAGGTATTGGGAAGTAAGGCCCTTTACTTATCCAAGACCTGAATTCGAATATTCCGGAATGAGACAGGGTGGCTCTCGGATTGTAGGGAGATCGTCCCTTTTCCGATTTCGAGCTTCCCGTCCTTGATCAAGGCCTTCCCATCGCGGTCGTTCGGGTCCAACTGGATTTTCTCGTACCGAAGAACTTCTTTTCCCTCAACCCGGTGAATCACCAGGCCGTGGCCGTGGACCTCAACTTCGGCTTTCACCCAAACATCGCCCATAAAACTCGGTGAAGAAGAATCGAAGCAGTGCTGTGTTCGGAGCTTTCCATCCATGACGATGTTCGTTCCGGGCGTGCAAACGTTCGCGGTTGAGCGGTTGCCGAGTAGTTGCACTTCGCTGGAGACCGGGAAGTCTTGGTCGAGGCGCATGGTTTTGGGGTCTTGCCCGTGGATCATGATTCCGCTGTTTCGAAACGCCCAACCCGGCCCGTCGGGCAGTTGCTCGCCCGAGAACTGATATTCGAGTTGCAGGATATAGTTCGAGTAAGGCGTCTTGTAGAAAAGATGCCCAAAGCGGTCTTGGAACTTGCCGCCGTACTTGTCGTAGCGAACCTGTATCGTGCCATCGGCAACGCGGAATGTGTTGCCAAAGTTCTCGCCAAGGGGATAGCCCTTGACCTTGGCAGTCCAACCGCTGAGGTCTTTGCCGTTGAAGAGAGTCTTCCACTTTGCCTCATGGGGAGTCGTGAAAAGGGTGAGCGCAATCAGTCCGGCTAACATGAGTGCAGGTTACCGAATTAGCAGGTTCCCTTACAGGCTCCAAGGCTTCAATTCGTGCAATTCGCGCCCGGACGAATCAATTCGAAGCATTCCCACCTTGATGATCCTCACCGGCGCGGGCGGGACGGCGGTGCAGCGCACGCGCATCACACCCCGGTGGAAATCGCACTCCTCAATCATCCCGATCCCCATTTCTTCGCCATTTTGTCTCGCGAAACTACAGATAAGGCCGGAAAAGCTGAGGGGGTCGATGGAGATGACTTTGCTGGCGTGGGCGATATTCATGGCTCGCCCCACGTCCTCGTCGTCGAGAGCCTTCCTGGCCACGAGCAACAAGGTCTTGGCGGCGGTTTCTGCCCAGAGGACGTTTTGGATTCCGCCCCTTTCGAGGTAATCGGCGGGAAGGCGCTTGCCGCCGCCGAAGCGCATGTTCATAAAATGCACTTCGTCGAGCGGAACTTCGTGGTCTTGGCACTTTTCCAAAACTTCAATCCAGCGGGCGCGCCGTTGCGCCGTCAGCACTAGGTCGGGATACTCGGTTTCGAGGACAACATTCTCGGGTCCAATCGGCCAAGCTTCCCCGGCGCAAGGGCTGCCGTTCGGAATCAAGATTTCGGCGGGGTCGATGATCTCCGCCAAAGTGAGAGCGAGTTGTCGGTGAACCGGAGTTTCGCGGAAGGGAAAGAGCAGAATCAGGGCATCGGCAGCAGCTTGCCGCAGCAGGGCCACGGTTCCGCCAACGACCGCAAGAGGATTCTTGGTAGGATCGAGCGAACCGACGAACCGCCAGTCCACGACTTTATCGCCACGCAACAATGCAACGCGGGCGGGGTTTCCGAAGTGGGCGTCAGCCGGATCGAGCACCAAAAGGTCGCGATCGCCGCGGTAAGTCTTGATGTATTCCCGCCAGGAGTTCTGCGCTGCGCCGATCAGTAAGGTTTTGCCCATAAGGAAAATTACACTCGAAAATGAATTTTTGACAAATTTTTGCTATTCATGTCACAAAATGCCTGATTTTCACCGATTAATAAGTAAGCGAGAAACCCTCTATCTTTTGTCGCAATCAATGTCATTGCCAACCCGCACCGGGTTGGCTTTTTGATTTTATCGGCTACCTACTTTTGAGAATTCCAGAATGCTGTCGGTCACGAACTGAACGTGCTCGTCCCCGAGGTGCTGATGAATCGGGAGCGAAAGGCACTGGCGCGAAACTTCTTCGGTCTGCGGCAGGTCACCTTCGGTGAATCCCAAATACTTGTACGGCTCGTGGAAGTGGAGCGGCACGGGGTAGTAAATCATTGAATCCACCTCGCGCTCCTTCAGAAATGCCTGCAACTCGTCGCGGCCCTCGGTGCGGATTGTGTATTGGTGATAGCAGTGGTTGTTGCCTTCCAGCGTTTCCGGCGTGATCACACTTGACCCTGCGAGCCCGGAGTTGTAAATCGCGGCAAGTTCTTGCCGTCGCGCGGTCCAGTGGGGGAGCTTTTTGAGCTTGAATCGCAAAACCGCCGCTTGCAACTCCGCCATTCGGCTGGTGTAGCCGATGGAGTCGTAGTAGTAGCGCTCCTTGCCCATTCCGTGAATTCTTAAAGAACGGCACGCGAAATCAACTTCGTCAGAATCGGTCAGGATCATTCCACCGTCCCCTGCCGCGCCGAGATTCTTAGTCACATAGAAGCTCAAGCCCGTCGCGACTCCAAACTTCCCGGCGAAATCGCCGTTATTATGATTTTCCAAAGCCTGCGCAGAATCTTCGAAAACCAAAAGTCCATGCCGGTCGGCAATCGCCTTAATCTCACGAATGGCGCAGAGTTGACCAAAAAGGTGAACGGGCATGATCGCCTTGGTGCGCTCCGTGATGGCGGCTTCGATCAGGTTGGGGTCAATGCAAAAGCTCACCGGATCGATATCCACGAAAACCGGTCGCGCGCCGATTTGAATCATCGCTTCAATCGTGGCGACAAAAGTGAAAGCGCTGGTGATGACTTCGTCACCGGGGCCAATTCCGGCGGCTTGCATCATGATTCGCAAGGCGTCGGTGCCG
The DNA here is from genome assembly GCA_021413725.1 of Armatimonadota bacterium. GTDB lineage: Bacteria > Armatimonadota > Fimbriimonadia > Fimbriimonadales > Fimbriimonadaceae > JAEURQ01. The sequence goes on along the minus strand of JAIOPU010000104.1, from coordinate 3,532 downwards.
GAATTTACGGCGATGCCGTGCTTCATGCCGTGCAAAGCGGCGATTTCGGCTTCAAGGCCTTTGTTGTGCTGACCGACGACATAGGCTCCGGTTCGGAGGATGTCAAGAACGACCGGCTCAAGCTCGGCGGCAACTTCTGCGTGCTGGGCACGGATATCGAGGAAAGGTACGCGCATCTCTTCTCTATTGTGACTCATGGCGGGGGTCATAATCAGAGATCAATGATTAGACTCCGCTATTCCGTCGTCCTCGCCAGTGCCTCCCCCCGCCGCGCCGAACTCCTCAAAACTCTCATTCCGGAATTCACCGTAGCGGCGGCCACTATCGACGAAGAAGCCCAAACCCAACCCGACCCCTGGCAAACCGCCCAAAACCTCGCGCGGAGTAAGGCCTTCGAGGTGTTCGAAAACCATCCAGAGGCGTTAGTTATCGGGGGCGATACTGTGGTTGCACTTGCCGTTGGCGATGGCTGGAAGCAATTCGCCAAACCTGCTGACGCGGCGGAAGCAACTGCTTTTCTGAAGGAGCTATCGGGGAAGGAGCATCAGGTGATTACCGGCGTCGCTTTGCGCTGGCCCAAAGGAATGCAAATGTTCACCGAGACCACGCACGTGACTTTTCGTGACCTGACGTCGGCGGAGATCGAAGCTTACGTCGCCAGCGGGGAACCGATGGATAAGGCGGGTGGTTATGCGATACAAGGTGCGGCACGCGCCTTCGTAAGCGAACTCTGCGGCTCGGAGAGCAATGTAATCGGCTTGCCGTTGGAGCATTTGGAAGAGGCTTTAAGGGATGTGAAGTAGCGGAGCTTTACTGCCAGAGAGACTTCTGTCCCCGAGAACCAAATTACCCCTCCCGGTTCGTGCCTCACCTACCTCCCCCAAGGGCGAGGTAGGTGTCAAAGCATAATTCGGGTCGCGTCTCTCCGCACCAAAGGTCGTGAATTTTGACCAACCCCTAACGTATTTGTGACTTCTGGATAAGCTCGCTGTTGCCCGGTTGATGATCTTTCAACTTAATTTGGGTCTTTGGCGCTGCATCTGAAATTCGAACAGACAGTATCATGTTTTCAATCTCCTTCATCTGTTGTCGACCAATATTCTTTCCAAGGTAGGTTCCTGCTATATAGCTCTTACCCTTAAAGCGCTCGATGTGAAGAAAGAGGCCACGTTTGTTCAGGGTCTCGGCCCGCCCTGAATTCCATCCGTTTGAATCGGTCCATCTCTTAACTCCACCCGTGGGGGACTTATGTTCCTTCACGGTTGAAGGCGATGTCGGGAACGGTTCACGAGATACTAATAGCGCGTTTACAGTAAAGACGAGGCCAGTCTTATTTTTTATGGTGACACGAAAATCACCCTTCTTGAATCCAATATTCGTCCAACCTGACTCCAAGGAAATATGAAAAGCGTTCCAATACTGACCACTCGGGTCCGCGGGAATCAGAGTTTCAGAATTGCCGTGCATGGCAACTATTAGTTTCAATACAATTAGTTCTATCATTAATCTAACCTCACTTTGAACTTGTTCAGGCGCAGTTTAAGTAAAATTTCAGTGGACCTGCCTCCGCCGGCATCAGGCTGGCGCTTCTGGCTCAGATGGATTCGGATCTTCCGGACGGATGTGCTCCTGAGCTAGGGCTGCAAACATGATGTATTGAGTTATACAATGTTCCCGGCTGAAATGGTTGCCATTCTGCGATAATTGGCAGGAAATTTGATCTTTGGGCAAGGTCTTGGGTTGAAAGAAGAATGTTGCACCCCTCCAGGGTGCGGGGATTGGGAGCGTTCCGGGGGTGTCGCCCTCGCAAGCGAGGTCTCAACCCCCGGCTACCATTGTTTCATCCCTCCGGGATGGGGCGGCGCATGCCCAGCCCCTCTGCCAAGAATCTTAGAGGAAATTTCTCCGGCTACGGATGATGTAATAAATTTCTACAACCTTCCCGGATCGCTCGTCCCAAAACTGTTCATCATTTTTCTCTATATTCTATTAACCATGACTTACTTCCAAGTTCAACTGTAGGATCACGAAAACGGATCCTCGCACTGCGAGGATAGACAACTTCAAGATATTCAGGGTGCCACTCGCAGTTAATATAGGTCTGCACTCCAACTCCTGTCTCTTCTAATTGGAAAAAGGAATTTGCAAGGTCATAACTAGCTTCTGAAGAAGATAGCACAGCGTAATAAGTGAAGTTCGTCGTCGCCCCGCCGTTGCGTCGGACAACAATAGCCCATTGATTATCGGCATTACGTGTCGCTGAAAGGATGACGCTTTCAGTTGAGACGCTACTTCCGAAAAATTGATTGCCTACAACATAGATGGCAACAGCACAGGACAAAATTGAAATTCCAGAAATGAATATTATTTTAGCTAACGGCTTCATTCGTTCACCAGGGGATTGGGAGCGTTCCGGGGGTGTGGCCCTCGCAAGCGAGGTCTCAACCCTCGGCTGGATTTGTTGCAATTCCGTGGCAGTCTTACGCGGTTTACCAATTGAAGTCCTCCAGCGATGCAACACTGCTGGCAACCCTGATTGACTTCGACAGTGGTCTTCCGCAAGGGCTGAAATCATGATGTATTCAGTTATACAATGTACCCGGCTGAAATGGTTGCCATTGTACGAGAATTTGCAGGAAATTTGATCTTTGGGCAAGGTCTTGGGTTGCAAGAGGAATGTTGCACTCCTCCAGGGTGCGGGGATTGGGAGCGTTCCGGGGGTGTCGCCCTCGCAAGCAAGGTCTCAACGCCCGGCTGCTGAAATCTCACCGGAACGGCAATTCAGTTACATTGACTTATGTAGTCGCTCCGCGACAAACATTCCCGGCTGCAATGGTCTCGAACAAGGAACAGCCCCCCGGCACGAGCACTGCGTAACTTGAGGTGCGAACTTTCCAGGCGATTGTACGAGAATGGATATTGTCCTGGAACTGACTTTGCAAGGATTGCCTCCCGGAGCGCTGAGCCCAAGAATGCGTCTATATTATGTTAATGAGGTTTTTCTGACGATGCAAAATCAAACTAAAACTTATCGCGAGTGCATTGGTTTTCCCTTATTTCCGAATTCAGAACAACCGCTGGACTGGCCCAAATACATGATGCTGAGCGGAGGTCTCAATTCGCCAGACCCCACATCCATTCTAAGTGGAATATTCCGAAACCTTGCTTCTGCAGCGGATAAAGCACCAGAGAAGGAAATTGTTGCCTTGGCAGTCCCCAATGCAACTACCTTTCTTCGCTCTTTATGGGTTGGGAGACAATTAGCGACAGCAGACGCCATCGCCGGGTTCGACGTAGCAGACGCCGTTCAAATTTACGGAGGAGCGGATCCGCAGTTGGTAGAAGCGGATTGGCCCATGCTGGGGTTCACAGTTGCAGATTGCTGGCTGGGTACTTCGCAGTGGTTTTTCAATGCACCATACCACGAATTTGATATTCGATTAAATGAGAGGGGGCTGTTAAAGGATGACGTAGATGCGCACGTGGTAAGAACAATCATGGATTACACGTTTCCAGACGATTCACCTCACTA
>JAIOPU010000020.1 GCA_021413725.1 Armatimonadota bacterium | reverse complement strand
CGGCGAGACACTACCTTCCGTCGCGTCGCTGCTGGAAAGCGGAATCGTCACACTGGCCGTCGGCTGCGTATTGAGAACGATGGTAAAGGTTGCCGTGCCGCCAGCTTCGGTCGTCGTCAAACCTGTGGTTGGGGTGACGGTGATGCCGGCGGAAGTAACCGTCTCGTTGTCAGTATTCGAAACCGACACATCGGCTGCATTGAGACCGCTGTAGGCGACGTCGGTGCTCGTCGCAGCACTGGTGACTACCGTGTAAGCGATCGAACCGTCCATGATCGCGTCATCCACGCCCGTGACTGTCACAGTCTGCGCGACGTTCCAGTTCGCCGTGGTGAAGGTCACACTGGTTGGCGTAACGTTGCCTTCGGTGGTGTCGCTGCTGGAGAGCGGAATCGTGACGCTTCCGGTCGGCTGCATGTTGAGCACGATGGTGAAAGTCGCCGTGCCACCTGCTTCGGTCGTCGTTAAGCCCGTGGTCGGAATCACCGTGATGCCAGCTGCATCGTTGTCGGAGTTGGAGACCGCGACATCCACTGCATTGAAGCCGTTGTAATTAACGTCCGCACTAGTCGCTGCTCCGGTAATGACGGAATAAGCAACCGCGCCATCCACAATCACATCATCCGCGCCGGTAACTGTCACGGTCTGCGGCGTGTTCCAATTCGCAGGGGTGAAGGTCACGCTCGTCGGCGAGACGCTTCCCTCGGTCGTATCGCTGCTGGAGAGGGGAATAGTGACATTCGCCGTCGGCTGCGTGTTAAGCACGATCGTGAACGTTGCCGTGCCACCTGCTTCGGTTGTGATCAACCCCGTTGTCGGGGTAATCGTGACGCCAAACTCCGTTACATCGGTCGCGGTGATCGTGAAGATGTTCTCGACGAATTGACCACCGGCGTCGGTCGTGCGAGCACGAATGCTATATGCCTGCTGAGTCTCGAAGTCCAGGCTATTGGTGGCTCGCAGCGTGTTGCCGCTGATATTGAACAGCGCGTTGTCCGTGCTGCCTGCTCCCGTCACCAGCGTATACGTGAAAGTATCGCCACTGTTAGGGTCCGTTGTCGTGAACGTACCTACGGTTGCGTTGGGCCCGGCATTTTCCGCGATGGTTGTCGGCGAGAGATTCAATGCTGTCGGAGCGGAATTCGATGCCGCGGTGATGGCCGTGAGCACGACATCGTTGCCGTCGCCGCCGACGTACGAGATCTGAAAGGTCGTTCCACTAACGACAAACTGTTGCCCTTCGGCGAGTGCATTGAAAGTGCCAGTAACCGCGCCGGGGCTCGTCTTGTCAATGATGATGAACTGATCATTTACGGCTGGCAAGAAACCATTGAGCGTCACATCCAATGTTGCGCCTCCCAGCACGACGGAACTGCCCGCGGTTACCCGGTCGTAGAAGCCGACGCCATCACCGGCGGCTGTGCCGCCCAGTTGCGCTGCGAAGGTGGAAGTATTTGCCAAGGTCAACGCATTGGTGACCAGCAAAGTGCCAGCAGTGGCGCCTGTCAGACCCGCATCAATGCCACCTGTCCCCGCAGTCGTCACCAGGCCGTTGACTGTCCCTGTTCCGCCCAAGCGGGCGCCCGTGTTCACAGTCACGGCACTACCGGCCGCCGTCGATCCGTTCACTGACAACTTGCCGCTGGTTACGGTCGTCGCGCCAGCATACGTGTTCGTGCCAGAGAGGACGAGTTCACCCAGAATGATCTTATTGAAGCCATTCGCCCCGCTGATAACACCACTGATATTGGCAGTGGTGCCAGAAGCAACTGAAACATTGGAGTTCGTGGCGAAGGTGAGCGACTTCGAAGCCGCCGTCGCGATGGTGTAACCCGTGACCGCAAAATCAATTCCGCCGACATTGATCGTCGGCACCGTGGCCGGGTTGATCGTCACTGTCCCT
>JAIOPU010000019.1 GCA_021413725.1 Armatimonadota bacterium | reverse complement strand
TTGGAGCAGTTCACGAGACCCGAGGCAGAAGAGATGGTGGATGGACTGGGCGGAAAGTCTGCCGGGTCTGTGAGCGCCAAAACGACATTCGTCGTCGCCGGCCTCGGCGCAGGCAGCAAACTCGCGAAAGCCGAGCAACTCGGGATCAAGGTCCTCACCGAAGACGAGTTTTTGGAAATGGTCAAAGATGGCAGTTGAGTCCTATTTGATCTCGAAAGCGGACTTTGACCTGCCACTTTGCGTGACGAGTGGACAGACTTTTCGGTGGGCGCTGGATGGAATTTGGCGAGGAGTCAGCGGATCTCACTGGTTTGAAGTCCAAGACTCGACCGACGGTTACCGGGTTACATCCAACGCGACCAACGAAGAATTCAACACTCTTTTTCGCATCAACGCGTCCCACACGAGCGCCATCGAAGCTCTCCGGCAAGACCCCTTGGTGGGCTCTATTCTCACCCCTGGGCTAAGGTTGATTCATCCCGAGTGTGCGGTCGAAACACTCTTTTCCTTTCTTTGCACGTCCAATAATCACATTGCGAGAATCACGACGATGGTGAATAGCTTGGCTCGGTATGGCCAACCGATTTGCGAGTCACGTATTGGCTGGACTCCAACCAAATTCCCAAGTTTGGAGCGACTCAGCGACGTCACCGAACTCGAATTGCGGAGCCAGGGGTTTGGTTACCGCGCCCGAACGATTCCCCGGGTTGCCGACGAAATCCTGAAACTAGGCGGAAAAAAGTGGCTGCGTGAACTTGCGGGGGGTCCTTATGAGGATGCAGTTGGGGGGCTTCTTGAACTCAGCGGCGTCGGTCCCAAATTAGCCGATTGCATCGCGCTCTACGCTCTTCACCACACGGAGGCGGTCCCTGTCGACACGCATCTGTGGCAAGCCTCGGTCCGCTATCTGTTCCCCGAATGGGGCTCTCTTGCGCTCAGCGCGAAGCGATATCGAGAGATCGGGGATCGGCTTCGAGGCCGTTTTGGCGTCGTCGCAGGATTTGCTCAGCAACACCTTTTCGTAGATAACCTTCGGCGGGGGGCTTCCCTTAACAATTCAAAAAGAGTGACAAAGGTACAACTATAGGATGAAAACTCTTCTCGCTCTCATCGCCTTCGCGAATTTGAGCCAGCCGGTTACCACGCGCTCGTTCGGGACTGCGGTGAAGGTCTGCGACCTCGCCACGACCGCGATTAATGAAAGTTCCGGGCTTGCACCTAGTTTTCTTCAACCAGGAAAATACTACACCCACAACGATAGCGGTGATACCGCCCGGTTTTTCAAGTTCGACCTAACCGGGGTGGTTCTTGCGGCGTACTCACTTCAAGGGGTGACTGCAACCGACTGGGAAGATATGGACTCTGCCACCTTTGGCGGAAACTCATATGTTTACCTTGGGGACATCGGTGACAACAATTCGAATCGAAACTCCATAAAGATTTATAAAGTTCAAGAGCCAACAACGGGCGGTGCAACACTGTCCAACTTCGAGACTTACACGGTCACTTACCCCGATGGGCCGAAAAACTGTGAAACCCTGATGGTGCATCCGAAGACCGGAGATATCTGGCTTGTCACCAAGGCGGATGGTCCTTCGATCATTTACAAGCTTCCTAAGCCTTCTGCTTCCGGAACGTTCGTGCTAAAAAGAATGGGTTCGTTTACCTTCGGGTCGATTGTTCCGACGTCGGCACGCACGACGGGTGGCTCAATCGCTCCCGATGGACGCCACGTCGTCATCCGAACGTACTTTGGTGCCTTTGAATTCCTGGCAGACCCCAAGAACTTTGATCGCTGGATGGAGCGGGCGAAGCCGATGCGGGTCACCACTCGCGCGGAAGGGCAGGGTGAGGCCATTTGCTATTCGACGGATGGGAGGGCCCTTTTGACATCCAGCGAAGGTAATCCGTGCCCGATCACAAAGATCCCCATCACTTTGGAAACTACTCGACGTTAATCGAATTAGCTGACCTTTCCCACAGTTTCTGCCGATAATTATTACGTGCCCAGATTCAACTGGGTATCCGTATCTTTGCGGGGGTCTGCCTTTTGGGGTATACTTGCCGTTCGCGTAAAACGCAGTAGGAGGTAATCACCAAATGCGACTAGGCAAAATTGTAGGCGTGTTGTGCGCCTTGTTAAGCACAAATCTGGTGTGGGGCAAAGGCTCCCAAGAGATCAAAACTGAACAGAAGACAGAGTCGAAATCGATTCCGTTCCCAACAAAATATGAACTCAGTCGTGACGTCGGCAAGGGCCGAATGGTCACGAAGAAAAAAGGAACTCCGGGCACCGTTTTACGGACCTACGAGGTCATCACAAAGTTTGGAAAGGCCGTATCAAAGCGACTAGTTTCGACAACCCGGTCAGAACCGGTGGCGGAAATCATAGCAATCGGAAGCGCCGGCTACACAAACAGTAACCGCGGTGGTTACACCCGGTCAAAGGTAGTTGTGATGGAGGCGACGGCGTATCACCCTTACGAAGGTAGCTCGACTGGTTCTACAGCAACAGGCATATCTGCAAAGTTTGGCGTTGTTGCAGTTGACCCTAGGGTCATCAAACTTGGAACAATGGTTTTTGTGGAAGGCTACGGTTTCGCCATCGCGGCGGATACTGGCGGAGCTATCAAGGGCAATAAGATTGATCTCTGTATGCTCGATAAGCGAGCCATTTACAACTTCGGTCGCAGAAAAGTGCGTGTGCATATTCTGTCAAAGCGATAATCCTCAGTGAATCTTACTGATCCCGTGACGCTCAAGGCTCTCCTTGAGCGTCACGGTCTTTCACCCCATAAGAAATGGGGGCAACACTTTCTCGTCTCAGAGAAAGTCGTGAAGGCGATTGTTGCAGAAGCATCAGGTTTTCCAGGAATTCTTGAAGTCGGGCCGGGGCCGGGCGTTCTTACTCATCCCTTGTCTTTGGTCGCGAAAGTGCTGGCCCTTGAAGTTGATTCTATTGCCGTATCCGCTTTAGGCGAGTCAGCTCCGTTGGCCGAAGTTCGTCACCAAGATGCGCTGGAGATTGATCTCGCGCCCATTTTCCTATCGTTACCCGAACCCCGCGTGCTCGTTTCTAACATGCCCTACAACATCACGGGACCGCTGCTGGATCGGTTTACGACGAATCGCTTTCTGTATGAGAAAGCAGTTCTCATGATGCAAAAGGAAGTTGCCGAAAAAATCCTCGCCCCGGCAGGAGACTCCGGCAGAGGCGCGCTTTCGGTGGTGATGCAACTTCTCTTCGAAGTCCGCAAGTTGATCAAAGCTCCTCCCGGAGCATTTTTCCCGCCGCCTAGAGTCGAGAGCCTGGTTCTTGTCCTTACTCCGAAGACATCTGAGTTCTCGGACGATCACCTGGAACACCTTTTACGTGTGATTCGAGCCGGATTCACGCAACCACGAAAGACTCTCGCCAACAACCTGACGCTCCTCCTTGGATCCCGCGACCGGGCGCTGGTTGCCATCGAAGCCCGGCAACTTTCAGAAACCATAAGGCCGCACCAGCTTCGGCAAGAGGACTGGTGCGGCCTGGCAGAATCGACTTTCTAGCTTAGTTCTTGGCTTGTTGAGCGAACATCGCCGACAATTGCGACCCCTGCGCCTGGGAGCGTTGAATTGCGGCTTCCATCACTTGGAATTTTGCCCGAATCGACTGCTCCTTGGAACTGACCCGCGCTCTAAAGTCGGCGATCTGAGATGTAAAATCATCATACTGCTCCTGAAGTGAGCCGTCGTTGGCCGAAAGCACACCCGTTTTGGTAAGCGTATAGGAATTCAGCCGGTCGGTCATGAGCGCGGCCGCGCCTCGTGTGTATTGGATCGATCCAACATTTCCGGTCGCAGTTCCGGTGTACTGAATTTGTAATCCTTCGGTTTTCAGGTTGTCCTTGTTTCCGGTCAGGAATTGTCCAGCACCCGTCGCACTTTCACCATTGATAGTCCCGGCGACATCAAG
>JAIOPU010000018.1 GCA_021413725.1 Armatimonadota bacterium | reverse complement strand
GTGCCTTGGTAGGCGGCGAATAGGGCCACAGCAACAATGACAACGAAGATCAACATCGTCGAGAATTGCTTCTTCAGGTAAGCCATCGCGCCTTCGCGGATTGCTCCACCGACAGACTGCATCGCCTCGTCGCCAGGGGATTGCTTCAGCAACTTGGCTCGGATCATAAATCCGTACACAATTGCGATTAACCCCATAACGCCAGAAGCGTAGAGATAATTCATATCGGACGCGGTGAAATCAAGCTTAACGCTTGCTTCGGCCCCAGACGCTAACGCCGCACTCGGGAGGATCGCAAGGATCATCACCAAAAGCGCGAAAGCCGCCCGGTTGGTCCGTCCGATTGTTGAGCGGAACCAGTTTGATATCAAAGACATAGTTTTGAGAGAACTCCCATAGCAGGATAATACGAGAGTCCAGATCAATCTGGACTCCCACATTTCGACAAAGATACCCCAAAAGGGCTTGGGCTCGTCCTAGGACTAGCCCTGTTCCTTGGATTCTGCAACCTGCCCGACGGCATCGTGGGCGCTCAGTTGCGCGTTGAGCATGTCGGCTTTCATCTTGTTGATACCAGTCAACAGAGTTACCGGCAGCTCGTCAAGCATCTGCTTGACCTGGTTACGATTGAGCGCGAGCATGTGCTGCAGGCAACTGATGACTTCTTCGGTCTTCTTGCCCGCTTCCAAGAGGACCAGGTCGTAATACTTGTCATCGTCATGACGAGTGAACATGTGAAATGACTTGGGCGCAAGCTGCCCGTCTACGGTGGCGATCGGAATTTCACGGTCACATTCCTCGCAAATGAGTCCGACGGAGGTCTCGTTGTAATAATTCAAGTGGTTGCAAAATCCACACCGAACCTGCTGAACGGCCAGAATCTTGCCATCCTGCACCGGGATCATTCGATGACACTCAACGCATGTAGTAATAGAAAACCGCGCCAACCACGAAAGTTACGAGGCCACAAATGCCATAGATCAGGGCATCGGTGGCAAAATTCTCAACCACATCAGAACTTCGCGTCGGATTTGACATAATATGTTGTACACCAAGTTTAGAAAAACTCAAAGGCTTGGACGCACGTGGGGGCAAAAGAGGTGCACAATTCAAATTTTCATGCCCGATTAGGAGTAACTTAACCTAATGTTCTTCAAGCGAAAGCGCAATCCAACCGACGAAATACTCGCTTCGCCCTTGGAGTTACGAGTCGCGGACGCTCTTATTGAGGTCCAAGCGTACGCCAAGTCCCACGGGGGCGGAATTACTCTTTTGGAAGTGACCGAACACGGCGAGGTGATCATCCGACTCAAAGGCACTTGCTCTTTTTGCCCAATTTCCAAGATCACAATTCAAAAAGGCGTCGTCGAGGTCTTGAAAGAAATCGTGCCGGAAATCACTAAAATCACGGTCAAATGAGTTTTTTCCTCATCGCACGGTGCGGAATTCCAACCTCTTCAAATGGCCCCCCAAAGGCCTCGTAGCCCAGCCCCAAGTAAAACGGGATTACGACTGCCCTTGCGTTGAGGACGATCTCCCGAAAGCCATTCTCTGCCGCCCACATCTCGCTGGCTTTCACCATCAGAGCCCCCACCCCTTGTCCCCTCAGATCAGCTTTGACCGCGACCTGCCGCATCTTAACCTGCTCCGCGTTTAGCGTTCGAAGGTGCAAGCAACCCACCAAGTCATGCTTCAAAAACGCGCCAAACATCGCTTCCTCAGAGTCTGTTGCCATATCGGCAGGGTCAAGCACCAGCCCCAAAGGTTGCCGCAGGACTTCGTAGCGCAGCTGGACTGCCAATTCGTACACGGAGGACCCATACGTTAAGAGTTCAACGCGAATTGCTGCCATGGGACTAAACTACCCAAATCGTTCGACGTCATGGTTTCATCCTACTCGACCTTACGGCACCCGCTTTCTCTCAAACCCAAAGGTCCATCACCGACCGCTACACGAAACTTGAACCACTCATTCCGATCCTCGACGGCACGAAACTCCAAATCCGTTACGGTGCCAAACAAGGAAGCAAAGTAACAGTCGAAGGGCTCTCTCAATAAACATTTCGCTATAATTGGCTATGGCACAATCAAATTGGGTTCCAGTTATCGCGTTGCTTTGCGTAGCGAATTTTGGTTTGTTAGGGTGCGGGGGAACTGGGGCGACTCCTCCGATTGACCCCGTTCTGGACGTAATCGGCAACTGGGCGGGAACCTACACCATGCGGGCCATCCCCGGGGTCAGCGGACCGGGCAGTCCAGGCCCAATCGCTTTTCACCTCACCTTCAAGCCCGACCATTCGCTCACTGGAACCTACGATCTGCCGCAAACCTCCGGTATTGTACTACCCGCTGCGACCTGGACCGGCGAAACGGTTCGAGGTTGCTCTCTCGGCTACAACGATGGAACCACCTTCCTCAATGGTCAAATCGACCAGTCTGGAAACCTCACTGGAACCTGGGGGTATACACCTGCCGGAAACGGCTCATTCGAGTTCCCGAGTACCGCCGATCTCGCACTGACCGGGCAACTGGATTGAGACCTTCCGTACGCGCTGTCGGCGTTTTATGCATCAGAACACTAGGGTATATTTTTAATCATCGGGATGTGGCTCAGCTTGGTAGAGCGCTGTGTTCGGAACGCAGAGGTCGCAGGTTCAAATCCTGTCATCCCGACCAAATTCGAAAATTAGCCCAAGGTGGTTTACCAAGAAAGAGGGGCAATTTGGGTCTAGCCCAAATTGCCCCCAGATGCTAAACGCAAACCCCTCTACGCCGCAGTTTTGGCGAGGCGAGCGAAGCTCTCCTTGTCCACCGACCGCATCACGCAATCCTCGTAGGAGCAATTCCCCGTCTTGTAAAGCTCGGCAAGCGAGCCGTCCATCGTCTGCATTCCCTGATTCTTCGATGTCTCAATAACCGAATACATTTGGTGGGTTTTTCCTTCTCGAATCAGGTTCTTAACCGCAGCCGTACCCGTCATAATTTCAATTGCCGCACGTCGTCCACCGCCCTGCCGAGGCAGAAGCTGCTGACAGATGATTGCTTCAATCGTGTTGCCCAAGAGAACGCGAATTTGATCCTGCTGGTCCGCCGCAAAGACGTCAATGATTCGGTCAATAGTCGCTGGAGCGTTCCGGGTGTGGAGCGTACCAAATACCAGGTGACCGGTTTCCGCGAGCGTCAAAGCGGCTTCAATCGTTTCGTGGTCTCGAAGTTCACCGACGAGGATGATGTCAGGGTCTTCACGAAGAATCGCACGAAGCGCGCCGTGGAACGACAGCGTATCGGAGTGCATTTCTCGTTGGTTGACCATGCACCGCTTGTGGCGATGCAGGTATTCAATCGGGTCTTCGATGGTGAGAATATGTGCGTTCATATTCTCGTTGATATCGTCGATCATCGAGGCGATGGTCGTTGTCTTTCCAGAACCAGTTGGTCCGGTAACCAAGACGAGGCCCGACGTTCGCTTCGATAGTTCTCGAATAACCGGGGGAAGATACAGACTCTCGAATGACGGAATCTTGTTGGGAATGTAGCGCATTGCGGCAGCTACACTTCCCCGTTGCATATAAACATTAAATCGGAAACGAGCGATGCCCTTGACCGTGTAACCGAAGTCCAGTTCGTGTGTTCGCTCGAATTTTTCCAGATTTTCATCCGAGACGACATCGTATACGAGTCGCCGGGTATCGCTGGGACGCAATGGCTGGAAGTCGAGAGGGATAATTTCGCCATCAACTCGAGCCATCGGGGGTAAGCCAACGGTGAAGTGGATATCACTCGCTTTCTTTTCAACCGCCATTTTCAGCACGTCGTCAATGTGAAAATTCTGGACTGTTGGCGCGTTCGGTGAAATACTAACAAATGGCTTTTCACTCAGCTCATCAGCTTCGGAGAATTGCGTTTTGTCTTTGTCGGGCACGAAAACATCCGCCCGGCTCACCTGAACTTCAGTCAGCTTCCGGCGCGCAATTTCTGCGGCTGATTCTTGCTGCACGGACTCTGTCACGGCATTCGTGGAGTCAGGTGTGTTGAACGGATCCGCAGGACTCTCAGTTTGCAGTTGAGCCTTGAGGTCCGCGAGTAGGGCTTCCTTGTTCTGTGCCGACTCTGACCCGTTAATGTGTAACGTGGCTTCCAATTCATCCAAAACCGAGGATTGGGTGACGTCGGACTCCAACACAGGAGGTGGCGCAATCACGCCATCGGGCGTGGTTTGCGGTATAAAATTCGTGATATCTACGTGAGGCGGCGGCTCGTCGCCATCCAAGGTGCGAGAACCGACTTCTGGAATTTGACTCAGTAAGTCTTCAAGTTGTCGCTGACGCGATTCTGCCGGCTTGCTCACCGCCTCGCCGCTGCGGGGGTCGATGTGCACATTTTCCATGTCACCAGAGGTGTTCCCTGGATTCAAAATATTATCCCATTTAAAGTCTGACATTGCAATTTCCTATTTGTGTTTATGCTGCTTCCTGAGCGGTGGCAATTGCTTGCTCACCCTCCAGAACAAGAATCTGGAGCTTTAAGTCGTCGAGATTGAGGAGGTCGAGTGCCCAACGTGGATAGGCTTCGTAGAGTTTCCGCTGATCGGAGACACTCACGCCGGCAACAACGTGTCGAGCCATCAGGTGACTCACCGCAACAACCGCCGCATTCACGGGTTTGAGAATGTCGTCGCCCGGTGCCTCAATATAGTTCAGGCCCTGAACTAAGTCGTGGGGCAATCCCCAGCCTTCCGTGACCGCCATGGCAACTTCCACGTGCGTACATCCAAACATCTCCCGCTCCGCCTCAAGATCAGTTTTGCCCGCCCCAATCATTTCCATAACGGTTGCGTAGTTCGCCGAGTTAACGCGATCCATGACTGTCTTGCCAAGTAGGTGCAGAAGGCTACAGGTGTACGCCTCATCAACATTGAGCCGACCCGGAAATCGGCGCGCGATATGCCGAGCGCAAAATGCCGTATCGAGCGAATGGCGCCACCACGACCTTCTCCGCATAGATTCGCTATCAGTCTTTCCCAAGAAAAAGTCAAACACGCCAGCGGCCATGGCAAGCTCTCGAATGCCACGGGTTCCGAGGAACGCAACCGCCTCCTTGATTGAACTCACCGGCCGCGGCAATCCGTAAGCTGAGCTGTTCGCGAGTTTAAGCACTTTCATCGAAAAGCCAGGATCAATTGCAATGGTCTTTTC
>JAIOPU010000017.1 GCA_021413725.1 Armatimonadota bacterium | reverse complement strand
AAGTTCCCACCCCGAAGGTGAACAACGCTGCACCTTTTACTGAGCAAGACAAGTTGAAATCGCCGATGATCCTCGGTGAAAAGCACCGTGGATGGTTTACGATTGGACTTGAGGGCGTGGCGATGATGGACGGTAAGCCGGTCGACATCAACTTGAAGGGCGGAATCAACGTCAAAACGAGTTCCAAATCAGAGCCGGAAATCAAAGCCGACGAGACCAAGTAATGCGGCTACGCTGAACATTGGGGGCAATTTTTGAGTAATACTCTGAGTATGGTATTCACTTCTTCGCTCGCGCTTCTCGGACTCGGAACCCCTGAGCTGGTGGTGATCGTTCTGATCATCCTCCTGCTTTTTGGCGGTGCCAAGATTCCGCAGCTGATGCGTGGGCTTGGAAAGGGCGTCGGCGAGTTGAAGGCGGGATTGGAAGAGGGCAAGCGGGACCTTGAGTCCTCGATGAATGCCAGCCTTCCGAAGGACGACTCGGACGAGATTCGCAAGAGCTAATCTTGGCCGAGACCTACGTTTGCCCGTTGGTTTCGTGCGAACCCGTCGTAACCGGCGATCTCAACCGCGAGCCTTGGGTTCTTGCGCCTTGGTCGGATGATTTTGTCGATATCCAGGGCGACTCCCAGCCCAAACCCGCCTTTCGAACCAGAATGAAGATGTTCTGGAACGAGCACGGCCTCTGGATCGGCGCGGAAATGGAAGAGCCTCATCTGTGGGCGACCCAGACCGAACACGACAGCGTCATCTTCCATGAAAACGACTTCGAGGTCTTCCTCGACCCCGACGATGACGGCGAGCTCTACTTGGAGCTCGAGATCAACGCGCTTAACACCACCTGGGACCTGCTCCTCACCAAGGCGTACAAAAAGCAAGGCAAACCCCTCGATTCTTTTGAGGTGAAGGGCTTGCAAACGGCGGTGTCCTTGCGCGGGACTTTGAACGATCCCTCGGACATTGACGAAGGGTGGTCGGTGGAGATTTTGCTGCCGTGGCGGTCCTTGCGCGAAATCTCAAGCTGCCCGGTCCCGCCTAAACCGGGTGACCGTTGGCGCATTAATTTCTCACGAGTCCAGTGGCACCGCACGGTGGAGGACGGCAGTTACGTGAAGGTTCCGGGCCGTCCCGAGGAGAACTGGGTCTGGTCACCGCAGGGCGAAATCGATATGCATATCCCAGAGAATTGGGGCTACTTAGAGTTTGCGGATTCCCTTTGAGGTTGAAAGGCGGTGGTGGGCGCTAGGCTGTGCCCGAAAACCGAATTTCCCCACCCGGTTCGTTCCTCACCGACCTCCCCATAAATGGGCGAGGTAGGGTTTTACTCCTACGACCGACCGATGATCTTGGGCAAGCCAACCGTCCAACGTCCGATGAAGCTGATCAAGAACGAAACTACCGCCGAGGGTAGAGAGAGGTGCTTGCGGCGCAGGTTCCACATGACGAAAATGCTTTCGCCTTGCTCCTTGCAGGTCATTCTCCACCAGAGGGTCGCCATAAGGGACTTCTTGCGCTTTTGGCTCAGGGGTCGCTCGTTGACGATGCCCGTCGTTGGAATGAGCATGAGTTTGTAGCCTGCTTGGCGGAACCGGACCCAAAGATCGTGGTCGCCAGCGGCTTGCGGGAATCGCTTATCGTCCATCGGGAACTTGGCGAGTTCATCGGCTTCGAACATGACGCCCTGACCGCCGACCAGTTCCACCTCGATGGGCTCCTTCGGCGCATCGGAAAGGGTTTCCCAGCGGCGATTGATCTTGCCGTAATACAGGAAGCCCCACTGGAGCTGATCCGAGTAGTGAATGACGGGCTTGCCGTCAACCAAATCATAGGCCGGGCAGACCGCAATATGGCGCGGATGAGCCTTAACATAGTCGAACAAACCTTGAATCGAACCGGGGAGGAATGTCGTGTCCGCGTTCGCCAGCATGACGTAGTCGAAGCCTCCGCGTTTGATCACTTCTTCGAATCCGACTCGAATGCAGGTTCCCCAGAAGTGGTCTGAGGGTACTTTGAGCACCTCGACGTAGGGCCGATCGGGAAAGCTGATTTCGTCGCCCGCGTTGATGATGAGCACCTTCATGTCCAGCCCCTCCGGAAACTCAAGAGTAGCCAGACATTTCTGCAATTCCTCAAGTTCGTTGTACGTAGGGATGATGATGGCGCAAGTTTTACTCATAGGCTAGGGGTTCTCAAAAATGCAAGAACTCTGTAATTATGGCACCTGCAGCAGCGCATTCGATTATCGCCTCTTAAGCTCGGTTAAAAGGTCGTGCTGGATCACGGTCATGGCGAAATCGCTACGAGTTCGTTCAATGACCGCCCTGAGCGCATCGCACGTTCGCCGCAATCCGCCTGTCAATGCGTCTGGGTAGTCGAAGCCGATGAGATCATCGTAGATCGCTTCCATTTGCGCGAGCATGGCCTCGGCGTCCGCCATGTTTCCCTTCCGCATCTGATCCAAAAGAAACCGTCGGCCCTCGCTCGCCGCTTCGGCGACTCCGTTCAGATAACTCGCTGCATCAACTCCTAGTTCTGCCGCAGTCGGGAGCGGCACATCCTGGGTCATCGCTAGGACGCACGCGGCTTCCACCATTTCCTTTTCGGCGTCTTGCACAAAGCCACCGTGCTGAATTTGAGGGTGATCTTTCACACTCTCGCGGCATTTGGCAGAGATCGCCTTGGCTTCTTCGAGCAGGGCGGCCGCCTCCGCGAATTGGTGCCGGTGGCAGTGCTTAATGCACTTGCTGGAGCACTGAATGAGCTTTCGGGAGAGTGCGAGCGCAGCCTCCCGGGCAGTATGCGTGGCGTCAAGTTCAGATTTGAGCGCAGAAATCATGTCGTCCCAATTGTTCACAAGGACATTATGTTAGATCACGCCCTGGCGTTTGAGGCTCACGAATTTTCCGTGCCCGATAATGATGTGATCGCGGAGGACAATGTCGAGCAAATCGCCCGCTTCGGCGAGTCTGTGAGTCACATCAATGTCGTCCATGCTGGGCGAAGGGTCACCGCTCGGGTGGTTATGAGCGACAATGATGGTGCTTGCATTTTCTCGCACCGCCTCGCGGAAAACCTCCCGAACTCCCACCGGGCTCATGTTCAACGTCCCAATGTGAATGGTCTTTCGGGCAATGATCCCGTTGCGGCTGTCAAGAAACAATGCACAGAAGTGCTCACGTGTCTCAAACGCCAAGTCGGCAAACGCAGCCCAAGCGTCCTCCGCGGTGCTAATCGTTGTTGGAATTGGGTTCTTGCCCGCCAAGCCCACCTTGCGCCCGAGAGCGATGGCGCAGAGAGTTCGGAAAACTTCAAACTCGCTCAACTCAGAATTGCTGGTGAAATCTAGCTTTGCCAAATCCGCAATCCCGATGAGTTGCGTTCGTCGAAATACTTCTCGGGCTCGATCTTCGGCAAAGTCAATGTCCTCTTCATTCTTGGCGAGGCACACCGCCAAAAGAAGTTGCGCATCGGCTCCTTTCAGTCCGACTGCCTGAATCCGAGATACGACGTCACTTCCCACCGGTGTTTTCCAAGTTCAAAAGAACGAGTAGTTGCTGGGCTCGGCGGTAATTCGAGTCGAGTTTTAGCGCCTGGTCAATCAGCCTTCGCGCGTTTTTGTAGTCTTTCATTTGCAGCATCACGGAAGCCTTTCCGGTGATGTACGCAGGGCTATTGGGCACCAGCCCATTTGCCTTATCCGAGTCGTCGGACGCCTCGCGAGGATCCCCAAGTTCGAGCTGGATTTGCGACAACTGGTGATAACACTCGGCCGCTTGCAACTTGATTTCCGGCTCTAGATTTCTCGGCAAATTCGAGATCGCCGCCTCAAAGTAACGTTTGGCGGCCATTGGATCGTCGAGGGCACGGGAGATTTTTCCCGCACCAATGTAAGCCGGGTATCGGGTGGGAGCAAACGCAATCATTCCGTCGAATTCTCGAAGTGCCTTCTTCAGGTCGGCTTTGTCGACCTCACTTGGCGCCAAATCCTGGGCATCGATGATGTCGAGCAGCGCTTTTGAGTGCTTCTCTGCCCTTGCGAGCGACTCGTTATACTCCTCAACGGTGGTGATGACGGGAATCTCGTTTGGGTCGCGTTTCGCACATCCAGCGACGAGTCCAACGCCGAGTATGATTGCGGTACAAACCGCTACGCCTAACCATAACTTAGTTCGCAACAACATTGACTAATTTTCCTGGAATAACAATCACTTTTCGAATTGTTTTTCCTTCCGTATGCACTGCCACCTTGGGTAGAGCCAGCGCCAGTTTCTCAAGTTCCTCTGATGCCACCCCCGCACCAACCTCGAATGTATCCCTTAGTTTACCGTTCACCTGGACTGCAATCGTGACGGTATCCTCTACCGTGAATTCTTCCACAAATTGCGGCCATTCGCACAAGTAAGTGAAGCCTTCTTGACCTAGTCCCGCCCAAAGCTCATCCGCGCAATGCGGGGCAAATGGAGCCAGAAGCAATATCATGGACTCAACCCCTTCCGACATCTCCACCTTGCTCAACTCTCCCGCCGCCCGCAGGTCTGCAAGAGTATTTAGATAGATCATAAATCCAGCAATCGAAGTGTTGAACGCAAACCGTTCCACGTCCTCCGTGACGCGCTTGATCAGTTGGTGAGTGGCTCGTCTCAGGGGCGAGACTTGATCGCCGATTTTTGAAGCCCACATTGGATCGTAGTCTGGCGCGTGGTCTGAGACTAGCTTGAAAACTCGCGAAAGGAACCGCACTGAGCCCTGCATCCCTTCGTTCGACCATTGCACATCCGCGTCGAAGGGAGCAACGAAGAGCTCGTAAATTCGCAGCGCATCCGCGCCGTACTCGGCGACCGCCTCGTCGGGTGTCACGACATTTCCCTTGGATTTGCTCATACGGACCCACTTCCAGGTCACGTCTTCCTTCGGAAGCGTCGCGGCTTCCTCAAATGAAACCAGAATGCCTTCTTCACCCACGCCAAGCGTCTCGCTTGCGGTAGGTTTTCGGTAAGGGGTGTTGCCGAGGACTTGCCCTTGGTTCATCAGGCGCTGGAAGGGTTCCTTCGCCGCGACCAACCCGAGATCGAACAGTACCTTGGTCCAAAATCGAGCGTACAGGAGGTGCATGACCGCATGCTCCGCACCGCCAACATAGCAGTCCACCGGCATCCAATAATTGACTTTCTCCGGGTTCCACGCTGCCTCCGAATTGTGCGGATCGCAGAACCTCAGGAAGTACCAGGACGAGCAGGCAAAACCGCCCATAGTGTCGGTCTCGCGACGACCCAAGCGACCGCTGCTGTCGGTGACGTTGACAAATTCTGGGATTGAAGCAAGGGGCGAAGTCCCGTCTCCGGCGGGCTCATAGTTTTCGACAACGGGTAGTTCGACGGGCAGGTGACCGAGAGGCACAAGTTCTTCAAGACCATCCGCATCGTGGATGACCGGAATCGGACAGCCCCAGTACCGCTGGCGGCTAATCAGCCAATCTCGCAGTCGGTAATTGATTTTTCGGATTCCGATCCCGAGGGCCTCAATCCACTCGCCGAGTTCGGCTTGGGCGACCGCCACGGTCTTGCCTGTGTACTCACCAGAGTTGATCAAAACGCCATCCTTGGCTTCAAACGCTTCGCCGTTTTCGTGCAACCCAACGACTAGGGACTCGCTCTCCACGGTTGGAGCGATGACTGCCACCACCTCGGCTCCGAGAGTCTTCGCAAAGTCGAAGTCTCTCTGATCGTGGCCTGGCACTGCCATAATCGCGCCGGTTCCGTAGCCGGTTAGAACGTAGTCCGCGAGAAACAGGGGCACGCCCTTACCCGTTGCCGGATTGATCGCCATAAATCCAGTGTCGACGCCGGTTTTTTCGCGGCCCTCGACCTGGCGCTGGCTTTCGCCGAGTGCTTTTGCTGTCTCACGATAGGTCGTCATCGCCGTGCGCCGGTCGTCTGAGGCTAGTTTCAAGAGTCGCTCAACAATCGGATGCTCCGGCGCGAGGACGCAGAAGGTCATTCCAAAGATGGTGTCGATCCTGGTTGTGAAAACGCGGAAGGTCAGGGGTCCAAGAATCGGTTCGGCGGATGACAAGTCCACAGGCTCTGGCTTTAAGGGAATGCCGGGGCCGGTGATTTTGAGTTCAAACTCGACACCGTCGCTCCGCCCGATCCAATTGCGTTGCTGATTCTTGATGCCCTCGGGCCAATCCAAATCATCGAGATCGTCGATCAGCCTTTGAGCGTAATCGGTGATTCGGAAAAACCACTGTGGGATGAATTTTTTCTCGACCGGAGTCCCGCATCGCTCGCAATTTCCGCCAACAACTTCCTCGTCGGCGAGCACGGTCTTATCTTTGGGACACCAGTTCACGGAAGCCGATTTGCGGAAGGCGAGCCCTTTCTCGTAGAGCTTAGTGAAAATCCACTGGGTCCATTTGTAGTAGCTCGGCTCGCAGGAGTAGAAGCTTCGACTCCAATCGTAGCCGACCCCCACCAGGTCCATCTGGCGGCGGTAGTTCTCGCCGTACTTTTCGATCATGGGCGCGGGATGACTCTGCCGTTTGATTGCCTCATTTTCTGCCGGGAGCCCAAAGGCATCAAACCCCATCGGGTGCAACACGTTGAAGCCCTGCATAAATTTCATCCGGCACAAAACGTCCGTTGGAATATAGTTTCGGCAGTGCCCTACGCTGAGCCCGGCACCGCTGGGATAAGGGAAGAAGTCCAGGCCATAGAATTTCGGTCGCCCGGCGTCCTCTCGGGTGCGGAAAAGGTCTGCCTCTTTCCAAAGCCCCTGCCATTTACTCTCAAATTCTGCCGGTTCGTAGCGTGTGAACATTCACCTAAGGTTGTACCTCTCAAGGTGGCTCCGGCGTCCCGCCGGGTCTCGCTCTAGATCAACAGCCAGCTTCAAATCTGAGCCGACGACGCACCGTTTCCAGGATCCGGCGGGACGCCAGAGCCACCTTAACCCTCGAAACCCTCGTCTACCAAGAGCTCTCGACTCGAACAAGCCGCTACCGCGAGTTCGTCGCAGCGCTCATTTTCAGGATGTCCGGCGTGGCCCTTCACCCAGTTCATGGTGACCTTGTGACGGGCGCACTCGTCGAGCATCTTTGCCCAGAGGTCAGGATTCAGGGCCTTCTCTCCGGTTCCTCGACGCCAACCCTTCGCCTTCCAGCCCTTCGCCCAGTTGAGCTTGATGGAGTCCACAACGTACTTGGAATCGGAGAAAACCTGAACATCGCAACGCTCGGGAAGGGATTCTAGGCCAGCCAAGACCGCGCGAATCTCCATCCGGTTATTCGTGGTGCGCTTGTAGCCTTGGGAAAGCTCGGATTCAACGCCATCCACGACGACGATCGTGCCGTAGCCGCCAGGGCCAGGATTACCGGAACAGGCCCCGTCAGTGAAAATTTTAACTTGCTTGAGTGCGGACAAAGTCTGATGATTGTGACTTGTTCCCAGGTAATTTTGGGCAAGCCTGGACACTTTCCCGCCCTGGCGACAAGGATAAGTTTGTGCGATCCCTTTGGGGATCGGGACTTTGGGGTTTGCTTTCCATGGGTGTCGCTTCGCTCAACCCACGGCTGGGTTTGTGGAATCCCTTCGGGATAACAAGCGTTTTCCGCTTGGCTTCAAAATCCCGCAGTACAAACAGGGAAATTGACCGGGAATATGCCTCACCCCGGAAGGTCGCCCGACCGGGGCCCATTTGCTGTTAGGAGAGGATGGAGCCTTCCTGAATCCCGGGGGTGGGTACTCATTCCAGCTCCGAGAAGTTAGTCTCAAACCCCTCGGCGGCTGTTCCAAGATATCGTTATTTCACCAGGCAATTAGGCCTATAGTCCTAAATTGATCCTGGTTCAGAATACGTATTCATTTACCTCTCGAAACCAAGCCCCTAATTTTATAAGCCAAATTACTAGGGAGACAGAATTTCACACTGGTCAATCTGCAATTCTGATATGCTTCCCGTCCAAGTCGTGTTCAGATCCAGATACAAAGTACCCTCTGGGTCAACCAATCCCGATGCGTTGCCGATGGCAATGTAAGAATCTACGTACCCATTGGCGCTCACTGAAGTCGTCGCCAATGTTCGGAAAGAACCATAAGGGAAAGATGCCGTAGACCAGTCGTACAGCGACAATACCTCGGAGCCGGTTCCGGTTCCAGAGTATTGGCGACGAATGTGAAGCGTCATTCCCGCAAGGCTCGGCACCCGCCTGAAAGTGCCTCGCATGGTGTGATGAGTCCCACTGGGAGCGACCGCCATCGAGTAGCGATCCTTGAGGACAGTTGCGAAGAACCCACCGTTGACGATACTCCCGTTTGTGCCGTTGGCCTCGATCATCGGATAGCTGGTCTTGGAGGACTGTGGCAAGGCAAAACGCTTCACCAAACTACCATCCACCCAAACCTCAATCGGAGCCAGTCGATTGATTCCGTTCGAATCAATGTCCACATAATCCCGCGTACGCGCCATCAAGCTGAAGACTCGGGTTCCTTGTTTGACAACCAGATTTCGCGGGCTCTGGAATCCTCGTCCCTGAATTCTTACTGAAGGAACGGGGGTCTTGCTGCGATTCTCGCCTCGCACGTAGTAGGGGGTCATGTAGCGAGCCAGCGCCGTTTTGCCTGGATTGGAAGTCAAATTCAATGCCATTTCAGCCGCTTTTCGGCAGTCGATTCGACCGTAGTTGGTGTACTCACCAAAGGGTGCCTGGAATGTCGGCACCGCCGAGTCTTCAATAATTGCACGAACCTGGGCGGCGGTCAAGCTCGGGTTGATCCCGAACAAATAGGTCGCAAGGCCCGCAACGATCGGGCAAGCCCCGCTCGTTCCTGCAAAGCCACCCGTGTAACCGCCTCCGGCGGTGATTGTGTACAGCCCCACCCCGGGTGATGCCACATCCACCCATGTTCCAAAATCAGAGAATCCCGCCTTGCTGAGGTCGGAATTCAAAGCCGCAACGCTCAAAACGTTATCGTATGCTCCCGGATAGTAGCTATAGATCGTGGCGTCGTTTCCCGCCGCAGCAACCGGCAAAACTCCTTGCGCGACCGCGTAGTCCATTCCAGCCTTTTCTGCCGGGGTGATGCCGTCGCCAAAGTAACTCATGGACAGTACTTTCGCCCCGTTGTTCGCCGCGTACAGGTAAGCGGCGATGTCCGCTGAATCGTAAAAATAGCCCGCGTCCGTGGCAGCTTTCAGCGCCATCACCTTTCCTTGGGGAGCGATTCCCGTGACCCCGATTGTATTGTTCTGAACCGCTGCAACTAGCCCCGAGCACGCAGTTCCGTGGCCGAAATTGTCATTGGCAATCGGGTCGTTACCGACAAAATCATAGCCGTTTATGTCGTCGATGTAACCATTTGAATCGTCGTCAATACCGTTTCCAGCAATTTCGCCAGGGTTAATCCAGACGTTGGCGGCAAGATCGGGGTGGGCAACGTTTACGCCGGTGTCAATCACCGCGACGGTGACATTGGCACCCAGGCCTAAATCCATGCGAGGTCTGCGCGAACGGCTCGCGGGTGATACATGTTGGGCCAGTAAAAGTCATTCGGGTTGAAGGCCGGTCGTTTCACCAAGTCAAGACAGACCTTGCTCGTACCAAATTGACTCTGCAACGACTTGTAAATCTGTTCCTTTTGGTCCGAATCAAACGAGAAAACGGAGTAACCAATCTCATGAAAGACCCGGAGTTCCCTTCCCCCATAACCCAGCGCAATCTTGGCGAGGCTCGAATCAAGAATCAAGTTATTGGGATGACTGGTAGGAACCTGCACATTGTCCGTAGCCGCAAGGGTCAGTTTTAACGCAAGAATTATTGAAAGCACTCTCTATGTTTACACTATTTTTGATTTATTTCCAAATCTGAGAGCTAGGTAATATCACCTCATGCCCGAGAGAAATATCGTTTCTACCACTGACGCCCCCGGCGCGATCGGCCCATACAGCCAAGCAGTTGCCGTGAAAGGCTCCTTGCTGTTTATGTCAGGGCAGATCCCGCTTACCCCGAGCGGAGACCTCATCCAGGGCGATATCCGAGCCCAGACGGAGCAAGTAATCGCAAATATGCGCGCGGTCCTGGCCGCCGCCGGACTTTCTCCCGCAAACCTCGTCAAAACAACAATCTTTCTCAGCTCAATGGACCACTTCGCGACCGTGAACGAAGTCTACGGTTCCCTTTTTGAATCCGACCCACCCGCTCGGAGCACCGTCGCCGTCGCCGGGCTCCCACGTGGAGTTGATGTTGAAATCGAGGGGATCGCAGTCTTTTGAGCGTCAAACGCGTCGTGTCCGTCAGCCTCGGAACCAGCAAGCGAAACAAGTCGAGCGAGACTGAAATCCTAGGTCAAAAATTCCTCATCGAACGCATTGGCACCGATGGCGACGAGAAGGCATTTCAGAAAATGTTCGAGGACCTCGACGGCAAAGTCGACGCTTTCGGCTTGGGCGGTGGCGATATTTACGTCGTCGTCGGCGAGAAAAAGTACGCGTGGAGACTCCTCCAGAAAGCGATCCGTAACGTCAAGACCACACCCGTGCTTGACGGTTCCGGCCTCAAAAATACTCTTGAGCGCGAGGCGATTCGGCGTCTCCAGCGCGAAGGCACTGTGGATTTCTCTAAAGAAAAGGTTCTTCTCGTGAGCGCAGTGGACCGTTACGGAATGGCGCAAGCCCTCGACGAGCTATGCCCCAACATGGTGTACGGAGACCTGATGTTCGGCATGGGTCTACCGATCCCGATCAAAAGCTACAAGGGCGTGAGCATTCTCGGCAAGCTCATTCTCCCCATCATCACCAAACTACCCCAGAGTTGGTTCTATCCAACCGGCGAGAAGCAAGAATCCCGAACTCCCAAATTCGCCAAAGCCTGGGCCGACGCGACTATAATTTGCGGCGACTCACTCTTTGTCTTGCGGTACGCACCGGATGATCTAAAAGGCAAAACCATCATCACCCAAAGCATCCGAACACAAAACCTAGAGTGGTTGAAAAAGGCCGGTTGCAAACGAGTCATCACCACTACGCCCCTCATCGGCGGGGAGACCTTTGCGACTAATGTTATGGAGGCCGTCCTCGTCGTGCTCATCGGAAAGCCAGTTTCTCAAGTCACCGAGCAAGACTATCTCGACATGCTCGCGAAGCTAAATTGGGCTCCGGGCATCATCGAATTGAATCCTTAACAAAAAATTCATGAAAAATGTCCCTTTTACGAGGAACAGTTTGGGCAAAAGTGGTGTATAACTTATTGTCGCTCAAACGAGCGGACGTCGAGTTTGGGTGAAAGCCCAAAGCGGGGGAACCATTGATCTGGGGTGAATGAGCGCAAGCTCTAGGGTGACTTTCGACCCGAATCCGTCAGCTAACCTCGTAGACGAGCGAGAGTATCGCGAGATTGCCTTCTAGGCAGTTTCGAGATCAAGCGAGACTCCTCCTTCCGCGCGCCAAAAGCGATTTGCCAGGTCTGTTTTCGACTGGGGCTCGTGCACGCAAGCGTGGTCCCCACCCAGAGTCGATCGGTCCGTGAGCACCTCCTATAGCCGCCCGCCCGAAAGGGCGGGCTTTTTGCTTTTTACACCCAAAAGTCCTATGGACTTGGAACCAAACGGGTACAATCTACGTTAGTATTCATAAGTGAGTCTGTGGGACTCAAGTCTCTTGTAGCTCCCACGCTAATATACAGTAAAAACATGGGTAAAACAGTAGGAATTGACTTAGGAACAACCAACTCAGTGGTCGCGGTGATGGAAAACGGTGAGCCCGTTGTTATTTCCACCGCCGAGGGCACTCGAACTCTCCCCAGCGTGGTCGGCTTCAAAAAAGACGGCGAGCGACTGGTTGGCGTCACCGCCAAGCGACAAGCCGTCGTGAACCCGGAGAACACGGTCAGCAGTATCAAGCGCTTCATGGGACATAAATTCTCTGAAGTGGTCGCCGAGGCATCGCGCGTGAGCTATAAGGTGAAGGAAGACAAGAAGGGCAACGTGGTTGCCGTCATCCCCGCCGCTGACAAGGAGTTCACACCGGAAGAAATCAGCGCAATGATTCTTCAAAAGCTGAAGTCCGATGCCGAAGGCTACCTCGGCACCCTTGTTGACCAAGCCGTCATCACGGTTCCTGCCTACTTCAACGACTCGCAAAGAAAAGCGACCAAGGATGCGGGCGAAATCGCTGGTCTAAAGGTTCTCAGAATTATCAACGAGCCCACCGCCGCTGCCCTCGCGTACGGTTTGGACAAGAAGGCAAACGAAACTATCCTGGTCTTCGACTTGGGTGGCGGAACTTTTGACGTCTCCATCCTCGACGTCGGCGACGGCGTTTTTGAAGTCAAGTCCACCGCCGGAGACAGCCACCTTGGCGGCGACGACTTCGACGCGAAGATCGTTGAATGGCTTGCCAAAGAGTTTAAGAAGGACCAAGGCGTCGACCTGAAGGCCGACAAGCAGGCGTTGCAACGACTGCGAGAAGCGGGCGAAAAAGCCAAGATCGAGCTCAGCTCACAGGTTTCCACCGAGATCAACCTTCCCTTCATCACGATGACGGACGGCCAACCGGCTCACCTCGTCATGACTTTGACTAGAGCAAAATTTGAAGAGCTTTGCGCGGACCTTTTGGCTCGCGTTAAGGTTCCGGTGCAGACTGCGCTTGAAGACGCAAAACTCAAGAACAGCGATCTCCACGAAGTCATCATGGTTGGCGGTTCTAGCCGAATGCCGATGGTGCAAGAACTCGTCAAGGCCCTCACCGACAAGGAGCCGAACAAGTCCGTCAACCCGGATGAAGTCGTCGCCGTGGGTGCGGCAATCCAAGCTGGAATTCTTGGTGGCGAAGTCAAGGATATCCTTCTCCTCGACGTGACGCCGCTGAGCCTTGGCGTGGAAACGCAGGGCGGAATCTTTGACAAGATCGTCGAGCGAAACATGACGATCCCAACCAAAAAGAGCCGAACGTACACGACCGCCGTGGACAATCAGCCCGAAGTCGAAATCCACATTCTCCAAGGTGAGCGCCCGCTCGCCAAGGACAACAAGAGCATTGGACGCTTCCACCTCGGTGGCATCCCTCCTGCTCCGGCACGAGTTCCCCAGGTCGAGGTCACTTTTGACATTGACGCGAACGGAATCCTGCAAGTTTCGGCACAAGACAAGGCGACCGGCAATCAGCAGAAGATCACGATTACCGGCTCCGGCAACCTGGATCGAACCGAAATCGATCGCATGATGCAAGAAGCCGAGATGAACGCCGAGTCGGACAAGAAAGCCCAAGAGATGCTTGAAGTCAAGAACGAAGCAGATAAACTTGCCTACGGAGTCGAGAAGTTCCTTCGGGACAATACGGATAAGGTGCCCGAGGCGGACAAGACGAATATCGAAGACAAGGTCCGCGCCTTGCGCGAGGCCGTTGCTAGCGACGACCATGAGCGAATCCAAACCGCGACCCGCGAGCTTGAAACCGACTTCCACAAGATCACGGAAGAGGTCTACAAGCAGACAACTCCGACGGAGAATACTGCCGAGCCACAGGCTGAGGGTGAGAAGGTCGGTGCCGGAGTGGGTGCTGCCGCGAACGAGGACGTCATCGACGCTGAGTTTAAGGAAGAAAAGTAAGCCTAAACACAGAGACAAAGTGCCCGGTGCCACCGCACCGGGCATTTTTATCGCAAAAACCTCGAAATCTTGCGCTTTTACCCACCTTTTTTCGGAAATTCCCCCGTATTTGAAACAGGGAACGATTTGAGGGAGTTAAACTGTAAACCAAGTTATGCAAAAATTACTGCTCGCTCTGGTTCCATGGATGGCGATGGCGACAGCGGTACAAGCGGAGAGATCCCCGGCCACCGTTGTATACACCTATCAAGGTTCGTTCACCGATCGCGTTGAACGCGATGGCGATGAGTGCCTCATTCCTATTTCTCTGGCCGAAAATTGGGGCTGGAAGGTGCGCGACACTGAGCGCGAGGCCGATATTCAAGCCGATGGGCGCTCTCTACGCGTTCGTCTCACCCCGGATCGTAAGATTCCGCTTTCGGAATGTGCGACTCAGCTTGGCGCAGAAGGGGCTTGGGACCCCAACCGGAAGATTTATCGAATGCTCGGAGCTATCCGCAACGTCGAGGTTCTCTTTGACACCCTCCGAGTCAACTCAACTCTCTCGATTCAGCCCAGTTCGTTCACTCTCAAAGACCCTGAGAGACTGGTCATTGATATAGATGGCGCAAAAATCCCCGATGGGATGTTCTTTGATGTCAAAAATGTCCGCGTGAAGCAGAACACGCCGACATCAGTAAGGGTTACCTACGAAGGTCCTGATGCTTCGCGACTCACTCTTGGCAATGCGACGACCCGTAACATTGAATTGCCAATCAATCAGGTCACGACAACTCCAGATTTTGGTAGCACGGAAGGAACTACGACGATTCCAAA
>JAIOPU010000031.1 GCA_021413725.1 Armatimonadota bacterium | reverse complement strand
ATCGTGGCAAGACATTCGTTGTTAAATGCGGCGGCGAAGCCGTGGAGTCTGGTGCGGATACCAAGCAACTTCTGGAGCAAATCTCCGTGCTCACTCAGCTTGGAATTCGTGTCGTTCTGGTCCACGGTGGTGGCCCTCAGGCTACGCAATTGGCGACCCGACTTTCAGCGCAGTCAACGTTTGTCGAAGGACGTAGGGTCACCGACCCGGCGATGCTGGAAGCAATGGTTATGGCGTTAAATGGAACTGCGCGAAGCCAAATTCTCTCGACATGCCGTGAACTCGATATCCCTGCCATTGGACTTTCCGGCGTCGATGCTGGGCTTGTCCGGGCTGAGCGAAAGCCACCGGTCAAACTGGCTTCGGGAGAGACTGTGGATTACGGGCTTGTGGGGAAGATTCTTACTGTCAATGTAAATTCTGTGAACGATTTGTTGGATGATGGGTATCTTCCTATTGTAAGTCCTTTGTCGGCCGATGATAACGGTCAAATTCTAAACATTAACGCGGACCACGTTGCTGCGGCCATCGCAATTGCGCTTAATGCTGTGAAGTTAGTTATGATTACCGGAGCAAGGGGGGTTTTGCGCGACGCGAGTGATCCTACAAGCTTGATCTCTCAAACAGATCTTAGTGAATTGCAGAAATTGGAAGAGCAGGGCATTCTCAAAGACGGTATGTTGCCCAAGAAAACAGCGATCGCAGAGGCTCTCAATGGCGGCGTTAATCGTGTCCATGTCGTTTCCTATCGCTATACCGATAGTTTGCTGACCGAGGTATTTACTAATGAAGGTTGCGGGACAATGATTACTAGGGACGATGACGAAGGGGCAGAGAATTGAATTCCGATGAGTTAATTGCCCTTCATGCGAAACTCGTTAGCATTCATTCGGTTTCGCACGGCGAGAAGGAAATTGCTGACTTCATTGAGTCCATGCTCCGAGAAAGTCCGGCGACGGTGACAAGGCTCGGCGATTGTGTCATCGCGCGTCGAGGATCGGGGCCGCGACTGTTGCTGAATTCACATTTCGACACGGTTCCCGCCGTCGATGGCTGGGACACCGACCCGTGGAAGCCAACCTCTCAGGATGGAAAGGTGATTGGACTCGGGAGCAATGACGCCAAGGCGAGCGTTGCTGCGATGATCGCGGCATTTCTCACAGTTCCCGAAGACACGTGCGAGGTGACGCTGATGCTTGTTCCGGAGGAAGAGACAGGCGGAAAAGGGACCGAGGTGGCTTGGCCCTGGCTTCGCGACAGCGAGGGTTGGATTCCACAAGGTGTGGTGGTCGGCGAGCCGACCGAGTTGCAAGTCGGGATCGCCCAGAAGGGCTTGATGATTCTGGAATTGACTGCTATGGGGGATGCATGCCATTCGGCCAATGCCAGTGAACTCGGGGCGGTCAACCCGATCTGGTTGCTTGCCGAAGATATTGCGGCACTTCGGGCGGCAGATCTTGGAAAGCCCCACCCCATGCTCGGAATGACCACGTTACAACCGACGAAGCTCCAAGGCGCTCAGGCGAGCAACCAGGTGCCGGGCGAGGCAAGGGCGACTCTCGACCTCCGCACTGTCCCTGGCGAATCGCACTCAGTGCTATTGGAGAGACTTCAGAACCAGGTAAAAGGCGAGCTTCATGCAAAATCTATCCGCCTGCAACCTTATGACTGTCCTGAGGGCGCCGCTATTGTCAGGGCTGCGCTGAGGGCGAATCCGGGTAGCGGAGTTTTTGCAAGCCGAACCATGTCCGATCAGGTGTTCTTCCAGGGGGTTCCCGCGATCAAGTGCGGGCCGGGCAAGACTGAGCGATCGCATACTGCGAACGAGTTTGTGCTGGAATCTGAACTGATCGCGGGGGCGGAATTTTATCGAAAGCAGATCGCCGAGTTTGCGAGAGAAAACCAATGAGGAGGCTTTGGGACAAGGGAGTTGACACGAACCAGCAGGTTCTAAAATTCACGGTGGGCGAGGACTTTCGGCTCGATGAAAGGTTGGTACAGTACGATGTCCAGGCGTCTCAGGCCCACGCGCGGATGCTTGCCTCTTGCGGGCATATCACGCAGTTTGAGGCTGACTCTCTGTGTGAGGCCCTATCCGAAATTCAAGAGAAGCATAGTCGGGGAGAGTGGCACATCACGCTCGAAGAGGAGGATTGCCATACCTCCCTAGAACTCCGCCTGATGGAAATGCTCGGTGATCTTGGCGGCAAAATACATCTTGGTCGGTCGCGAAATGATCAGGTTTTAGTAGCTCTTCGGCTCTACCTTCGCACGTTTTGCCTTGAGTTGCGCGCTATCGCTAGGGACGTGTCAGACGGATTGCGGCAATTGTCGGCCAAGCAAGGCGATTTGCCCATCCCAGGGTACACGCACATGCAAAGGGCCATGCCGAGCTCCGTTGCGCTTTGGGCCGAAGGATTTGCGGCAGAGATTGTTCAAAGCCTGCATTCCTTGACCACAGCGGAGCAGTTTTTGAGTTTGAATCCGCTGGGGTCGGCCGCGGGTTATGGGGTTGGGAGTCTCAAACTAGACCGAGACCACACCACCTCCGCACTCGGGTTCAAAGAATCCCAAGAACCGGTAACTTCCGTGCAATTGAGTCGCGGTAAAGCCGAGGCCGCGCTCGCTTTCGCCGCCGTGCTCATCATGCAAGACCTTGGGCGTCTTTCTTCCGATCTCTGCTTGTTCGCAACCCAAGAATTGGCCCTCGTCAAACTCCCCGACGCATTCACGACAGGGTCGTCGATCATGCCGCAGAAGCGAAATCCCGATGTGTTTGAGCTGGTCCGTGGGCACTCCGCACAGGCGATTGCCGAACTCAACGCGATCCTTCTGATCACGACCAAAATGCCAAGCGGTTACCACCGAGACCTGCAATTGCTCAAAGCCCCGCTTTTTCGGCTTATCGACCAAACTTTGGATTGCTTGGAAATCATGTCCCTCGCGATTCCTGAAATCGTCTTTGATGTAAAACAAGCAGGAGAGTTGATGTCGTCGGAGCTTTTCGCGGCGGGGAAGGCTTATGAATTGGTTCAGGAAAAAGGGATTAGCTTTCGCGAGGCGTACAGAATCGTTGCCGAGGACTTCAAGTAGATCCTGATAAGCAAAAATGTAAGGTAATCTCAGAAACCTTGCAAATGAAAAAGGCGTTTACCCTCATCGAACTGCTCGTCGTGATCGCGATTATCGCTATCATTGCTGCCATCCTTTTCCCGGTCTTCCAAGGTGCCAAATCGGCTTCCAAGAAGACAAGTTGCCTGAGCAACATGAAGCAAATTGGCACCGGATTTGCGCTCTATCTGGGCGATAGCGATGGACTCTACCCCACATGCGATAATGACAAGGCGAAGATTGATGGTCAACCGCCGGACCCTGAGACCCCGGATCAGGATGGGCCGCCGGAGCGGGATTGGACGATCACTACTCAACCTTATATCAAGAACTTCGAAATTTTTCGGTGTTCTTCGGATCCAAGCGTAGGGCCGAAGGATCCTAAGAATCCAGACCTCGCGCGTGAGTATCGGTCGAGTTACACTGTGAATGGTTGGTCGGAATACGACCTCAAAGAGTCGGCGATCACCCGCCCCGCCGAGTGGGTCTTACTTGCAGAGAGAAACAACAAAGTTCGTCCCGCAAAGACGTGGTGGATGTTCTATTGGTGGGTTTGGCAGGGTACGGGCCCTGGCGTTTGGCCACCCTCTTTGACTCCGAGTCCAGATGCGAATGCCGCGCTTGATCTCGCCTTAGACCGCCATGAAATGAATCCCAACTGGCTGTTCGGTGACGGACACGTCAGGGCGTCGGTACTTGCAAAACTCTGGTTGCCGGGCAAGGAAAATCGCTTCTGGCCCAATCCGTAGGTTCGCACTCCATCCATAATAGAGTTATGCGAAAGTACGCGATGATCGGGGCATGGCTCGCAATGCTTGCGGTGATGTTAGGGGCGTTTGGTGCGCATGCGCTAAAAACTCGAATTACCCCCGAGCATCTTGCCGTTTTCGAAACGGGCGTCCGGTATCACCTGATTCACGCGGTTGCTCTTTTCGCGTTGGGGATGGGGGGAGGCCAGTTGGATTCCAAAAAAGCGGAGATCGCTGGCAAACTCTTCATTGTGGGAATTGCCATTTTTGGTCTGACCTTATACGGAATTGCGATAGCGGGCATTTCGTGGCTCGGTGCAATCACGCCGATTGGCGGAGTTTGTCTGATCGCGGGGTGGGCATTTACTGCTTTGAGCATCAAACATGAAACACCTTAAGATTTTAGGCATTGCACTGATTCTCGCCGGGTGCGGAGCAGTTCCCGATCCGGCAAAGCTCGCACCGGGATTTACGGGCAAAACGTATGACGGAAAACACTTTTCACTTTTTGATTTGGCCAAGGAAAAACCCGTCGTCGCTGTCTTTCTAAGCCCATCTGACCCCGATCGCGCTTCGGCGGTGGACGATCTCAAGATTCTTCAGCGATCCCATGAAGGCAAGGTCAATGTGATTGCTCTGCTCCTCGCCGACGAAGAAACCACTTGGCGATGGGCGAAGGAAGTGGGCGTCACCGTCCTCCCAGACCAGTTTGGTGATGCGATGAAGAAGTATAAAGTCACCCGGTCTCGAAGTGCGATTTTGGTGAACCAGGGGACAGAACTTGTGCAAACCTGGCAAGATTTCAGCCCGGCGGCACTGCAAGAGGCGAGCGACTTGGTGTCGGGGCTGAATAAGACGGCGAAGGTAAAGCTGGGGGTCGATGTGGGGAGGCCGTATATTCCGGGGCCGGAGTTGCGATTTCGCTGATGAGGAGGTGGGAATAGCGCGGGCCTTCAGCCCTTAGATTTTGGGTGGGCTTTTCCTGGGCCTGGCGACCCAGGCTGATATGGAGATGCACCTTTGGTGCGTGGGTTCAAAAATGCTCTAGTAGGGCTTACCTAATGTAGTCCATTAGGCTCATTCTCGATGCTGAAGCGGTCACTTGTAAAGTGGCTTGATATGAGGTCTGGGCGAGTTGCATCTTGGTGATGGCTTCCGACAGATCCACGTCTTCGACGTTTGAGATGTGTTGATTCAGGTCATCAATCCTGCGCTGATGCTGGGTGCTGAGGGCGGAGATTTGCTGGAGTTTTGAGCCCGCTTCCCCGCGTTGCTCGCGAAAGACCTGCATCGAATTCTGTAAGAGCCCAAGATCAACATCGGAGAGTGCCGAAATGTTTCCGCCTGCCATGTCGGTCTTGATCTTCTCAATCGTGTCGTAGGCCGCGATCATTTGGGTTGACATGGCGGTATTCACCGCCAAAAGCTCCCCGGGGCCGATTTCCACGTTAGCATCGAAATCGTCACCCGAAAATACTAGACCAGTTGAAGTTGCATTGAGAGAATAGGGTTTTACGCCGGAGTTCTGCCCGGCAAAGATGTACTGCGCACTCGCGCCCTGCGTATTCATCAGGGAAACCATTCGCTTTTGGATATCTCCGATCTGATTCGCAATGGCAGTTCTGGCGCTCTGGTCCATTGAGGAGTTTGCGCCTTGAAGCAAGAGCGTGTTGACCTGCTTCATCATGTCGCCCATGTCGCCAAGCGTGGATTCGGTTGTTCCCGCGAAGTCCTTCGCAGTTTGGAGGTTTGTTTTATATTGATTGAGCGCACCGGACAAGTCCTTCGCGCGAATCACCGCCGAGGCTCCGGCGGGGTCGTTGGACATGAGATTCTGCTTTTTACCCGTCAGGACTTCCTGCTGGGCCATATAGTAATCGCTCTGCGTTTTTGCAATGCGGCTCTTATAGGAATTATATTGTTGAAATGTGCTGACTCTCATGCTTACACCCTAACCTTTATTATCGGATCATTCCGATGATATCTTGCGCCATTTGGTCAAAAACTCCAACCATTTTTGCGGCGGCCTGATAACTCTTCTGGTACTTGAGCATGTTCGACATCTCGTCATCGATGGAAACCCCACTCACGGCTTGGCGCTGATTGTCAATTTGCTCGGCAATCGCGCCTTGCGTATCGGCAGCATTCATAAAGTACGCGTGGTTACTTCCGACGGCAGCCACATTGTCCTTGTGATAATCCAGCATTGACTTGTTGCCGAGCGAGGCGACCGAAACCGAACGCAATCCAGAAATTTGCAAGGCAAGGCCGTTGTCCCCGGCGGCGGCGGTCACGCCGATCGCGATGTTCTTGGTGTCCGATGCGACCTCGACCGAGAGGTCAAAATCAATAGCTCCAGTCTGCGGATCGCCAGGGAGCGCATCGTTGAAGAAGTTAATCGCAGTCGTTCCGTTAGCGTTCAGACCGGTCGTGTGAATCGCGTTCACTTGCGTTCGGATCGTGTTCGCAAGAGTATCAAGCTGGGCGAGTTGGGTCTTGATTTGGGTTGTGTTTGATAGATGCCCGGCGAGTTGCCCCGACCGGACGGTGTAGGTGTGAGTTCCGTCAGTGAGTTGACCGGCGGCATTGATGCCGCTTGGAAGATCCGTCGAGGTGGCGCCATCCACTAGGGTTGCTTCGCTCATAAAGACGTTGACCGTTCCGTCGGCTTGGTCTTGCGTTGTGACATTCACGAGCCCCGAAAGTTGCTCGAGAAGATTATCCCGTCGGTCCAGAAGGTCACTTGGCTCCGCACCATTTACGCTGGCCTGTCGAATTTGGTTAGATACTGTTGACTTGGGCAACTGTGTCCTTCACCGCAATGGCAGAGTTGTCGCTTTGGATTTTGAGTTCCTTGTACATTCCGCGAATCGTGGAGCCGAGCTTCTGGCCGGCGAGCTTCACCGAAGTGCGGTTTGCCGTTTCGTTGGGATTCGAGGCGAGGGCACTCCAGGCGTTGAAAAATCCGCCGAGAGCCTTGGAGACACTACCTTCATTGGGTTCGTTGTAGGTGGTCAGAATTCCTTCGAGACCAGTTGCAACGGTATCATTTTTGCCCATATCGGAGGCGGCACTCCTCATTTGTGAGTCAAGGAATCCAGCACGGGTTCTGGAAATCGAGGAAATACCCGCGCCATTACCGAGCGTACGTGGGCCGTTTTGATAGTAGGCGAGGGGGTCAGACGTGCTGATATCTACTTGCTGGCGGGAATATCCACGAGTGTTGACATTCGAGATGTTGTGACCCGTGACATCGATCGCGCGTTGAAAAGTTTGCAACGCTCGCGAGGCCAGATTTAGTCCATGAAAGAAACTAGGCATTCCGTTGTTCCCTCCTCTCTTATGCCACCTGATTCACTAAAGCCGGTCGCCGTGGGGCTTTCGACTTATAGCTTGTCTCGTCATCTTGGAGTGTGTGTGCGATGAGGGCAAGGGTTCCGTTGACGTAGTTCAACTCGTTTTCGATGAGCGCGCGGTTTTTGCTGAGCGTCTCTTTCACGTTCTTGCTCACGGCAGCAACACGGCCCCCGAGAGTTTGGATTTGTTGTGCTTCGGCTCCTTCGAGCGCCCCGACAATGCTTCGAAACTTGGTATCTGTGCCCAAGATTTCGGCCAGCTTGTTCGCCGAGACCACCGCTTCTTCGTCGAGTCGCTTCATGTGTTCCAGAAGCCGTTCGAGTTCGGGTTGAATTGTGTCGATGCGGTCAACATCTCTCGCCGTGAGGGCGGATGTTTGTTCGCGGAGGATACGAAGCAAGCGCTCGGCGCTGCTAAGCCAGTCCCACCATAGGATTTGAAGTTCTCTTGTTTTCATGATTTATTTGTCTCCAGATTTGATCTGAGCGAGTCGGGCGCGGGCCACTTCTTGGTTAAGAATGGGTCGCGACAGTTGGGAGAAGACGGTTTGTCCAACGCCGAAAAGACCCTTTCGACCGGATTCATCGCCCATGGATTGATTGAACATATCTTTGGCAAAGTCGCCCATTGGCCCGTCGAACTGGTTCTTCGGGGTGGACTTTTGCATGGTTTCGAGAAGTTGTTTGACGAGGACACCTTCGAGCTGCTCGGTCGCCTCTTTCAGCTTGCCGAGTTGAGTCACGGTTTCCTGGCGGAGATCGTTGAGCTTTAGCGTGACCGTCTTTTCGCCAAGCTTGGCTTGGAAAATCGTCGGGTCATCGGTTTTCGCGATTTTCCCGGAGGACTTATTCGCCAGCTTTGTCAAGAAGTCCAGGGCGCGGGTATCACGGGGGCTGACTTTGATGTCCATTACAGCACCTTCACCCGGGCTTTCAAAGCTCCCTGAGACTTGAGCTGATCAAGAATCGCGATCATATCCGTCGCGCTGACCTTCAATTTCTGGAAGACTTTCGCGAGGTCCATGAGCGTGGTGCTTGGCCCGAATACGCCGATTTGAACTTGCGACTCTTTGGCCGAGACTTCGGTGTTTGTCACCGTTGGGGGAGCTGCCGTCGTGAACGGGGCCTGTTGCCCAGCCTCA